>JAIFKM010000044.1 GCA_020049575.1 Desulfobulbaceae bacterium
GGCATAAAAAATCTTCCACCAATATTTCATGTTTTCTGGTTCGGCAAACGGGATTTTTGAGTTGATAGTTATCAGCACTCTGGCACCATGCCGATCAATAGGAGTTACAAAGCCAGGGCAGCAGTCTTTTGCGAGTTCCTCCCCAATTTCATTGCAAAGAACGACGAAGTCTTCCTTTGGGATGCCGAGGTTGTTGCCACGTTCAAGGCACTTGCTGATACCTCCATGGATTGGCTCGGGTACTTTATCTCGATTTCGGCTACCGCGAATCCTACGGATCAGGTCAACGATCTGGATGCTGGCTGGGCAGGCAATTTCACACTTGCCGCACATCGTACATTTCCATGGCCAATCTGAATCAACCAGTTCTTTGTCCATACCAAGAACGGCCATGCGCACAATCTTTCGCGGGTCCAATCCGTCAACACCAGAGAGGGGACAGGCACTGGCACAGGAACCGCAGGTCAGACAACTGTCCCCCCAGCTTGGCTCGACGGCGATCTCACTGTGGTGTCCGATGAGTTCTAGTGGTACTCTCTGCTCTTGCCGAGTCTCTGTTATTTTAAGATGCAACGGATGAACATTGTTGTTTGGACTTATGTGCGGCTCTCGCCCAAATTTTTCACAGAGGATTTTGTAATCATTGAATTTCATGAGATATTTGCGACCAGGGCCTTCTTTGGCCTGAAGGGTTCCAGAGGCAATCCAGTTTCGTATGGTGTTTCGATGCACACCAAATTCTTCTGCCATTTCGCTGACTCTAAATTCGTACATCATATAAAGACACCTCGTTGAGTTTTTCCCCCTAAACCTTGCATTCTCACCTTGTGTGTTTCTGGTGTCGCAGATGCCTTAAATTTTTTTATATGAGTATCTTCGATTTCAGCCAACCATGGGTATGGTTAAGGAGACAGGCACCCATGTCTGATCCTCCAGTTAACCATGAGATGTATGGGAGGGACTTGATGAAGAGGGTAATAAGAATTTTTCAGGAGGCATTTGTGGTATGCCCATGAGAAAGACAAAGCAGAACTATTTTTCTTGGCATGTTGCTTTTTTCATCGGAGGGATGAATTGAAGGTAAATTATCATCGTTCTTCTTTGGGCAGTACAGCGACTTCCTTGCCACGGGCCAGATTAATTGGGCTGAGACCTAATTTCTGGATTTCCGAGACAAAGTCATTCACGAAGGAGGTAAATTTGGCACCTTCACCCGCACTCAGATTGAACATCCGTATTCGGCCGGAAGTAAAATGAATATTCTCAAGAATGTTTTGTACCCTCTGCACCCTCGCGCGAGCGCCGAGATTGCCAGAGATGAAATGACAGTTACCCTCGAGGCAGCCCATGACCATCACGCCATCAGCACCGCTCTCAAAGGCCTTAAGTAGGAGTGATTCTTCGATACGCCCACTGCACGGGACCAGGACAATACTGGTTGTGGCAGGGTATGACCGTCTTTCCGAACCTGCGAGGTCTGCTGCACTGTAGGCGCAATAACGGCAAGCGAAAATGATGACACTTGCAGTTAGGTCCTTCATTAATGCCTCTCCTGTGATGGAAGCGTGTTCACGTCCCTGCATCATGGTAAAATCTCAAGAGTGGCAGGAGACTGGGTTCGGAGTTGAACCGAACAAGAGTTTATTAAACCCTTCAACGGGTTTGCAGTCCGTGGAGAGCACCGGCTCTCTAAACCAGTCAGGTTGCCTATTGTCAGTTTTGACCACCAGTTAAAAATGTCTACTCTCTTTCAAAAAACGGATTCGGTGTTCCCGGTTCACCCGGCAGCCAGATATTCTTGAGTTCATCACAGAGATCTTCTCGTTCGTTTTCCCCCAGAACTCCCAAAGATAAGGCGAGAAAGGTCCAAAGGTTGCTGACAAAGAATCCACCGTTGAAATGATGGGAAAGATCATGGATCTGAGCATGGCAGTTGTGACAGGGCGTTATGCAGTATTTCGCGCCAGTGGCCATTACCTGGTCAAATTTTATTTTGCCATAATGGTGTCGTTCTTCGTTGAACCCGGATTGCAGATATCCCCCACCGCCTCCGCAGCAGTAATTGTTTGATTTGTTGGGGTACATCTCAACAAAATGCTCTTCTCCGACGCAGGCTTTTACAACAAAGCGGAGGTCATCGGCGTAGGCATCGCCATATTCCTTTCGCACCTGGTTGCAGGGGTCCTGAACTGTGAATTTCATCTGCAGATTGCGGTTCCAGCTACTGCTCGGTTTGAGTCTTCCTTCCCTGATCCACTTGGCATAGTAGTGCACCACGAGTTTGACCTCCAAACTGGTATCAATCTGGAACCGACGAATTCCCTGGTTTACAGAGAAGGTTGAATGCCCGCATTCGGTGTTCAGGTACACCTTGCATCCCAATTCTTCAGCCTTTCGCACGGTGGCCGTGGTGATCGTCCGCCAACCCTCGTCATCAGCCAGAAACATGCAATAGTTTTCACCGGCCCAGGCAGTGCTGCCATAGGTCCAGTCGGCCCCGGCCAAATGCAGAATCTTCCACAAGGGAACCATTTCGTCTGGAAGAGATACTGGTTCCCTGGAGTTCTGACTGAGAAAAAAGGTGGCACCTTGTTTGTCGATGGGAGCTTGAAGCATTTCCCAACCTGGTTGAGTCTCGCGGACCTCTGTCAAAACATCTTCGACGACAAAACGGAAGTCTGCCGGGGGCGTGCCCGTGGCACTGGTACTTTCATTACGCAGGGCCATATCGCAGGATTGGAGAATACCACGGGGGCGCTGATCTCTTGGCCAGAGGTTACGAGCCTCCATGATAAGTCCGGCAATATTGATTTCCATAGGGCAAACATATGTACAACGCATGCACATCGAGCAGAGCCAGACCCAATTGTGACCGGTAATTTCATCATCAAGCCCTAGGGCAGCCATGCGAAGAAATTTGCGGGGATCCATATCCTCTAAACCGGCGGCAGGACAGCCTGAGACACAAGCGCCGCAGGTTAGGCAGAGATTGAGATTTCCTGTATTTGGCAGGGAAGAACGAACCTTATCTAAAAATGTCCTACGACGAGCTGATTGAATATGCACTGCCTTTCCCATGGTATTTATCCTCTAAAAAGAATGAAAACGTACACTTGAGAATATTCGGCTGAAGTATTTCTGAGTGTTGAAAAATTCGTTGAAACGGTAATGCTCATGATTGTTAAACTGTATATTCTTGCGCAAGCAGCTCCATTTCGTTGCAGAATACATTGTTTGAGTATTGGCCGCAACTATATATAAAATAGGTAATATCTATTTTATATGGTGTTCTCATGCACCATCTCTTCAGATCCGAAAAAACAAGAGCTTGAGGCTGAAAGGCCAAAGCAATGAAAACGCAAAAATCATCAATTGGTGTCTTTCGCAGAAAAAGACAAAGCGGCAGAGGAGCTTGAACGAAGGGAGATTTACTGAACTGATCGAGAAAGGGTAGATACGAACTGTTCAGGAGTAAGAGCGCGTGGAGTGTGGTGAAGATGACGACTCAATTGAAAAACCTGGGGAGGTCGTAAGCTGCATGAGGAAAGCAGCTCTTCATTGTTGAATAAATTTTGAACCAAGCCGTCATATGCTACAGCACCACTCTTGAGACAGATTGCGCGAGGTATATGCTCGGCCACAAAATCCATATCATGGGTGATCATAATCACTGATTTTCCTTGGGCTTGCAGGTTATGTATGGCTCCGATAAAGAGCGAAATCTCTCTTTCATCGAGACCTGCAGTAGGTTCATCAAAAACAAGAATTGGTGTATCCATAGCTGTAATCGACGCCAATGCCAGTCTCTTTCGCTCGGAATAGCCAAGATCATAGGGGTTGGACTCAGACAAATGTGAAAGATCAAAAAGAGTCAGAGCTTCCTTGACCAGAATATGTAATCGACTGGACGAGTGGCCAAGATTTTTTGGCCCGAAAGCCACCTCCTCATATACACGCCGCATGCAGATCTGGTCATCTGGATTCTGGAAAAGAAGGGCTACCTTGCTGGCGCATTGTGCGGTACTCTCGCCTGCGATCAGGTGATTTCCTATAAACACCCGGCCCTGTTGCGGCTGTAAGAGGCCATTGAGATGTTTTGCAAGGGTGGTTTTTCCAGAACCGTTGTGCCCGATCAGGGCAACTCTTTCGCCGGCCTCAATTGTACACGAAACCTTCTGCAAGTTGTCTCTATTGCTCTTCAAATATCTGAAACTTAGGTTCTCGATTCTAATCTGCACACGTGTCACTTGGTGATTTCGCAGAAAATCCCGCAACTGCTTCTGAAAATGTTATCGGCAAAGGGAGGCTATCAGGCCATAACTGTCGCTGCCTGGCAAGATCAGCAACTTTGGTGTAGCGAGACCAATCGAGACCGATTTTTTGGAGTATGGGTGAGGTGAGCACCTCCGTAGGTGAGCCACTGAGAATAATTTCTCCACCTGCTAAAGCTATGATTCTATCGGCGTATTCAGCAATCCATTCAATTTTCTGCTCTGCAAAAACGATGGTCTTTCCTTTATTTTTCAGATTTGCGAGGAGTTCAAAAATGCTTTGAACTCCTCGCGGGTCGAGGAAAGTTGTCGGCTCATCCAAAACCAGAATATCTGGAGAGGCCGCCAAGACAGCAGCGATAGCCAATCTTTGCTGCTGACCACCTGAAAGTTCTAGCGGAGAGCATTCACCTGCATCAGACAGACCAACCAGGGATAGCGCCTCGGTAACACACTGAAGTATGTTATCTCGTGGAATTCCATGATTTTCAAGACCGAAGGCAATTTCCTCGAAAACTGTATAGCGAATACCAGACAGTTGATGTTTCGGGTGCTGCAGTACGAGCCCGACGTGTCGAGATAAGGAAGATATCGTCTGATTCACCGTTTCCAGTCCTTCTACTCGCACAGACCCGGAGAATTCACCACGGTAATAGAGAGGGACTATGCCGGAAAGTGCGTAGCAAAGGGTCGTTTTCCCAGAGTTGTTCGCCCCGATCAAGGCAACACATTCTCCTTTGCGAATAGTCAATGATATATCTTTCAGGGCCGGACTCTGTGCAGTCGGATATCTGAACGTCAAGCTGTCTATCTCTAGGCAATGCATGGCTTCAATTGATAAAACGATATGTGACGATCATTATGATGACTGTCACCATGCCCCAGCGGAAAAAACCTTGCACGACCGAGTCTGTTACTTTTCGCCAGGAAGTTTTTTTGCCAGGGATATTGAACGATCGGACTTCAAGGGCAATTGCACGTTGCTCAATTTCAACAATTGCACCAAGAATCAAGGGAGTTATAAGAGGAAATACGGCCCGAAAACGTTGGCTGAGCCTGCCATGAGTCTCGAGGCCTCTGGCCCGCTGTGCCGCCTGAATAGTCCTGGCCCGCTCCCGCATCGCCGGTAAAAGCAGGAGTGGGCTTCCTAGCAAATACGCCAGGGCGGGTGGCCAACCTGCTTGAGAGACAGCTGTTATCAGGTCCGCCGGATGGGTACAGAAGGCAAAGAGCAGTGACGCAGAGAGAACAGCCGATAGCTGCAGTACGACTGTAAACGTGAATTGAATTCCTTCCTGATACACGCTCATATTTCCCAAAGAGATCAGGACAGTATGATTTGCCGGGTTGAAGAAGCCGTGAATGATGCCCATGTAAAGAGCCAGGGGGAGCAAGGTTCGCCATAGAACGCGCCACAAAGGGATAAATATCGCCGCTTCAACTGCGAACCCCGCATTGAGAATAATGAGGCAAGCAGCAGCGAGCGATTTGCCTGGACCCAGATATACAGTCACCCCTGTAAGCAAAATATAAGCCAACTTGTTAAAGGGATGAAGGCGGTGATATCTGGAGTCGCCGGGGATAAATAGTGTGGAGTGTGTTTCAGGCAATGGTTGAATCTGCTCGTGACAAGCGGCTGGTTGTGCGTAGTGGCAGCGCCTTGATGATACCCCAGACGAGAACAGCCGTGAAAACTTTATCCAGGAGGTTGGAGGTGAAAACAGTAATTATGACTGAACCGAACAGATCTTTACCGAGTGCCAGCATATAGGCGGTCATAAAATCTGCACCACTGCCTGTTATACCGCCAAACATATACAAGCGAATAGGCACTGCGACAATTGCGTTGAAAACGGTGATAATCACGCCGCTGACAATTGCCAGCCACCATGTTTTAAACAGGCCATATTTTGCGCACAGACCAGCAACAATTCCTATGACCATCGCAACCGGAGAAAAGGCAGCGGCCACAGGAGAACTGATTATTCCCCAGATAAGATTGGTAAGCAGGCCGGTTAATCCGCCGGCCAAAGGGCCAGCCAGAACTCCTACCAGAATGGTTCCGATCGAATCCAGGAAGATGGGGAGTTTAAGCAAAGAAACCATTTGTCCAACAACGATGTTGATCACAATAGCAATGGCAATAAACACAATCGTAGTGGTTGAGAAATCCTTCTTCAACTGTTCGATCCGAGACATCTTTTCTCCTTTATGGTTTGGATAGGTCTGTAATTTCTAGTTCCGGGTAGCCGGTACGCGCATCCAGACTTCTTGAAAAACGCAGAGTGGGCAGGACTCCGATAACTATTTCAGCGGTGGTGTAAATCTTACAACCCTCCAGCAGATGAGCGCCGTAGGTGCGACCATGCTCGTCGGACAGAGCAATATGGCAGTGGGAGCCGTGTTTCGATAAGGTTCCAGTCAGAGATACTATTTCAAAGTGGCCATTCAGTTCCGTAGCCTGTTCCTGGTTGGCAAAGCGCAGTACCGCTTTGGTAAGGCTACCCGCACACGTTACAACGCAGGCAGCCTCAATATTTTTCTTTTCGATCAAACGATCCAGTTCATTTTTAAGGTCCTGCCCTGGAAGCAGGCGAAGTGCGAGGGATTCAAACATTTTGGTTTTGCAAAAATTAACTCAGCTGTTCAATAAAGGCTTCAACCCGGGTTTTCAGTTGGCCGATATCCTCCATGCTATAATCTGTCTCGATGCGCAGGCAGGGAATTCCCTTTTCTTCCAGCGCCTTTTCTACTGGGATCGCCTCCATAAGATAGGGTTGGCAGAATTGCAGGCCATAATGAATAACCCCATCAGCCTGATAATTCTCCACCATCTCCTGGATATGCTCGAGCCGATCCCGGTTCGGTGTGAAAATTGCGCAATCAACCTGGAAATAGCGGTCAACGATGGCCTCCAGCATTTCATCGATTGTCTTCCCTGAATCTCGGGTGAGATTGCGGGTTCCTCGTTCGCCGACACATGATTCCTCGCCAACGATTACAGCGCCGGCAGTTTCGATAAGCATGGGCAGCTTCCAGTTGGGTACGGCCTGGGGACAGCCCGATATGATGATCCGGGGATGTTTGCTGGGGAAGACTCCGGTTTTTGTATCTATCCTCTTTTCCAATTCATCACAGATTGTGTTCACCGAGGCCGTGAATCGGGCAGGATTGTCGTAGAAAAAGACCTGATTGGCCAGCAAGGCATCGAGGCCTGAAATTGGTGCCGGATCAGCTTTTCTTAAGGCGGACAGGCGATGAATGGCTGCGCGTTTCGCATTTACTGTGGCAATTCCCTGTTTTAGAGATTCCGGGGTAATGAGGCAGCCGGTGAGATTTTCAACTGTTTCCTTGAAACGCAGGTATTCGGCCTTGAGCAGAGCCCTGCCGTTTTCCGATTTGCTTTGGGGCAGATCCATGACGTAGAGATTATCCACCAGGTGGCCTAAAGACTCATAGGCCTTCTTCTTGCCATCACAGGTGTTTTCCCCGACGATGAGGTCGGCGCTCTCCAGATACGGGCAGACCTTGCCGATCTTGAAACCGAATGCGGACTTGATCAAAGCGCAGGTATTGCGCGGCAACAGTTTCTCAACTTCTTCGAGAGCGAAATCAGCCCCGGAGCAAAGACCGACGAGTGTTGCATTTGCAGCCAAGGCGATCTCTTCTGGGACAAAGACGCAAAACGAACCGATTATTTTTCGTCCTGCTTTTTTTTCGTCAAGAAGTTCCTTGATGCGTAGGCCGTGGACTTCGCTCATGACAAAGTCGAAATATCCCATGCCTTCTGGTCGGTTTGCCTGTGAGAGAAATATCTTCCCATATGCATCTCCCAGAACTCCGAGCAAAACATCATGTGCTTCAAGGTCGAGGCCAAGATCAGCCCACATTGATCGATACGAATCACTCATTCACTTCTCCTTTTTATCGTTGTTCTCTCGGTTTCTGCAGTCAAACGGGGTAATGGATCTTTGTACATTGAACAGTCACGCCAGTATCCTTTTTACGACTGATGCAACATCCGCCGATTGCGTATATTCATGACTGGGTAGAAAATTGCATCGTAAACACGATTGCGAATTAAAGACTTCTCTGAGAATTGCGAGTGGAATCTTTATGAATTTTATCCTATAAGTCAAATACAATATCCCTATGATAAGATGTTGACTCATTGGGCTTTTCTCTTATGGCGAGTATTTGCCCAAAGGGGAGAGGGAGCGAGTGGCTGGTACGACTCTGCGAGGCGTGCTGATTTCGTTGCAAACAGCAATCGCGTCTGCTTGTAAAAAACCCATATTGGCAGGATGCAATGCTATTCGGTGGCGGTGTGTGTAAGTTCCTGAAAAGGGTCTTTTAGTGTAAGAGGATATCTATACGGTGACGCTCAGGTTCGACCAGCAGTTTTACAGAGACGATGGAGTGATCTCTACCGGTAATAACCATTTGTGCCCCTAGGCACTGCCATTTCTCGGGATGGCCTCCGATGATCTTCAAAGAAAAGTGTCCGCAGAGAGAGGGCATGGCCTGGAGGTTTTTGAGATTGACAGAGATCTTCTGCTCTTGAATCTGGATGTCTGCCAGGTAGAATACTGCCGCCTGGCGCCAGCAATCGGCGGCGTCTACGGACAGTATCCGTCCAAGGCCAGTCGTTTCAGTGAGAATGTGCTCTCCCCACCTTGCGACTATCTCGCTGGACCGGCAGGGGTCCGGATGCAGGAGGTTGCCCCAGTGCAAAGCGAGTATAGGATTCATCCCGACTGGTCGAGGAACTGCAGCCACCTCGTCCCAGCATACAGGGGATACACCACGTTCTAGAAGGGTCACCCCGCATTCCCAGGTGATCTTTTCATGCACAGGAGGGGAATAGAGCCTTGTCCTGGAAAACCGTGTCGTCACATAATCGATACCAAAATCTCGCAATACTGCCTGCATCGAATCTTCGCCATTGCCAAAACTATGATGCAGGGCAGGGGGGACGAAAATCCTTGGAAAGCTGCTGAAGCCGTTCTGCTCCATGATTGCCGCATAGGCCTGCAGGTGATCGGTAACGATTTTTTTAGACCGCATTCTGCCATCGCTGTCATGAAATTCTGAACGTTGAGCCTGTCCTCCCTGCCAGAATTCATGGCAGAGTCCGTGGACAGCCAGCTCCAGATGCTGTTCATTTTCTCTGATGTATTCGGCCGTTTCCTCAAGCCATGGCCCCTGGTTGAGGCAATTTTCCCAATCCCGGCCCATCCAGGTTGCTCCTGTTATCTCTTTGAGGAGGTTGTTTCGGTCCCACTCTCCGAGAACCATACCAATAGCGATGCGCATCGAGAGTCGCTCGGACAATTGGGTCAGGGCCTGATAATCCGCAAGACAGTGTCGCCGGGGAAATCTGTTGCGAAAAGGCCCATGAACAGCAGAGTCATCCTCGCCCTGCCACCAACCGACATCTTCAACAACCAGGAAAAGTGGCAGTGGCAGTGAGACGATACAGTCTTCAGTCTGATAGATGATCATCCATGGTCCTCAAAGACTTATCCAGCGTCGCAGTGCTGGTCCCTGCTGGCGAGAGAGGTCGAGAGACAGATTTTTCCAGTTTTCATTGACCAGCGATTCATGCGTCGGCTGCCAGTCATGCGGCTGTTTGGAAAAGACATGCCAGAAAAGAGGGTGTATTTCCGCATCCCATTGCATTTTAAAGCGGGCGGTGGATGATCCGGGAGATGAGCGGCCGAAATCGAACCATCGGCAATTGCGGTCAACCGCATGGCTGAGCATGGCCCAATAGAGCAGCATGTTCGGGCAATCTGGGCGAAAACAGCGCAAGGAAGAGGCCCAGGGATTGAACAGCGTCCTGTCAT
Source organism: Desulfobulbaceae bacterium (assembly GCA_020049575.1). Classification (GTDB taxonomy): domain Bacteria; phylum Desulfobacterota; class Desulfobulbia; order Desulfobulbales; family Desulfocapsaceae; genus Desulfoprunum. Next base: position 10,121 of record JAIFKM010000044.1, read on the forward strand.
GTTCGAGCACTATGGCCCCGGCAGCCGGGATATTCCGGCAGGAGATGAGGACACACCAAGCCCGGGGCGCATCCATTGCCAGGGCTTTCTGAAAGAGCCGAAAATCATGGACCGGAGAGCCGAGATCGCGCATGTTCTCAGAAAAAATAGCATAGAAATCCGCAAGAAGTTCACTGCCGCCAATATGGCTCACACATCCTGCGTTCCGGGCTTTGCGAACCTGATTTCTTACCTTGGCAGGCAGGGTTTTCCACAACTCGGCCGTCGTTTCTGGTAATGCGCGCTTCAGGCTGATCTTGAAGGAATGCTCCGTATACACCCACGGGTCAGAGGGAGTTGTCCACGCGAGACGATCATGCTGCCGCAGTTCAAGATGGGCTGCACCAAGTGTTTCTGTCAGGTCAAGGGCGGTTTCCAGCAAACGGCGCTGTATTTCTTCTGAATCGGCAAGTATACCGGCGGAGTCGGTGTATGGCAGCGAGATCAGCCGTCTCTGGCCTCCCGGTGGGGCAAAGAGCAGCAGCGGCAGAATTCCGGTAATCGTATTGGTCGATCCTGACCTTGCAAGAAGAAAAAACGCGGATAAATCGTATGTTGAGGCCAGTATCCTGCTCCATCGCTGCAGGTGGCTGAAGAGCGTTGAATCATTTTCCGTACAATAGTTCAGCCAATCGGTCAGATTATGATCTTGAATAATTTCGATCATTTTTGGTTTGGGCGGCGGCCAGAGAAAAAGAATGCTTCTTCTTGTGCAAGGGCATGACTGGCAATTTCTCACTTTTGGTATCCAACAAAGCTATAGCACCTTCCCTATGTATCGAAACAAGCGATTTGCGCTTGTCTCTCTTCACTATTATCATGCTGACATCGATCATTCTACCTTATATAAAATCTTATGTATCTTGCGACTGACCAACTTTCAGCTTTCTCCCCATGTATCTCCACACCTTCTTATGAGGTGGAGACCCTGCATGAGCAAGGTAGTGGGAAACACAATGAAGATGTCCTCCTGCATAACGGGAATCTCTTCGGAGTGTTTGATGGCGCGACAAGTCTCGATACTTTCCATGATATCAATGGCATGTCAGGCGGACGCTGTGCTGCGCAACTCGCAGCACAGACCTTCCTGGAGAGGGATGGCAGTCTTGCCCGGATTGCTGAAAATGCAAATGACAGAATCCGGGAGGCACAGGTTCGGAACAATATCCCGCTCCATGAGCGACACCGCCTCTGGTCCACCAGTATGGCTGTCATTCGTGTCGATGATGGATCTTTTGAGTACTGTCACACCGGGGACAGCATGATCCTTCTTCTCTACAGAGATGGTCACCATGTCCTGCTCACTCCTGAGATCGATATTGACAGTGAGACATTGCAGATGTGGAAGGACTCAGCTTTTTCTGCGCAAAAAATTCACAGCCGTCTAGCTGCCCAGATACTGAAGGTTCGTCTGCAGATGAATGTCTGTTACGGTGTACTCAACGGTGAACCAGCGGCAATGAATTTTCTTCGGCATGGCCGTTACAGCCTGGCAGGATTATCAGATATCCTGCTTTTCACTGATGGGCTCCTGCTTCCCAGGGAAGATCCCAGGGCAAGAGGCGACTGGCAAACATTTTCCGATCTCTATCGCGATGGAGGTCTGGTTGGAGTAAGGAACCATATTCGTTCTTTCCAGCAGGGGGATGCCGACTGCCGCAATTATCCTAGATTCAAAATGCACGACGATATTGCCGCTATTTCCGTAACCTTGCCTGGTGATCGGACCTTGCTTGATCGTAGGAACCGGCAATTTTCCTGAACAGCGCCTGCCAGTTCGATTGATCGATTACCGCCTTGATTGCCTCAAAGGGCGGTGATGGAGAGTGCATTACCCGGTCAACCATTGTGTTGATGCACTTCACTAGTTGGCTGTCCAAAAAATGCCAATCCTGCGAATCCGGTCGATCTATTGTCTGCATCCTCGGCAGGGCGATAAACTCGACAAGCTCGGGCGTAACATTCCCAAGTAATTCCAGACAACCAGGGAGATTGGTTGTAACGATCCTGCATCCTGATGCCAGCGCCTCCAAAAGAACAAGCGGCAAGCCTTCGTAAAAAGATGGCAGGACGAAGATGTGGCAGCGGCGCATCAATTCTGCAAGTTCCTTCTGGCTGATTGCTCCATGAACGGTCACATGCTGTCGCATCTTCTCAGCGGTGGCAAGACATTCCGCCGCCTCTTCGCCATAACCGGATCCGGCCAGATGGAGATGAACAGGACGTCCCTCGAATGCAGCAAACACCCGCAATAGCCAATCGACCCCTTTGGCATAGCTCAGCTTTCCGGCATAGAGCAGATGAACCGGCGTTGTTTCCCTGTTTCTTCCCATCTTGAAAAGCTGGTCGTCGAATCCCGTGCCAACAATATCGATCTTTTCCATGGGAAGATTGTAAAGATGGCAGATTGTTTCTGCCTGGCTTGCACTCAGCGCAAGTATACGATCGATTCTACGACAATCGGCTAAAACCCTATCTAGCAGATGGTGGCACTGGCTTAGCTGCCGCAGGTCCGTCGAATGGCAGGAAGTAACCATGGGATAATCTGCAAGTACACGTCGTGTCACGGCACTCACGATCCAGAGATGATGGCTGTGCACGAGATCTATGGAGAAATCCCTTGCTGCCTGGCCAATCTTCTCAGCGAACACCCGCTCGTAGGAGTCCAGTTCTACCGGAGTCAGGTCATTGAAACGAGAACTGGCGTAAGGCATTACATCACTCATTCCGGGAATAACAAAATCCAGATCTCCGCCTGAAAATTTGACGAAACGGCAGGACTCAGGATTGACACCAGCCAGTCGCAGGAAAGGTTCGGAAGAGATACCTGCGACCAGAAAATTGCGATGACCGGTAATTTCAGCCTGGCGCAGAAGGTTTTGCAGGTAAAAGCCGCTTCCGGTGCTTTCCGGATGCTGGCTGATAATATGGAGGATGTTCATAGATGGCTGCAATTATCCACAGCAAAAGAGGTGGGGCGAAAAGTTCATGGTGCACCCAAATAGGGGCCCCAGTTAAGAAAGGATGAAGTCTTATTAATGGAACGATCTTCCTTTTACAAATCGGAATATCAGATGTTTGTGCACCTACTTATAAATTACCTCGATAAAAAATCGGGGGGATCAGTACGTATCGCTATACTCTCAGATTTTCCTAACAGTCTCCGCTATCCATTTCTCAGCGAAGTTCAGGAAAATGGGAATAGCAAATATCTATCAATTCGGCATGTTGAATAAGATATTCCTGTTGGACACTTCTGCTCAATATATGATAGCATGCCAAACTCTTTGGCTTGATCCCACTCGGGAATGATTAAACATCTGATAATAGAGTCTTGAAATGCGGCATGCAGGAATAGATATCGGCTCGAGAACAATCGAGTGCGTGGTCGTGGAAGATGGCGCGATTGTCTCCACGCATCAGACCTCCACGACCTTTGATCCAATGACCGAAATACGAAAAATATTGCGTGGGATCCAGTTCGATCGAATCATGGCAACGGGCTATGGGCGGAATCTTTTCGAAGTTGCCTTCGAAGCCCCAACCGTGACGGAGATCAAGGCTTACGGCCGAGGGGTGCGGCACCTGTATCCAGAGGCATCAACCATTCTCGATATAGGCGGCCAGGACAGCAAATGCATCGTTATGGGGGTAAACGGCAAGGTACAAAAGTTCGAGATGAATGACAGATGTGCGGCCGGCACGGGCAAGTTCTTAGAGGTCATGGCAGAGGCCCTCAATTTCTCCCTTGACGAATTCGGCCCTCGGGCCCTGCACGCAGAAAAATCCCTCACGGTCAACGCCATGTGCACGGTATTCGCCGAGTCCGAGGTTACGTCACTAGTATCACGCGGCGAAAAACGTGAAGACATCGCTCTTGGTTTGCACAAGGCAGTGGTTAAACGCGCGGCAGGCATGATCAGGAGACTTTGGGCCGGCGGGCCGATCGTATTCGCCGGTGGTGTCGCCAGAAACACCTGTATCCGCACACTCCTCGAAGAAGAACTTCGAGTTGCCGTTATTGTGCCGGAAGATCCGCAGTCAGTTGGTGCCTTGGGTGCTGCATTACTCCTTGAAGAAATGAAGTAACCTCTACTTTTATTGATATCTCATGGGAATGTGAGAGAGGCTGACATTGAGCGACAAAAGAGTACAGTTTGACGACCACTATCTTGGCGGGATAGAAGAGCGGGTTGGCAGGGATATGGCGATAGCCAGATATGAAGGAGCAAAGGTCGTGGGGGTTTATTGCGCCTTTACCCCGAAAGAACTCATTGCTGCGGCCGGCGCAATTCCAGTTGCCCTCTGTTCCGGTTCTGATATCCCCATTCAACTCGCCGAACAACACCTGCCGCGAAACCTCTGCGCCCTGATCAAGTCGAGTTACGGTCATGCCATCGCTGAATCCTGCCCGTATTTCCAGGCGACGGATTTCTTGTTGGCTGATGCAACCTGTGACGGCAAGAAGAAGATGTTCGAGCTTCTGGGCCGGATAAAGCCATTCACCATGCTGCAGCTTCCTCAAACCGCATCCACCCCAGAGAGTTTCACCTATTGGCTGCAGGAACTGTATCGCATCAAGAAACTGCTCGAAAAACAAATGGCTGTAGTCATAACCGAAGAGATGCTTTGGCAGCAGATAAGGATCTACATCAGCTTACGTTCAAAAATATGTGAGGTGTTTGCCCTCAACAAAGGGGATACACCTCTGGCCTTTGGTCGAGAGATTGATGTCATCACCTCAATGGCCGGGTTTGAGTGCAACCTTGATACCCGGATAGACGAAATGCAGGAGGCAATAGACCGAATTCATCAGCGAGCTGACGACCCTGCAGGCGACAAAGCCATATTTTCCGGCCCCCGTATACTCCTGACAGGATGCCCCACCACGAACAAGAAGGTATTGCATCTCATCGAAGACAGTGGTGCTGTCGTTGTCGCCATGGAGAACTGCGGAAGCTTGAAGACTGCCGGGGATAGAGTCAATGAAGAAGGTCACCCGATGGAGTCTCTTGCTCGACACTATCTTGATATTGCCTGCGCCTGCATGTCTCCCAATCCCCGCCGAATCGAGATCCTGGGATCTCTTGCCAGAGAGTACAGGCTTGACGGTGTCATTGAAATGACCTGGGAAGGCTGTCACACCTATAACGTTGAAGCGTATCAGATTGAAAAAGCTGTAACAGAGAAATTTGGCTACCCCTATCTGCACATCGTCACGGACTATTCGGTCAATGATACGGGCCAGCTCACAACAAGGATTGAGGCATTTCTTGAAATGCTTCGCTAAAGCAAAAATAGCTTTAATCACAATAGAATAACAGGAAGATTACTGAAGAACGCAGTTCTAATTTAATGTGGAGGTACTATGAAAAGCATGATGCGCATCTCATTCATGGCAGTATTCATTGTCATGGCAAGTCTCGTTTCAGGCGGTCTTGTTTCCGCGGAGTCTCCCCGAAGCGGCCAGGGAATGACAATATGGTTTGATACCGGAGGAGCACCGGGTGAACCCTTTTCGACTATTGTCCAGAAGGGGGCGGAGGCTGCCATGAACGACCTGGGTTGTGACGTGAAGTTCATGTATTCTGACTGGAACCCGGAAACTATGCTGGTGAATTTCAAGAAGGCAATGGCGGCAAATCCTGATGGTATCGTTGTCTTCGGCACACCTGGGGATCCGGCTTTTGGCCCGCTTGTGGATCAGGCATTTGCCAAAGGCATAGTTGTAACCTCAATTGACACCGCTCTCCCCAAGACGCTTCTGCAGCACAAGGCTGATGGCTTCGGCTTCATCGGAACTGATTATACGACCCAGGGTACTGCCTTGGCGGAGGAAGCGCTCAAGCGCTCCGGCCTGAAAAAAGGTGATCGAGTATTTGTCTGGGGCCTCAAGAGACTTCCTGAGCGGGGTAAGAGAGCACTGGCAATAATCGATGTACTCGAGAAGGCCGGCATGGTAGTAGATTACCAGGAAATTACCCCCGAGGTGGACAAAGATTCTTCCCTGGGGACGGCTATCATCAGCGGATACCTGAGCAGTAAACCGGATTGCAAGATGATGATTATTGACCATGGTGCGCTCACTTCGCAAATGGAGAATTTTCTTAAAGCCTCGAATGCGGAACCTGAGAAAATTTATGCAGCGGGTTTTTCGTTGTCTCCAGCAACGGCCAGTGCAATACAGAATGGCTATGTTGACCTGGTCTCTGAGATGCAACCGTACATGCTTGGCTATTTTTCTGTTGTGCAGGTCATCATGTCCAAACGCTATGGCTTCAGCGGATTCGAAATTGATACTGGTGGCGGCATGGTCGATAAAAGCAATATTGGCATGGTCGCACCTCTTGCCAAGCAAGGTATCAGATAGCTCCTCCCGGCCTCAGGATCTTCAATGAATTCCTAGGTCGAGACAGAAAACGGGACAAGGCCTCACGATTCAGCCTCCCCTGTCTGAACGCACATTTTTGTCAAGCGATCAGGTAGTGGGAGGTTTCTCCTTTTGACTTATTGTGAACTAAAACATAGACATCGCAATGACACCTTTCCTCCGCCTGGAAAACATTTCAAAATCCTTCGGTGCGGTCCGTTCTCTGCATGAAGTTTCTTTTGATCTTGGTTCCAACGAAATCCTCGGCTTGATAGGTGATAACGGTGCCGGAAAATCGACACTCATCAAGATCCTTTCCGGCGTTTTCCCACCTGATTCCGGTGCATTTTCCTTCGACGGCAAGAAGGTGAATTCTAGATACTATTCCTGCGCACAAGCGAGGAAATTCGGCATAGAAACCGTTCATCAGGATCGTTCTCTTGCAGAAAAACAGTCCCTGTGGCGCAATGTCTTTGCAGGGCGACATATCACAAATTCTCTCGGGTTTATCCGGATCGATCTGGAGAAGGCCGAGACACTGAAGATTCTGTATGACATCATAGAACTGACCGCCGATGGACTTGACCCAGACCTGCCGGTCAGTGTGCTTTCCGGTGGCGAGCGACAGGGGCTGGCCATTGGGCGGGCAATGTATTTTCAATCCCGTCTCGTCATTCTTGATGAGCCTACCACTGCGCTGTCTTTGCGTGAGACAGAAAAGGTCCTTGGCTTCATACAAAAAATCAAAGATGCAGGGAAGTCCTGCATCTTCATCAGCCATAACATTGCCCAGGTCTTCGCGGTAGCCGACCGCTTTCTCATTATGGACCGGGGGATGGTTGTTGCTGATATCTTAAAGAAAGACACAAGCCTTATTGGCCTCACCGATAGGCTATTGTCCGTCTGTCAAAAAGAGATCCCTCATGCATAAGTTGTCTTCTTTTGGCAAATATACTTCACAGTTCGCCATCAGCCTGCTGCTCATCCTCATGCTCATAGCCTTTACTCTGGCCAGCCCTGCGACGTTTCTCGGCTGGAGTATTTATGAAGCGTTTCTTTCAACAATCCCATTTTTTGCCATTCCTGCCCTTGCCATGACCCTGGCGATAGTCTGCAAAGAGATGGATATGTGTTTCCCATCGACTATAGCTCTTGGCGGATTTGTTTTCGCATGGTTGTGGACACATACCGGATCCCTGGGGCTCAGTATTGTTGTGGGCCTGCTTGCCGGTACGGCTGTCGGTTGGCTGAACGGATTCATTGTTGTCAGGGTGGGAGTTCCCTCAATTATAGCGACTATCGGGACGCAATTTTTCTGGCGGGGCGTTGTCATGCTTTTGTGCGCTGGTCTGGCCCTTGATCTTACCGGTATCAGGGAGACCGCGCTCCACCATGTGTTTGCCGGAAGACTTTTTGGGGTCGTTCCAGCACAGGCTTTGTGGGCCTTTGGCACTGCCATCCTGATGTGGCTGATGTTCAATCGTCATGTCTTCGGCGATGCGGTACGCTTTACCGGTGATAACAGCGAAACCGCCTTGAAAATGGGGATTGATGTCGATCGCACCCGTATCGCCGTGTTCAGTCTTATGGGGTTCCTCTGTGCCTTGTCAGGCATAATGGTCTGTATCGAAATGGGAAGTTGGTGGCCAACCCAGGGTGAAGGCTATCTTTTGCTGGTTTTTGCTTCCGTTTTCATTGGGGGTACCTCGGCCTTTGGCGGTCAGGGGAGTATTTATGGGACCTGTATCGGTGCCACAATTATTGGCATTGTGGAGGCAGGAATCATCAGCGCCGGTCTCTCAGGATTCTGGACCCGCACCTTCTATGGTGTAATTATTGTGACATCAGTTTCTTTCTACAATATATTAGCGAAAAGACAGAAATAACGATCACACAATACCCTCATTCAGTGGGTCGATTGGATCTGTTCTAGTGAATTTGTATTTCACATCAGCAATGGTTGGTTAAGGGCATTGCTGATTGGCGTGTCACTTTTACTAATGTTGATATGAAAAACCTCTCCACCGCTGAGACCGGAACCATCTTCCCAGATATCACTACTCTTCGGCAACCAGGGCAATTTCCATATCAATCATCTCTCTGGCCCTTGCCAGTGCACGTTGTTCATTGTCTCCACCCATAGAGATGTGCTGGGAACGACCGGATGGATCGGTAATGTCAAAGCTGAAATTGGAGCAATTGTTCTGCTCGGCGATCACAGTAATGGTCCAACCTTTGTATGTTTCAATTTTAATGGTTCTCATGGTTCCTGTATGAGTATTGAAGACAAATATATCAAAGCCAGCCGGTATGATACGGCCGCCGCTCGCCACAATTTTCTGGTGTTCCACTGTAGATTGTTGAACCACCCATGGCAGGCATTATCCCTTGCTATCTTTATGGCTATTTTGGCAGCCAATGGGTTTTTTAACTTAATCGATTCTCCACGATGGAATCTACATCCCTGGATGGGTTGGATGATTGGTGCAATTGCATTTTTGCCCGCTTGTTATTTTCTGTTTAATGCGCTCTCCGGTTTTTTTGCCCGAGATGTCAAAGGGAAGGACTGATATATCACTGTCTTTCTTAATCAAAGACAGATCTTAGGCGCGATCATGTTGTTCTTTTATGCTGGAATTCGATATAAATTTGATTGAGGGGGTTATTCTTTCATAAAAAAATCTTCTTTCCTAGCACCACAAATCGGACAACTCCAGTCATCTGGCAAGTCTTCAAACGGTGTGCCAGGAGCAATGCCCGCATCAGGATCACCAGCACTTGGATCGTAAACATACCCACAAATAGCACAGACATATTTCTTCATTGCGAACTCCTCATCTCTAGAACTGTTTGAATAAATTAACTATAAATAATTCTAACTCAACTTATTGAATAGCCTGGTAATTGGTATATTCAGAGGCAGTGTAGCGCATCCAGTATTCTGAACACAATAGAAGAATAAAGTAACTCTCTTGAAAAGTTGATGCTGAAATCGTTTCTGGCCAGGTTGGGGCTCCTGTATCTGAGTTTTTCAACCAGACAGCACCAGACTCCGTGAACGGCGAAAGGTCGCAAGGATTGGTCCCTTCTGCAACCCGCGCGCATATGTTTTGATAAGCAGCAGCGAAGGATTTATTGTTAGGTAGAGGTTGAACATTCAGAGTAACGAGATTATTTTGTAATCCATTTCAGCTGGTTGTGTAGATGACGAGAATCGCTGTACGACGTTACCTGACCTGTCAAGAAGGAATTTAGTGAAATTCCATTTAATCGCGCCGCTGCCGAGTATTCCAGGGCGTTCTTTTTTTAATAGAACATAGAGTGGATGAGTATTTGGCCCGTTAACGTCGATTTTGGCAAACATCGGAAATGTTACGCCGTAATTGAGCCGGCAAAAGTCCATGATCTCTTCCCCAGAACCGGGTTCCTGGCCACCAAATTGGTTGCAGGGAAATCCCAATATAATAAACCCCTTGTCGGCATATTTACGATACAATTTCTCCAAGCCATCATATTGAGGTGTGAAGCCGCATTTGCTTGCGACATTTACAATCAGGATAACCTTTCCTTTGTAGGGAGCGAGAGTAGTTTGTCTGCCATCAATGGTTGTGACATTCTTCTCAAATAATTCTATCATCTCCGCCTCCTTGGCGTAACCAGTTGATCCCCAGAGCAGTATCGCAGCTATTATCCACTTCATCATCATTTACTGATTCTCTTCTCCGCACAAAAGATTGATCCCTTCTCGTGAGGATTGATATCGATAATACGAAAAGGGAATTCTGCTTTCTTCAAATCTTCGCAAAAAAACTTCAATGTTTCATGCACTGCAGAAAAGGCCAATTCGTCCCAAGGGATATCGGCAGGATTGAAGAGTTTCACTTCAAGGCTTTCGGTACCAGCCTGAAAGTCATGATGGAGCAGTCGGGCACGGAAGAAAAGATACACCTGATTTATAAAAGGGAGATCCACAAGTATGTATGGTCGTAATTCTTCGACCTGTGCGCAGGTTTCTTCTTTTGTTTCGCGGCGAGCGCAAGTAGTTACAGTTTCTCCATTTTCAAGCCATCCTGCCGGAAGTGTCCATTTCCCTCGGCGTGGTTCAATGGCCCGCTTGCATAAAAGGATTTTGTTTTCCATTACTGGGATGGTGCCGACAACCATTTTGGGGTTTTCGTAATGAATAGTGGCGCAACCATTGCAAACGAATCGTGGCCTGTCATCTCCCTCCGGTATTTGCAGTGTCACTTTGGCACCGCACTGAGTGCAGAAATTCAATAGTATGTCCTCTTTGAATTAGAATCTTGTCAAAATGTTGCAGACCCATGCTCAGCAACCGGAACTCTGTATTGAGAGCGCAGATGTTGTTCTCATCCACTGGACCTGGCATGTATTGGATCTGAAGTGGTGCTATCTTGATTGGTTATGTGGTTCAGGCGCATTTTTGCACTGTACAGACTTGATATAGCAATCGACATCAAATTTTCGACGACAACCCCTCTCATTCATATATCGAATTTTACCAAACACTGGCCTCTCACTCCAGGCCCGGTCGTGGACCCCGCCGATGGACCACGCTATACCAGTGTAGCCATTTGGATCCCGGCCGTCCAGAGAGTATCGGTCATTCAGCGTTATGGCATAATCCAGGGCTGTTTCGGGATCTGGAGTCCACTCAAGAATTTTTTTTGCCCAATACATTCTTAAGAACCCATGGAGTTTGCCCCGCTGGATGAGATCATGTTGGCAGGCGTTCCAGAGGGACTCGTGCGTTGTGCCTTTTTCCAGATCTGCCAGTGAATACACATACTCTCTTTTATCGATTCGATGCTGGTCCAACGATTTGCGAGCCCACTCCGGAAAGCCTTCAAATTGGTCATAAGCCGGTTCGTAATAGCAGAAATTATCGGCAAGTTCTCTGCGTACGATAAGTTCCTCAAGAAAAGCTTCCTTGGCATCCGCCGGCAGTTCCGAACGTGATACCATCCAGGCCAGTCTTTGCGGAGACAATTGGCCGAAATGGAGATAGGGGGAAAGCCCTGACTGGCCGTCTATACATGGATTGTTGCGGGCATCGTGATAATTTTTCAGCTTGTGATTCAAGAAATGTGTCGCTGCCAGCATGGCGGCTGATTCTCCAGCCTGTATCTGGTTATCCATAGCAGTTGTTTGATATGTCCTGTTTTTTGTAAAACAACTCTGAGTAACAACGATTGAATCTTTGTCTCCATCGACGGGGTGATGCTGGAGGTTTGGAATATCGGTTAAATAATCAACCAAGACTCGTTTGATTTTAGGTCGGAGGGTGTATGCGCCATACTCCTTTTTGTCGGAGATAATCCAGGCAGGAAGAATGTTGTGGGTATCCACTTCATGAAAAGGAATCGTCAAATTAGCGGCAAGCTGTTTTTTCCATCTCCTTTTGATTCTTAACGGGTCAAAATCGCTGACAAGCAAATGGGCATCGATCTGCCTCAGAAATATAGGGAGTATTATTTCAGGACTCTGTTCGAGTATCCTGAAACCTATATTGAACTGGTTGAGTTTTTCCCGCAATTCTTCAAGACCCTTGAGCATGAAACTGTAGTGGCAGGAGGTCGCTCCCGGATAGTCGGGAATCAGACAGAACACAACAAGCAATCCTTTCTGATGAATAATGGCTTCTTGTTGGGCCCATAAGAGTGCCCAGTTGTCGAATATTCGCTGATCACGTGACATCCAGTAAACCACGGGACCTTTACCTCGCTGGCCCTCGGAAAGAATTCGCGCTCTTCGCACAATATCAATATTTCGTCGATTCATTGCTTGCAGTAGAGAAATTTGAGGAATGTATGGGAAATGGCGGTGTCTGCAAATGTTAAAATAGTGCAGTGCTATTCAAATTCAAGATCGATGCAGATGAAATATCGACCGACCGGAAGCCGGTGAAACTAAAAAGTGATAGGCAATGCCGATATGATGGCCTACATCTTCAAGAGGGTCAGGGCAATACAATCTGGAAATATTGCTTCAACCACTGTCGTCGTAGCTGGTTAAAGAGCTGGCAACTCGGCATTTTCAAGTCTCTGTGTTGACAGTTCCTGTTTATAGAGTAAATAATTTGGTAAGATTTCTGCACCCTGGCAGAGATGGTAAAAAATACCCAGAGAAGTCGTTTTTACGGGAGCAATGGATGACCTTCCAGCGGCACAGAATCAACAAGAGGGTGATCAATGACCTGAGAAAGAGAACAACCTTGGGCATTTTCTTTTATCTGGTTGTTCCGTACTGCATTTTTTTCACGGACAATTACATCGAACGTCATCTTGAATTTTCGCTCCTTTCGCTCGGCATATTCACAGCCATATGCTTCTTCCGTCTTGTTCATCTCTATATTTCAAGGAAAACCCCAGAAAAATTTGAATCCCTGAATCACCAGATATTTTTTAGCAGTGTGGTTCTTACTGCTTTGGTCTGGGGATTAATAGCGGCTTATTCTCTCGTTCAAGACGGTGAACAAAAAGCTCAGTTGCTCATGACCATCTGCACAGCTGGATTCTGTTCCGGAGGGGTTATTTCCTTCATGCCCGAAAGGCGACTCTCCATTCTGTACAATCTCCTGATGCTTCTTCCCGCTTCCGCGATTATTCTGACCAAGGGGGATAACTTCACTCTGGGAGCGGCTATGCTGTTGTTTTCAGCATATCTTGTTCTGATAAGCATGCGAGGCAATGATGAATACTGGACGGCTCTGGAAAATGAATATCTTCTGGAAAAAAAATCAGAGGAATTGCGGCAGGCCAGCCGTATAGATGTACTGACCAGTCTGTATAATCGTCGCCATTTCGATGAACTTTTTCACCTGACCATGGGGCTTTGCGCTCGGCGGGGGACGCCAATAACCCTCATAATTTGTGACATCGACCATTTCAAGAACATCAATGACACTTTCGGTCATCTTGCTGGAGATGAGTATTTAAAATTCATCAGTCGGTATCTGCAAGAGGTGTTTCGGCGGGAAACAGATGTTGTGGGAAGATATGGAGGCGATGAATTTGTGATACTGGTGCCGGACGAAGATATACATGCCACTCGAAATTTGACAGAACGTTTCAGAAGCAAAGTCGCGAGTGCCGTACTGACGTACAATGAGGCAAAGATTAAAGCTACTGTAAGCTTAGGTATGGTTTGCTGTATCCCTCAGGCTGGCCAGAATCCTGAAGTCCTTATAGACAAAGCAGATACCGCTCTATATAAAGCCAAGGACGCCGGTCGGAACACGATCATTGTTCATGGGGAGTGCCAGGAGCGATGAGTGGGCACTTCGTCAATGCAGTATGTGTATGTTGCGAGTTCCACTTTTTCAACCAACCCCGGAAGTGGCAAGATACTTTTCCACATATCCTATAGGCCGATAGCTATGCTTGGCCTGCCGTAGTCCCTCATCTCCAAGATCTTGCTCACGGTTCAAAGTTGAATAGGAATCAGTGATGATCGAGGCAAAAGCCTGATTAACAAACTGATAAATTCCTTTGTACTGGTTGAGTGCTTTTTCAAAATGAATTACAAAACTTGTTCCACTCGCCAGTTCCTCCCCAAGGGAATAGGCTGCCGGATTGCCTTCGACATAGTAAATCCCGCCACAGAGTTGAAGCTCTTCGCTTTTCTCCAAGGCCTCCCTGGCTGCGAAATAATCACCGATGGAATCATGTTCGTTGCGCCATGATTCCAGAATTCCTAACGCATCAGGCAGATATTGTTCCAGTAGAGGACGGCCTTCATATCTGTAATTGTTTATGAAGGCTTTGATAAGGTTTCGCTTTTTCTGAAACTTCCTGCCGGTCAGTTCCGCCAGTTCTTGGCGGGAGTAGAGATAATCAAAATTGTCCCGGTCTTCAGAAATTGCAAAGCCCATGGCTTCCAGAACTGTCTTTTGAGATACAGAAACACATTTCATCCTCTGGTGATTTATCAATAAAGTGTTGAGAAATTGTTTTTCCGGTAAGCCGAAAGGGGCCATGAAAAATTGGTTCCCACTATCCTGACCAAGAATGATCACATCTGCATCTGGAGAGCGTGTTACTCTATAGCGGTGCTGATCTCTGAACAGGTAGATGTTGGCAAAAGTAAACTCGGATATGCCGTCGGGTAGCGCCTGAAACATTGGATGCAGCAGTGGACGTAATTCGAGAGAAATATCCCTGGTCTTCGGGTACTCGGGTATCATCTCTGCTGTGCGGTCAGGATGCAGTATCTGGGGTATTGCTTTCATCTCAGATTAAAGGAGTATACTTCTAAAAATTTCTCGAAAGAAATGAGTAGGGACGGGAGAACCGCAATGGATCAGCAAACAGATTGTACCTCAATTGTTTAAGATGCCATCCTTTTTTTGAATACATCTGATAAAAGACAGGTTGCTGTAGGAATCATTGCAGGATATATCCTGGATTTCAGGTAATATATTGAAGCTAATATCATCTTATAAATGATTATGCTAGAATATGAAATCAAGCAAGAAGTTTGCTTGAATCAACCAGAAACCCACATTATTCCGAGAGGAAAACCTATGAATCTCCTTAGATTGTCAATTTTCGTTCTTTTTTTCACTGCGGTCGTGGCTGAAAAATCGGTGCTTGCGAGTCAACAGAAGGCTGATTGGTCAACCCGGTTTGGCACAGGATATTTATTATCAGATGATGCAGACTTTGATAATGGCGGGAACTATTCGAGTCAAAGTTTTTTTATCAGTGGAAGCACTCGGAAAGCGATTGGCCAGAATTCCTCACTTGGTGTGGGAGTGGATTACACTGCTATAGACTACGATTTCGGTGGTTTTGCGGTGACCCCTTGGGGACGAGCTGATTTTCTGACGCTCAGTGTTCCTTTTTCAACAGCCATTGGAGAAGAGGGACAGTTCGGCTTTATCGGCAGTCTTGGTACTGCGAGTGAGGAAAGTGCTGATTTTGCCGAGGGCGTAACGGTTACTACCGTGGTTTCGTATATGCATAGATTTGCCCCTGCACTGAGTGCTGGGCTTGGGGCGGGCTATGTCTATGGGCTTGAAGATTCGACTTTCTTTCCCATGCTTCTGGTGCGTTGGCAAATTACTGATCACCTGCTCTTAGCGAACCCATTCCGTCCGGGTCCTTTTGGACCAGCTGGTTTGGAGTTGAGCTATCGTTTCAATGAACAGCTCGATTTCGGTCTTGGCGGTGTTTATCGGAGTGTGCGTTTTGCCCTCGATGACACATCGCCAGTTGCTCCTGCCGGTTTCGCAGAATTCGAGGGATTCCCCGTGTTCGCAAGAATTGGCTGGGACGCGACACAATCCATTTCTCTTAATGGCTATCTCGGAATGACTCTTGGCGGACAACTCAACATCGATGATAGTGGTGGTCATGAATTATCAGAAGATGATTATGATACCCAGGCGATCATCGGTTTGAACATCTCAGGACGTTTCTAGGAGTCTGTCTGAGTTCACCATCTCTTGCTAACTGCGGGGATGGATTGCTGAAACGCTCCATCTAAGGGAGATATATGGATAATGGAAGAATTGCAGTGGGCCAAAGATGGGATATCTTCCCGGATCGGGTGATCTTGGAGACTCCCGTGATGACAATTAAAGCCGGACCAGTTTGCTGCAGAAGAAGCGGCAAACAAAAAGATTTTTATCTGCTGGATTTCCCGGATTGGGTCAATGTTGTCGCTCTGACACCTGAAAGAAAGGTAGTTATGATCAGGCAGTTTCGCTATGGCTCAAACAGAATGGAAGTTGAAATACCCGGTGGGATGGTTAATGCGCAGGAACCGCCTATAGAGGCCGGTTGTAGAGAACTGCTTGAAGAGACCGGATATGCCGGGTGTAATGCCAGGATTATCGGCAGAGTTTGTCCAAATCCAGCCTTGCAGCGCAATTATTGTTATACTGTATTGGTTCAAAAAGCTGTGAAAGTTACAGAACCGAGCATGGACGACATGGAAGATATCGAGTCTTTTCTACTCACGGAGAAGGAGATCTCGAGCCGTATTGCCGCAGGCGACATTGATCATGGCTTGGTGTTAAACGCACTGATGTTCTATCTGAATTCCAGGGTTTGAGCCAATCGAAGTAGTCTCTGTTGTCACTCTTTCCCGCTGTTATAGTGAATGGAAGTAAGAAATATTTTACGCCACTTCGGTTACTGCCAGGTGGAAAAAAGGAAATTATTCGAGATTCTCAAAAGTAGCGAAAAAGGAGGATTAAGAAGGAAGGAACCTTATTGTGTCCTGGCTGATTTTTCATGCTCTGAATGAGCTCTCCAGCCATCAACAGAGGCCCGATTTTCTCTGAGGTCAATGCACAATGCACATACATACTTTGTTCAAATATTGGACCTATCGCCTTTTTGCTCCTGGCGTTGTTCTGCGTGAAACCTATGAGGCTTTTCGACAACTTCTGTCACAGGACAGTCGGAGTCATGAACTCATGGCTGATCTCGAGGCCTTGTATTATCAAGGGAAAAAAGAAGATTTCTGCCGTATTGCCAAGAGATATAAAGATCTGTCGACAAGTGTCGGCGGCATGGTGGAGAGCCTTGAGCACATGGCTCCCGGTTCGTTTGTAACGTTGCGTGAATATTTCCGCAAATTTGATTTTTACAACAAACTTCTGCTGGCTCCGCCAACTCTTCGTTTCGGTCCGCCCTTTGCCCTGCCTCTTGACGGCAGTACTGCTCTGCACCTTGAGCTTGTCGGTGCAAAATCAACCCACCTTGCCGAGTTGGCCAATGCCCTGCATCTGGCTGTGCCTTGCGGTTTTGTCATCACTGTCAATTGTCTTAACTATCTGTTGGAGTATAATGATCTGCGGAGCAGAATCAACGAGTTGCTTGCCCAGATTGACCTTGCCGAGCCTGATACACTGAGGAGCATCTCTGGCAGCTTGATGGATCTTATTAAAAAAGCAGATGTACCACCTGACATTAACGATTCGATTTTCGAGGTTTTCAACCGGATATTCGTCTCCAGGTCGGATGATCTTCGTTTGGCGGTTCGCAGCAGTGCGGTCCACGAAGACAGCGAATGTTCTTTTGCCGGTCAGTACACCACCGTCCTCAATGCTCAAAAGACGGATCTCCTGCAGTCGTATCTCAATGTGCTGGCGAGCAAATATACCGAACAGGCCTTGTCGTACAGGATTAATGCCGGCCTCAGTGACGAAGAAACGGCCATGGCTGTTTTGGTTGTGGAGATGGTTGATTCCTTGGCCAGCGGTGTCGTTTATACTGTTTCCCCAGCATTTGATGACACTTATCATCTCTTTATCCATGCTGTGCACGGGCAGGGAGATGATCTTGTCAGTGGGCGAACAATCCCCGAGGTTCTGGCAATCGATAAGAAGAATCCCGCCCTTTGTGAATCAGATCCCCATGGCATCGCCTTGGATCTCAAAACAACGCTGCTGACCTCTTCACAGGCGAAGGATCTTGCCTGTAATGCCTTGCGCATAGAAACTCACTTCGGGGAAGCCTGCGATATCGAATGGGCCCTGACAGGGAGTGGAGAACTTATGTTCCTGCAAAGTCGTCCTCTGCATACTCAGCAAGCGTCGTTCGACTCCGCTGACCAGTCTGAAATCGAGGACACTCTCATGCAACCACTGTTGAAAGGGGGAATCACGGCGGCACTGGGGCAGGCCGTTGGTCCAGCCTACTGCCTTGATCCTGCCCATCCGCTTGCACAGATTCCAGAAGGCTCAATTCTGGTGGCCAGGGAGACTCTGCCTTCCTATGTTTCGATTCTTGGGCGGGTGAGTGGGGTGCTGGCGGAGTTTGGCAGTGCGGCCAGCCACTTTGCCACAGTTTGTCGTGAATACGGTATCCCTCTTCTTTGTGGTTTGGGGGATTCGATAGATGTGGTATCACACGGCCAGGTCATAACCATGCAGGCAGCAGAAAAGGTAGTCTATCTGGGTGATTTTCTGCCCCGTCTCAAGGCAGCACCCCCTCTTTATGAAACTCAGCGGCATCTGCCATTTTTCATGAAAATGCGGAAGCTTCTTGATGGTATCACGCCCTTGCACTTGATAGATGTTCAATCCGCTGATTTTGCTCCTGAATCATGTCGCTCTCTGCATGACATTATTCGTTTTGCCCATGAAAAAGCCGTCAGTATCATGTTTTCTTTGGGCGATCGGCTGGGGAGTCCCTCCCGTAATCGCAAAAAATTGCTTTCGGAACTGCCCTTTGATATCTTTGTCGTGGATGTCGGTGGCGGCTTGGATCCTGAAGTTTTGCGACAGGATACTTTCCGGGTCGAACAGGTTAGGTCTGAGCCGTTTCTGGCTCTCTGGGCTGGGCTGTGCCATCCATCTGTGCAATGGCCGGATCACGCCCATTTCGACTGGAAACACTTCGGCGAAATGATTATGGCCGATGGAATCGCCAGCACCAATGCTCCGGAATTAGCCAGCTATGCCGTACTTGGGGGGGATTATACGCATCTCATCATGCGTTTTGGCTATCATTTTACCTTGGTCGATGCCCTTTGCGGCGAGGAGAGTGCCTGTAACTATTGTCAATTTCGATTTGCCGGCGGCGGTGCGGGTTTTCCAGGCCGCATGCTACGTCTTGATTTCATTTCCACCCTACTCAAGCAGGAGGGATTTCAGATCGACTCACGGGGTGATCTTCTTGATGCCCGACTGGCCGGTCTGCCGGTAG
The DNA here is from genome assembly GCA_020049575.1 of Desulfobulbaceae bacterium. Taxonomy (GTDB): domain Bacteria; phylum Desulfobacterota; class Desulfobulbia; order Desulfobulbales; family Desulfocapsaceae; genus Desulfoprunum. The sequence goes on from JAIFKM010000044.1 coordinate 29,213, forward strand.
CGGAGATGAAAGCCCACCTGCTTTCTCTGGGGCGCCTGCTGGGAGTCACCAGGCTCATGGATATGGTTCTTCATGATCAGGAGGAGGTTGAGCGATATGTGCAGAAATTTCTGGCGGAATCTTAACGGAGTGTTCTCATGGCATATACTGTAACCTGGATTACCAACCAACTGGCTGTTGGCTCAGCGCCCATGTCCTATGACGATCTTGATGCTGTCAAAGCCCAGGGAGTTGACGCTATTGTCAATCTTTGTGGTGAATTCTGCGACCTGCACGAGATAGAGGCGCAATCCGGTTTTGAGGTGTATTATCTTCCCATTCCTGATGAATGCGCTCCTGATATCCAACAGATGGAAGAGGCCCTGCAATGGCTTGATGAGGCTCTGTATCTGAAGAAGAAGGTCCTCGTACACTGCAGGCATGGCTTGGGTCGCACCGGCACATTTGTCTCTACGTATCTGCTGCGACGTGGTTTTGGCTTAAAGCTCACCGAGAAGAGATTGAAGACCGCCAGGGTGACTCCAAGCAGTTATAGCCAGTGGCAGATGCTGCGCAAATATGAAAAAAAGCAAGGAACACTGAAGGCCCGCCAGCCAAGTATCGAGAACAAGGAAACTGTCGATCTGCAGCCTTTTCTCAGGGAATACGCGGAGGTTCTTCGCGAGGCGGAGGCTGCTTCTCTCGCTGCGGGGATTGCCCCGACAGATTTGGATACCGAGAACTGCTGCCATGAGTTTTTTGAGGTCGAAATGGTAGAAGCTGTTTTTCTCAGCCATACCTTGAATCGGCAACTCACTCGCGAGCAGCGGATGTCCGCTATTGACCGGGCCGTCGCTTCTTCCAGTCTGATAAAAGAAGAACAACTGGTCGAGGGTTGCAATCAAGAAGAAGCAGCCCGCCGGTTATCTTCCCGTCGAGTCCTTTCTTGCCCACTCCTGGTTGATGGGGCGTGCATCCTGCATGCCGATCGGCCTCTCAGGTGTCGTGCGGGGCTGGATGGTGAAACGCACAAGAGACTGCAGGAGAAAATACACTTCAGTTCTCGTACTGTTTTCCATGCGCTCACTGGGAAATTTGCTTTGGCTGCCGATCTCCGTTTTTCCAATTTTGATACTGTTTCAGGTCGTTTTGTTCAGCAATACTTCCACGCTATGAATAAAAATTCGTGAGCTTTATCAATGAGATATTTATGTCTCGTGGGTCATGCCCGCGGTAAATACATTTGCGAATCGAATGCTCCTGTTATACATTACTGCATATTGCCAAGCGTCTCCTGATCTGGTTTTTGCTTGAGGCGACACCTCCCATAACTTTTCAAGATATAACAATTGATTAGGTGACCATGAAGCTTCTTTTTGACTTTTTCCCCATCCTGTTGTTTTTCATTACCTATAAGTTTTCAGATATCTATGCTGCTACGGCCGTGGCTATTGCCGCCACCTTTCTGCAGGTGGCCATTTCATGGTTGAGGACCCGGTCGGTTCCTACAATGCAACTGGTCACTCTGGCAATAATCATCCTCTTTGGCGGCCTGACATTGTATCTTCATGACGAACAGTTCATCAAATGGAAACCAACCGTTATCAACTGGCTTTTCGGTGCGGCTTTTCTGGCAAGCCACGTTTTTGGTCAAAAAACTGCAATCGAGCGAATGCTGAGTGCTAATATCACCCTGCCGCAGCCTGTATGGCGGCGCCTGAATCTGGGCTGGGTGGTATTTTTTCTCGGTTTGGGCGGGGCAAACCTCTATGTCATGAGCTATTTTGACCGTGATACCTGGGTCAACTTCAAGCTTTTTGGCATGCTGGGGTTAACTCTGGTGTTCATTGTCCTGCAATCCATCTATCTTTCCCGTTTCATGACAGAACCCAGCACCAAGGAAGAATAGAGGCTGGGCAATGTAAGGTTCAGTGCGGATCAGTGCCATGAAAGACCATGGCTTGTACGCTGCAAGGCGTGCACTCAAGACTTATCACTCAGTTTCGTAGCAGGCAAGGATCTCGCCGAAATAGAGAGTGTGGTAATCTTTTTTTGGGTACAGTTTCTCCAGGCTGTCATCGAGAAAAGCGCTATTCATCGCCGATTTGTAGATAATCCTGCATTCGTAATGGATTCCAACGATATCGATGATTGGCGATTCTATGTATGTCGCCTTTTTCTGCTGCAGATTGCATTGCCTGAACTTGTCAAATTCTCTTCCTGACTTTGTTCCACAAAATGTAATGGCTGTATTGTGCTCATCTCCCGCAGGGATCGAGACACTGAAATTATCTGTTTTCTCAAGCAGGGTGAAAGTGTGTCTCGAATCTCGCACGGCGATCATGAAAACAGGTTTCTGCCATATATAGCCAATTGTTGCCCAGCCAATCGTCATGGTGTTTACACTGCCTTCAGCCTGGACTGTGAGGAACGCCCCCTTTTTGATTCTTTCCATCACTGCATCACTCTGTTCAAGATACTTTCTGTCTTTCATGACCCTTATCTCCTATCATTTAAATTGATTCTTTACCTGTTTTTGACGATGAGCTTTATTCTACTCGAAGCTCAAAATTATCACGCCCTTTGCGGGAAAGGGATGCCTGCCAACTCACTGCGTTGAAATGTAATACCCAAGCACATCAAAGCCGTCAGCTCAGGGCGATCTTCCAAGCTGAAATAAAACAGCCCATGGCCGAACAGGCAAGGAATGTCTGCAGCCAGAACGATGAACGTAGGCGAAGGACTAATTCCAGACTGAGGAGATATCCTGCTGCGAGCCCGATGATAAGGCCGAAAAAATGTGCACCCAGATCCGTACGCTCACCGCTGCTGCCGACCATGGCGAGCATCGCAGTTCCGGCCATGAGGGGCATGAGCAGGTGAATGCGGCCAATTGAGGCATGGCGCTTGAAATTGAGTGAAGAAAGCATGCCGATGACGGAAAAGACAGCTGTGGAGAAACCGACAAAGTGATGTCCCGGCCCATGGGCAAGGACATTGCACGCATTGGCCAGTGTCGATGTCAGCAAAAGACTGGCAAGACCGATGCCGTTACCGAGAAGATGAAAAAAATAGTGCAGCAGAAATCCGCCGAGCAGGCAGTTGCCAAGCAGGTGAAGGCCATCCGCGTGCAGAGTGAGGGCCGTGATGAGTCGATAGTATTGTCCGTCGGTCAGAATTGCTTCGGAATCCCCAGCGCCTGCTGTAAACCATTGGGATTGCTGTTGCCAGGCGCCGGTTTCCATGTATGTAAGACACAGAAGACCAACTATCAGCAGGCTCAGGATGCGGAATGCAGGATGAAACTCTTCAACAGTTGGTGTTTGCAGCGGCCAGTTGGCGTTCTCGGCAGTATAGGCGGTGATCTCGTTTTCCGCCTGTTCGGCCAGGCAGTCCGGCACAACAATGTCCCAGGACGAGGAACTCTGGAAGGAAATTGTGTGCGGAATGCGGGCGGCGGCCAGAACCAGCGAGAAAATCCTGACATCTTCCGGCGAGTAGGCTGTAAGGAGCGTAACGGATGATGTGGTAGATGTTCTATTCATGTGGAGGTGAGATGACGGGGTAAGAGTCCGTGCTGAGGTGCATCACCGACAGCAACTGCTGGTAGATATCCAGCCTATAGGGTAGACATTCAGAGGACTTTGGGCAAGGTGGCAGTCGTGGAAGGATTCAAGACAGCGGGTAATTGAACATGAAGAACGCATACAAACGATATGCTCAGCGTCAAAGGGACAAATGATCTGGTGGCAGTGCTGCTGAGGCCGGACCGATCTTTCAGTGCGGTTTCAGGCTCGGTTGTCCGTTGGGGGGTTCAGTGACTCTTTCCAGAAGGGCTCTCGTCAGTTCGTCTTTTACTGTGTCATTGAAACAGGCAAAGATGATTTTCCTCAGAGAAGTGTTTCGCTCAAGAAAGGAACATACTGTATTGACAGCGATAGTGCAGGCGGCAGCAATCGGAAAACCGTAGATCCCGCAGCTGATGGCAGGGAAGGCGATTGTCTTGAGCCCCCTTTGCTCGGCGATTTTCAGGCATTCAAGGTAGCAGGACGATAACAGGGCGGCCTCCTGACGTCGACCGCCAGCCCAGACCGGCCCGACTGTATGGATGACATGTCTGGCCGGTAGATCATAACCGTCCGTAATCTTGGCAGCTCCTGTCTCGCAACCATTCAATGTCAGGCATTCTGCCAGCAGTCTTGGGCCGGCAGCACGATGGATTGCGCCATCGACCCCTCCGCCACCCATCAGAGAAATATTGGCCGCATTGACAATGGCATCAACAGCCAGTGTCGTGATATCTGTCTTTACTATCTCTATCCTCTCCAGTATCAGCATTTTTTTATTGCCCGTCATTCAGGTTTGGATTCCGTGCGCTATTGGGTTTAGTCTATGACCAATAGAATTTCACCGACGTACTCTGGTTGTTAAAGGGGGCATAGAGATACACCCCGTTATGGCTTGTCCAGGTATTGGAATTCTTGTCGCCCTTTTCACCCAGCCCAGGTCTGAATACAAAGCCGTCTTTTTCGCTGTATCTCTGTGAGGTATCCTTTACGTCGACTGTATGCCCGTCGGCAAAGACGATCTTCAGTTGTTTGCCGAACTCCGGCCCGCTTTCAGGTATTCTCCAGGCCCGACGACCGCCGTCGCCGATGTTATAGTAGCCGTATTCGGCCGAGTTGCTGTATCCCGAAGTGCTGTCAGTACCCGATGCGGCAACAACGCTAGTTGCTGAAGAGGTTGTGCTGCCTGTTGCTGCTGTGCTTCCGGCAGGCTGATCCTGCTCATAGGAAAGGGACATTCTCGATGAGGGAAGCTCGCCGCTATCAAATTTCAGCAGCATGGCAAGCACCTTTTCCATAGCGGTTGCCGTTGGCGCGACACTCATTGTGGTTCCGCGTGAATCATAGAGAGCCGTAGTGTTGTCGTCAAGCTGGGCCGCCTGAAAGGCCTGGGCGTGGATCGTCTCAGCCTCCTCCGTCGTCAACAGGCCGCTGCTTTCCATCTCGCGAAGAGCCGCTCTGGCCGCGTCTTCGATGTAGATGGCGCCATCCGGTCGGGTGTAGTCGAGGAGCTTGCCGTCAAGCAGAGCATCATATTCCTTGGCTGCCGCTTCTCCTTTGGTTGCAGCAATCCTGTCATAAATAATACTGGCAAACAATTGTTCTTCATTCACGGAAGCCGGGTTGGCGCTGCCGGCTAGTTCATGAAGAAGCGATACCAACCCTGCCCGTGAGTTTGCAGCAGCAGCTCCGGCAGCGGTCTCCGTAGCCGCCTGTTCCTGTTCTTTGGCCGCCGTTTCTTGAAGTATCTGTTGAAAGTCCTGGTCGACAGTTGCTTCACTGCCTGTCCCTTTCAGCCAATCCAGAGTATTGGTGGGATTGATCAACAAAGAACTGGTCGGGCCAATCATATTTTCTGCTCCGTTGCATTGTTTTGTGTATGGGCCGGGAGGATGGGGGGTGTCTCTGGTTATTCAGACAGAGCCCAAATTCCCTGGCAACTGATTGCACTCCTAAGATATATCGGTTGCTGAAGAAATTTCTTTATCAGAGACAGGAACTGATTCATTATCTTCGCTGAAATCTGAGGGAGATACTTCCCTAATAATGTCAAATATCGCTGAAAATTTGAGGGTTAAGGCAGTTTTCAGGCTTTCGACCTGCCAGCATAGCCAAGAGGTTGCGAGCGGCCAGTATCGCCATATTGTCTCGACTTGTGACCGTGGCTGAGCCAATATGGGGGAGAAGTACGACATGAGCGAGGTCTGCGAGGCCTTCCGCCATTTGTGGCTCATTCTCGTAGACATCGAGACCGGCACCGCCAATCCGGCCGGCGCGGAGGGCCTCGACCAGGTCGATTTCCCTGATTATCGGTCCCCTGGCCGTGTTGATCAGGAAGGCTGTAGCTTTCATGCGGGCAAAAGCCCGGTGGTCGAAAAGATGGCGGGTGGCCGGTGTCAGTGGAGCGTGGATGCTGATGAAATCCGATTCAGTCAAGAGATCGTCAAAGTTGACGAGACGAGCGCCGATCTCACCCTCCAGAATATCGTTGCGTCGTCCGGATGAGCTGCAGTAGACGACAGGCATGTGAAATCCTTTGGACATCAGGGCCATCGCCGTGCCGATACGGCCGGCGCCGAAAATGCCCAGCGTCTTGCCGGTTATATCAGTACCGATAAACTGCAGCGGCCCCCAGCCGGACCAGGATCCCGAGCGCATGATTCTATCAGTCTCAACCACCCGTCTGGCTACAGCAAAGAGCAGGGCCCATGCCAGTTCGGCGGTGGCGTCAGTCAGTACCCCAGGCGTGTTCGAAACTGGAATGCGGCGACTCGTGGCTTCAGTCAAGTCGATATTGTCGATTCCCACTGCATAATTGGCATATCCTTTCAGCCGGCTGGCGACCTCGAAAAACTCTCGGTCGATTCGATCCGTCAGGAGCCCCACGACCCCATCCTTGTCCCGCACCCGTTCGAGCAATTCCTGGCGGGAAAGGGGCTGGTCTGCCGGATTGACTTCTACCTCGCAGTCGGCCTGCAGCAGTCGCAGGCCAGCCTCGGGTATTCTTCTGGTGATATAAACTTTTGGTCGCATAAGCCCTCCAATTTTCTGCAGGTCAGGAGAAAACGGCAGTCCTGCTCCTTTCAATCTTGAAGAATCACCTCGTTACTGGTATCAATAGCGCGATGCGGAGGAGTGCCGGAGCGGTTGAACGGGACGGTCTCGAAAACCGTTGTGGGGGAAACCCCACCCAGGGTTCGAATCCCTGCTCCTCCGCCATATCAGTTGTTTAAGAAGTCCAGATAAGTCCAGAAACCCGCTTCTGCAAAAGGAATGCGGGTTTTTTGTTGTCCAAGGTGGTCCATTGAATATTGTTGGTATCCAGCAATCTTTGTTACTAAGAATTCATCAGAGTTCTACTTCCATTGATCTTTACCACTTCGAGCTGCATTCCAAATTGCCACTACCGCCGGGTGCTTGATTATCCTCTCCACGGATATTGCATAGAATCGCTCTCTGACTGCATCTGATCTGCCGATGATAGCAACGTTATGTTGCTGGCAGACATCCTGCTCTATGATAGACGGTACAGAAAAGATGCCGTCCCCTGCTTGTCCGAATACTTTCATCAAGGCATGGTCATCAAATTCTCCAACAATTTCCGGTCGGATACCCAGCGAGCTGAACCATTGGTCAAGACTCCCTCGCAGTGCCGACATCGGAGAGGGGAGTAACATTCGTGCATTGTTCAGGGACTGGGGAAATCCATGTCGAAGTGGTTCAGCCAGAGATTCTACGGCACAAAAGCTCACCCCGCATTCCTCCAGCAGATGGCTGTATGCCTTGACACTCAGTCCAGATTTCACCGGCGTATCGGTAAGCACAAGATCCAAATTGTGAATGGCCAGTTCTGCCAGGAGTTGCTTTTCTTTTCCCTCATGGCAGACAAGGCGCAATCCTTCGGGAAGAGCCAGAGCCGGCTCGAGAAATCTTCTGGCCATCAATTTTGGCAGCACGTCCACGATGCCGACCTCAAAACGGAGTGGTCCGGAAACCGATCGTCCCCGTACCGTATCGAGCAGTTCAAGTCCCAAACCAAAAATCTCATCAGCATAACGGAAAACTACTCGTCCCAGTTCCGTTAATTCAAGATTTCTCCCTGCTCGCCGGAAGAGTTTTCCTCCTAGAGATTCTTCCAGCCTGGTTATCTGCATACTGATCGTGGAGGGTGCCAGCATGAGTCGAGCTCCAGCCCTAGTGACACTCTCTTCCTTGGCCACAATCCAGAAGTAGTGGAGGTGGTGATAGTTAAGCCATTCCATTATGGTTTCGATTAAATCGAATATATCTTAGATTATTATCTATTTGTTCTAACGATGTCCTGTTGTTATTATATCTCATAAGATCATATCATAGGAGGATCGAATGAGCATTGATGTTAATTGGAGTGCATTGGAATTCAACGGGAAATCAAAACGTATCGTCTCCCGCCAATTGCAAATATTCATGTGGCGCTTCCGTTCCTTTATTATGCGGGTTCAGGTTCGCTTTTCGGATGTCAACGGTCCCAAAGGTGGTGTGGATAAGAGGTGCATCTTTTCCGCAGAGTTCAGGTCACCGGGCGAAGTGTCCATAACCAGTGAAGGAATGGAATATCTTGAAGCCTTTCAATCCGGTCTTGCCAGGCTTGTTCGTTCTATCCAGCGTGAAATTGTCAAACAGCGTCAGAAACCTATTCGAATTAATCGTAAAGTAAAATTACTCAATTTTGAAAATTAGAATACTTTTGAAGGTAAGACAAGTTTGTCAGTTTTGCACGGAAAAAGATTCCTCATCGAATTTGCTCTCGACTCAGAAGATTGTTTGCTGAGAATTTAATCACCAAGGATTCACAAGACATATGTTTGAATGGATGTTTATGCCTGAGGCCTGGGTGGCGCTGGCAACTCTACTTGCCCTCGAAATTGTTTTAGGCATAGACAATATCATATTCATCACCATTCTGGTGAGCAGACTGCCAGCGGAACAGCGGGATCTGGCGAGGTCCTTGGGGATCGGCTTTGCGATGCTTTCCCGACTGGCACTGCTTTTCAGTCTGGCGTGGATTATAGGTATGGTAGATCCCTGGTTCAGCTTGTTCTCACAAGAGTTTTCCGGTAGGGATCTGGTTCTCATAGGCGGGGGACTTTTCTTACTGGCAAAAGCGACCCATGAAATTCACAACAGTCTTGAGGCCGTCTGCGATTCTGATACACCACGGAACGGTTATGGCGGTTTTTATGCCACCATTGCGCAAATTGCCATACTCGATATTGTCTTCTCGCTTGATTCGGTGATAACCGCAGTGGGCTTGGTGCAGCATGTTTCAGTTATGGTGATTGCAATCATCGGGGCAGTTATTGCGATGTTGTTCGCTGCCAAACCGATTGGGGTTTTTGTCGACGCAAATCCGACAATCAAGATTCTGGCGCTGTCATTTTTGATGCTGATTGGCTTCACCTTGGTGGCGGAGGGCTTTGATGTGCATGTGCCGAAAGGCTATATCTACTTTGCGATGGCCTTCTCCGTGGTGGTTGAACTGCTCAATATCAGAGTCCACCGGCACAAGAAGATCCAACCAGTAAAACTGATTAAGCACCTAGAATATTAAGACTTTAATAATACAGGAAAGAGGATCTCCCGCTGAGCTTGCAGGGGAATCAGAAAAATTTATTCAAAAATGGAGGTCAACGTGTTTCGCATTGTACTTTTTCTTGCAACCAACATGGCCATAATTGTTTTACTTGGCATCGTGATGAGTATTCTCGGCGTCGATTCCCGAAGTACTTCCGGGCTCTTGGTGATGGCGACAGTATTCGGTATGGGTGGATCATTCATCTCTCTTGCCATGTCGAAATGGATCGCCAAAAAATCTACCGGTGCCTATGTTATCGTCAACCCGAGCAACCCGACAGAACAGTGGCTGCTCGATACTGTACGCCGGATGGCGCAACAGGCTGAGATCGGGATGCCGGAGGTGGCGATTTATGAATCTCCTGATCTGAACGCATTCGCCACAGGCATGAAAAAGGACGATGCCCTGGTGGCCGTCTCCACAGGTTTACTGCAGAATATGTCTAGAGATGAGGTTGAAGCAGTCCTCGCTCATGAGATCAGCCATGTGGCCTGCGGGGACATGGTCACCATGGCCTTGATCCAGGGTGTCTTAAATACATTTGTCATCTTGTTGTCGCGATTGGCGGCAAATGTCATAAATAATTTCCTGAGCGGCGACGAAGAGGGCGAAGGACTTGGATTCTTCGGATATATGGCGGTAACTATTGCACTGGAGTTGGTATTCGGTCTTTTTGCCTCGATTATCGTGATGTGGTTTTCAAGAAAGAGGGAATATACCGCCGACCAGGGAGCGGCATATCTGACCAGCAAAGGAAAAATGATCAGTGCCCTGCAGCGATTGCAGATTCATCAGGAACCGTCACACCTGCCCGATCAGGTAGCGGCGTTTGGTATCAGGCCAAAAGCGGGCGGGCTTTCTGGGCTTCTCAGAAGTCATCCGCCTCTTGAGGATCGGATCAAAGCACTTCAAAATGTATAATGTAAGGAAAGGACGGCCGGGATCTTCTTGCTGGTCGTCCTTTTTTTTCTCTTTGTGCGTTATTCGGGATTTTTCGAAACCAGTACCTTGTCTACACGATGACCATCCATATCAACTACCTCAAATCTGTACCCCTTTTCCACAATGGTATCAGTCTCGGCAGGAATTCGACCAAGCAAATGAATAACAAGTCCACCAACGGTAAAGTAAGCGTTTTGCTTTTCACCTGTGAATGCTTCATGAATGCTCAATTTCGTTTTTAAATGTTCTATTGAGGCACTTCCATCAACCAGCCATGAGCCATCCTGACGTTTGATAAAATCATCACCTTCGTGTTCCATGGCAGATGGTAAGCCTCCGACAATTGCCGTAAGAATATCGGTCAAAGTGACTAATCCCTGCAATTCACCATATTCATCAACAATCAATGCGCTCTGAAGGTTAGTTTTTCTGAAACTTTCAATTACTTGTGCTGTAGAGAGTCCTTCCCACATAAAGAGCGGTGGATGCAGCATTTTTTCGATATCTAATGGCTCATTCGCCAGGGCAGTTTTTAAGAGATCAGCCGTACGCAATAACCCCAGAATGTTTTCCAATCCGCCACGGCAGACAACGATGCGGCTATAGGTGCAATCAGCAAGGCTGTTGCGCAACTCTGAATCCGATTTGTTGAGATCGAGTGTATATATCTCGCTTCTCGGGGTCATTATTGCGCGCAAGTTTTGCTCGTCCAGGCGGAGGACATTTGCCACCAGACTCTGTTCGTTTTCATGAAACACACCTGCTTCAGTGCCCTGTGCCATCAGTAATCTGATTTCAGAATTGGTTACAGGCGGGTCTTGAGAGGGCTTGTTATTGAGCAGCCGTAATAAAAGGGTTGAAGAGATAGAGAGGAGCCAGACCAATGGTTGAGCAACACGAGCGAGAAACCTCATCGGCAGTGCGATCATAGACGCAATTTTTTCGGGAGCCAATAGCCCCATCCTTTTGGGTGCCAATTCCCCGACAACAACGGAGAAATACGTCAATCCGATCACCACCGCTGTCATTGCTATTCCCCTGGCATAAGGTTCAATGATGGGAAATTCCATGAACCAGGCGGTGAGCGGGTCAGCCAGAGCTGTTTCACCGATGGCTCCGCTTGATATTCCCACCATGGTGATGCCAACTTGAACGGTTGAAAGAAATGAAGAAGGCTCACTCTTCAATTTCAGAGCTGCTTGAGCGCCGCGATTATCGTCACTTGCAAGTTTCTGCAGGCGTGCGTTCCGAGATGAAATTACAGCGATTTCTGACATGGCGAAAAGACCATTCAGTAAAATGAGGAAGACCAGAAGAGCAATATCCATTGTGAGTTTGATCCTTAAAAATATCTTACTTGATGAGTTGGTTTCGCAACAACTGCCGCCTGCAGCGATAGTTGTTTTTTTCAGTATCAACTCTTTGAACTAATAGCATTGGAGCTCCGAGGAGCAGAACAACTGCACCGTCTGCAATGGTGGCGTATGGCAACAGCAGCATATGGCTGTGCGGCGAAAAAGGCTGGTTCTGCTTATTGCATGCGGTAGACCATAGTCACTGCCGTTTTGCTGGAGGTCTTGTCGAGGTGTGCGCGCTCAGTCTTTATTGTAGCTTCCACTGAGGAATTCTTTTTTCCAGAAAGGCGGCTACTCCTTCTTTTGCATCATCGGTGGTACAGAGTCGCCCAAAGGCTTCGTTCATGAACTGGAATTGTTTCTGATAATCCATGTCCTCGGATTGATAGAATGCACTTTTGGCAATCTGCACGGCAAGGGGACTTCTTTGTGCCAAATCCTCCGCCCAACTCAAGGCGGCCTCGTCGAGTTCTTCATGGGCGACTACTTTATTGACAAGGCCGAGTTCAAGGGCTTCCTGGGCTTTCAGAAGATTGCCGTAAAGAAGCAGCTCAAGGGCTTTTTTACGCCCAACGCAACGTGCGACCGGAAGGATCGGGCCAACACAATTGAGGCCGACATTGATAGCGGTAAGACCCATTTTCACCCGATCCGAGGCAATCGTCAGATCTGCCGCTACCGCAAGGCCCATGCCGTTGGCTGTGGCAACGCCTTGGAGTTGGGCAATGACAGGCTTTTTCATGTTGGAAATAGCCACCAGCGGATTTTCCATCCACTCTATCCACTGCCGATATTGTGTTGCAGATTTACCGGCAAGTTCCTTCACATCAATCCCGGCACAGAATGCCCGTCCGGAACTTTTGAGGAGAATAACCCTGACATTGGTATCTGCCTCCATGGCAAGGAGTGCGGCATGGAGTTCACCGGCCATCTGGCTGTTGAAAGTGTTTAACTGTTCCGGGCGATTCAGGGTTATGATCCCTACATATTTTTTTGTAACTTCGACAAGAATTGTTTCAAACACAATAAGATACCTCCATTATAAGATTTTAAGTTGTATTTCACGGTTCAGGCTGTCTCACTTCCCAGACCACCTCAAGACAAATGAAAATCCATTCTCAATCATTCTTTGCTATATCATAAATGACAGGATGTTACCCGGAAAGATGATTAATTTTATCCGAATGCCGTGTTGCTTGCCGTCAGGATGCATCGGTGGCGAAAGAGGCCTTTGAAAAAGAATTCCATTTGATGTGCTCTCGAGAATTGTGGGGGATATTCTCTCTCAGGGTGGGATCGAAAAATATGGCGTTACGTACTGACTGCTGATGATATCATTGCCAGAATTCACTTGAAAGGGTAGGTTCGACCCGTGCATCCAGAGGCCTCTGTTGAGAAGAAGATCTGGGTTTGAGCCTCAATGAAGTTAGGTTTTTTTTATCTTGCATTTCAACCAGTAGAAGGAGAACTCCATGCAGAGAACTGTACCGGGCGTGGAATCCCGGTGTTCGAAGCTTGTTGGCCGTATTTGCCTCAATGATGGGAAGAACAATTGGTCAGCCAGAATTGTGTTCCGGGAAAATACCCGTAAGAAGAGCAGGGCGGTGGAGTTCATGCGGAATTGCGGTGGAAACAGTGGATCAGCAGGGGAAACGAAGGGCTTAATGGCCGTTTTCCTCCGCCCAGATCAAGGGGGAAGAGTCTGAGATGGAGCGAGATAACAGACCGGTACTGGTGCTTGGTGCTACGGGCTATGTGGGTGGTCGATTGGTGCCTTTCCTTCTTGATCGCGGCTGGAAGGTCCGCGCGGCCGGCCGTTCCGATCGCAAGATCCAAGGCCGGCCATGGGGGAGCCATCCCAATCTGGAGATCGTCGTCGCCGATGCCCTGGACACAGCGGTTCTCACCGAGGCCATGCGCGGCTGTCGGGCGGTGTTCTATCTTATTCACTCTGTCAGGCCCGGGGAACAGGATTTCGCCACCCTGGATCGACATATTGCCTATTCTACTGTCCACGCTGCGCGCGAAGCAGGAGTGGACTGGATTATCCATTTTACCGGTCTCGGTAACCCGGCGCATCTCTCAAAGCAGCTGCGTTCACGCTACGAGGTCGGTGAAATCCTCTCCCTGGGCGGTGCCAAGGTGACGCAATTGCGTGCGCCGCTGGTCCTGGGTTCGGGTGGAGCATCTTTCGAGATGATCCAGGCTTTCTGCGGCCATCTGCGGGTAATGTTCGCTCCGCGCTGGATGGATGCCAAGTGCCAGCCAATCGCTATCGCCAACGTGGTCGAGTATCTGGCAGGCTGCCTGGAACACCCGGAGATGGCCGGACAGGTCTATGAGATCGGCGGTCCGGAAGTGCTCGCCTGGCGTGAACTCTTTCGCATCTATGCCGAGGAGGCCGGACTGCCGGAACGCCTCATCCTGGTGCTGCCCATGCGGATCCACAGAATTTCCATCTGGTGGATGAATCTGGTTACGCCGGTGTCTGTGGCGCTCATCCGGCCTCTGGTTGAGCGCATGCGCGATGAAATCCTTTGCCGCGATGAACGCATCCGCGAGATAGTTCCGCAGAAGCTTCTCTCCTGTCGTGATGCTATCACCAAGGCTCTGGGCGAGGTGTATCGGAACGAGGTGGCCTCAAGCTGCTTCGACGCGGGCTCCACCCGTCTGCCGGAATGGGTCGGTGGGCAGGATAAAGCCGAGACCAGAGTTTTCCGCGACACCTTTTCCATAACGCTGGATGGCCCGCCGGAACTTGCCTGGAATGTGGTGAAGCGCATCGGTGGCGATGCCGGCTGGTATTTCGGCACGTTTCTCTGGCGCATGCGCGGTTTTGTCGACGAGTTGCTGGGTGGTCCGGGCCTGTCCCGGGGGCGCCGCCACGTGGATTCGGTTGCTATGGGCGATCACTTGGATTTCTGGCGGGTGGTGGCGGTGGAAGAACCTTGCCGCCTCCTGCTGCGGGCCGAGATGCTTGCTCCTGGCGAGGCCCACCTGGAGTTCCGGGTCCAGGCGCTGCCGGACGGATCCACTGAACTGCGCATGACCCCGAGTTTCGAGCCGCGGGGATTCTGGGGAAAGGTCTATTGGTGGATCATCGCCCCGTCCCACTCCTTGATGTTCAAACCTATGCTCAGGCAGATGGTAAAAACTGCCGGCGTCCGTGTCTTGAGTGGCCCATTCTGCATCACGGAAGACTGATCCGCAGGGCTCCCAGGTATATACCTCGCCGCGGTGCGGATTTGTTCCCCATCGCGGCCCTCATTGATCAGGATCGATGAAATCAAAACTTGTTGTGCTTCTCGCGTTGTTCTCTTTGGCGGCCTGTATGGCACAGCCTCTTCTCCTGCCGAGAGAGAATCTTGACTACAGTCGGATTCTGCTGGAACAAATCAACCTGTATCGTATGAATAATGGGCTGAATTCGCTGCGGATCGATCCGGTGCTTGGTCAATTGGCAAAAGAGCACAGTTCGCACATGTTTCAAAAAAGGAGGATCAATCACCGAAATTTCGATGAGCGTTCAGACAAGGCCGGAAGCTGCCTTTGTGTGGAAAACGTCGGCTGGAACTATGATTCGCCATTGAAACTGTTTGATGACTGGCAGAGGTCGAGGGGGCATAATCGGAATATGCTGAAAATGGAGATTACCCGGGTTGGCATCGCCGAGACTGGCAAATATGTTACTTTCTTTGCATGCAGGTAGAGCCACACAGCCACTTTCTGCGGTAACGGAAAAAACGGTTGTCAACTACTCGATGGTTGAAAATCACAGACGGCTTGATATACGATTATTACGATACTATTCGCTATACATTACAGTGCTGTCTTGGCAACATGGTTGAGGTGTGGAATGAATCTTAGAAGATTATCGAAGAGTTTACTCGTAATTGTCCTGTTGTTTCTCATATCTGCCTGCTCGCGAGACTCTCACCAACCTGAAGAAATCGGGCGATTTCCCGTTGATGATTTGGCAGGAATCCTCAGCCAAACTGGTGTGCAGATCGACAAGGAGATCTCAAGCGACGGCAAGGGGTCATTACTCATTACGGCAAACGAGCCTGTCACCGTGAAACTGTATGAAACCGGGGATATTCATCTCGAAAAAACGCAATTGATCTATCAAGCCCGACTTCGCACCAAGGATGTCGAAGGACAGGTGTATCTCGAAATGTGGTGTAGTTTCCCCGGGAAAGGGGAGTTTTTCTCCCGCGCTCTGCAAACGCCGCTTTCAGGCAATAACGAATGGATGTCGCAGCAGACCGCTTTCATCCTGCAGAAAGGTGAAAATCCCGATAACGTAAAATTGAATCTTGTTATCGCAGGGAAAGGAAAAGTCTGGATAGATGATATCCGATTGTTGATGTCACCTTTGCAATGACTTGACACCACCTGTAGCCACTACCCCGGCACGGCTGAACGAGCCACGTCTGCCATCTCCGCCAACGTACTTCGGTTTGCCAAAGCGGAAGGAAAGGAATTACTTTTCCTTTTTCTGGACAGGGTGTTCGGCACTTTTTTCACTTTCTGATAGTCCGGTTTTATGCAGAGTTCCACGAAACCATGAAAAATAGACACCTGCAAGACAGAGCGTGGCAGATATGAAAAACACCGTGTGCATGCTTCTGAGGAACAGGTCATAATTGTCTGGCTGTATGGCCTGATGGCCGATGATCAGAGCAAGAACAACGGTAGCCATAGCCATGCTGAACATCTGGCCGAGCAGGCGCATCGTTGCCACCGCCCCGGAGGCCAAGCCGTAATGGCGTTTTTCCACCGCTCCCATGATCGCGCTCATATTCGGGGAACTGAAGAGGGCAAAGCCGGTACCGAGCAGAACTAAGTTGGCAACAATGAGAGGAAGCCCGGTTTCCCCGGTGAGTGTTGAAAACAGTGATACGCCGATGACGGTAATGATCATGCCGGCAGTGGCGATCAGTCGCGGTTCGATACGATCCGACAACCTGCCGGCAATCGGCGAAAGCAGCGCCATCATAACGGGCTGCGCCATCAGAACAGTACCGGCAGCCTGGGGTGACAAACCTTTTATATATTGGAGGTACAGGCTTAACAGGAAGGTGACGGCAAAGGTGGCAGAATAGTTGAGCAGAGCCGCAACACTCGAAAATGCGAAGGCCTTGTTGGCGGCAAAAAGCTCCATGTCAAAGACCGGAAAACGAGCGGTCAGTTGGTGACGGACAAAGACAAAGAAGAGCAGAGCGCCTGAAATCAGCAGGATGGTGCCGATCGCCGATGGCAGCCGGGAGGCGCCATAGACCAGGGCGAGAATGGCAGTGGCGTAGAGCAGGCAGCCGGTGATATCGAGTTGCTGTCCAGGTTCACCCAGCCACTCCCCCCTGAGATAAAACAGGGTGAGGGCAAACGAAAAAAAACCAAGGGGCAGCATGATAAGAAAGATACTGCGCCAGCCAAAATACTGGGTGAGCAGACCACCGACGAATGGCCCGACAGACAGGCCAATATACACAGCTGAGACATAGATGCCAATCACCCGCCCTCGTCTGTTCGGTGGAAATATCGAAGTAAGGATGGCCATGCCGGTAGTGACGAACATGGCCGCGCCTAAGCCCTGAAGAACCCTGGTCGCAATAAGCAGGGATGCTGAGTCAACAAAGGCGGCGGCTCCTGAACCGAGGGTATATACCCCGAGACCAGCCGCAAAAACCTTTTTTCGTCCGTGGATGTCGGCAATTTTCCCAGCTGGAACCAGGCCAACAGCCACCGCCAGCAGATAGGCGGTGGCGATCCAGCTGAGTTGGACGGCATCCATCCGGAGATCTGCCTGGATTGCTGGAAGAGCGACGTTCACCGAGGAAATCATGAACGGCCCGATGAATGATGTCAGGGTCGCAACAATCAAAGCCGATCGTTCGAGAGCAGTGTCGCGGTGTTTGGCATTTTCCACGAGTGTTTCCTTGTCTATTTGAAAGTTATTTCATTTCATGAGCAGCCAGCTACCTCAGCTCATCATCCATGTGTCAGAGGCTACCAGGGGATATGGAGAGTATGCCGGTGGACGTTGACAAATTCAACAACGATTTTTTACGCTTGTGATGTTGTGAAAAAAGCTGCACGTAGTATGGAAATAGAAAGGACAACAGAAAATGTCCGGCGGGAAATGAGTGAAGAGATCAAGGATTGGCAGTGGGAAAATGAGAGTAGAGAATTTTTTTCAGTAATTGGGATGATTTCGAGGCACTTGGCAGAAGGTGTAGTCAATCTTTTTGCGAAGTATCTCAGGCGTATTGTTCAATTCTCAGGGAGATACAGAACTTCAAGCAACAGCGAAATTGCCTGCTCATCCAGTTCGCCAAACTTGACTCCCACATTCTTAGTAGGTGGCGAAATAAAAGTGATCAGATTTTCATTGTATTCACGTACATGTTTGACGGCTACTTTCTTCATGTAAATCTGTGTCTCCGCAACAAGTATATCGACCGTCCACTCAGTTGGAAAAGACTCATTTGCGTTGCACCTGAAGGACAAGCCGCCTGTGCTAATGTCAAGAATCTGATGGACGCCGCTGGGGTTTACCAGAAAGACATCGTTTAAGCATTTCTTCCTGATCGTCCTTCTCCGTTCTTGAAATACTGGTTGAGTCACCATCTTTTCCTCCTTCTGCTGAGGCGACTGTCTGGCTCTGCTGGAGGCGGTATGGGGAAATTTCCGCCTATAATTTAAGAGTGTATTCATTGACGCAGGCACAGTCAATTGGAAGACGGTGCATTGGGTTTTCTGCAATATTGCCGGAAGTGTGGTGGAAACCTCCTTTTCGCCAACACTTTTCCCGCGCCAAGGTTGCTCTGTGGTGGAGATAGGCGATATTCAGCCAATCAGAAGAAAATAGACTATTGCCACCAAACTGACGAGAATCTGCAGGGACCGGCAGAAACCTGTTTGACCTGATTCGCTCTGTTTCTGGCGGAAGAGGGCGATGACATAGAAACTGCCAAGGCAACCGAGAGCGAGGATGAGTATCTCCAGCAGGCTGATGGCGCTGGCGGGGATGACAAAGGAGTAGTGTTCAATTGTCAGGCCGAATTGTCGCGTCAGGACGGTTGGGAAATTTCCAGCTTCGCCGAGAAGGTATTTGAGACGATAGATGAGCTCTCCGCTGAAGGCGAGGGGCGTGAGAACCGGAATCATTGGTGAACAATGTATCGGCAGACTGCTGCGTCGCATGCCGAGCAGGCGGTTGCCGAGGGTGATGATGCCGAGAAATACGGCAAAGCAGAATATAAGCAGCAAAGAGAAAGACAGGGCCGGCGGGCCGAAGAGTGGTGGAATAAGACTCTGATATTTGGCGTCCTCGACGATAAATCTGGCCCATTGCGAGCCGGCCAGGAAGGGGATGATGAAGGTGCAGGTGAGATCCCGTCCCTTTATCGCCAAGAGTTCGACAAAGGGGTTGCGCAGAAGCAGCCTTGGTGATTCGCGTTCGCAGAGCAGGACGCAGCGTCCGCAAAGCAGGCAGTCGAGGCTGTTTTTTATGTTGTGGGCACCCAGATACACCGGGCAACCCCGCAGGCCCGGACGACCTTTCTTGCAGGCGGTCGTGTCGCATGATCGACAGAGATCGGGCGTGGCTCTGAGTTCGATCATCGACATGGTGGCTCCCGCCCCGATCACTTTACCAAGAGGACACACATACCGGCACCAGGCCTGCCCTTTGAAGAGCATGGCCATCACGGTTGCACCGGTCAGGATTGAGAGCAGCAGCAAGGCGGTGCCGAGGGGGCTGTTTTTCAGATCGGTCACCGTTTCGGCCCAGATGATGGCGGCGAAGAGCAGGACGGCGATATGGATGAAATAGCGCCGCAGGGCGTGAGGCGGATCAAGGTTGAGGCTGAGACCATATCGCTGCAGTAGGCGACCGATGCCGAGGAAGGGACAGACGCCGCACCAGAGCTTACCGACGAAAAACCAGCTCAAAACCACGCCGGACCACCAGATCCCCCAGGCCAGGAACAGGGAAATATTTTTCCCGGGGTCCTGGGGACCAAATATGCCAAGCAGAATGAGTGCGCTGAAAGCGAAGTCGCCGAAGGTTCGCAGGAAGGCCATATTCCTGCGGTTCTTGAAAAAGCTGCGGATGATTGGAAATGCCGTAAAGAGGTCGAGCCGGGCTGCCGGGTCAAAGGTGAAAAGGATGCGAAACAGCGCTCTGAGTTTCTGCATGGCGATGAGGTGGAGGTTGAAACGGGGTGCCGGGAGGGCGTTTCGCACTATTTCATCGAGGAGCCTTGTGATGTATATCAAGATGGTACCGGATTTTCGGCGTAGCACAAAGCTATTTTAGTATTTCATTGTAAAGTGTAATTGATTTTTTCTGAAAGATAATCGTAGTGGAATGGGATAAAAAGAGAAGAAAAGCCTTTTCTGCCTGAAGGAACGACACGGTATCCTGCTGATATACCATCACCACAAAGGAGTCTCTATCCCATGCAAATCATCTCAATCATCTGCCGTCTCGCCTGTGCCTGCTGGTTTGGGGGTGCTGCCCTTTTTACCTTTGTCCTGACTCCGGTTATTTTCGCCTCGTATTCCAGAGACGTGGCCGGCGGAATAGTCGGTGTCCTTTTTCCCGGCTATTTCCGCTGGGGCCTGGTCTGCGGCGTTGTGGCCCTGAGCTGTCTGCTTGTGTCAGAGGGGCGCCGGCAACGGGCGACAGTATGGATTCTCTTCGCCATGCTGATCGTGACCGCCATCCAGGCTTTTGTCATAGAACCGCAGGCAGCGAGGCTGAAGGGTAAAATTTCCTCTTTTGAAAATACCGCCCCCGATCATCCCCTGCGCCAAGAGTTCCGTCGGCTACATGGCCTCTCAGCCGCCGCTAACCTCTCCGTGATCGGGGGTGGGGCCATAGTCCTCGTGCTGTTGTCCGGAGGAAGAAAGCGGAAGAATGAGGATCTGACCTTCTGAGGCCCTCTGGCAGATCCCGGGCAGCCTTGATTTTTCATGAGAAATGCTGAACGTGTTGCTCTACTGAGCAGTCGGCTGGTGGCGGCTAGGCTGCCTGCGCTGACAGTTGCCATGCTTGATCCGGAATTTCGCCACGTACGACTGGAATGTCATGTATCTTGCTAGAATTATAAAAGGAAGTGGTGTTAAGTATATTCTGCGCCAATCCTTCTTCGACCAAAAACAGGGGTGCTATCTTTTCCGCCAGGTCTATGATCTGGGGCGTCGACCGGCGGATTTTATCGATAGATCCAATGGGGCGCTGCCGGTATTGAATAGTCAGTTGGAAGAAGCAGTGGCTCTTGCCGGAGCCGGAAAAAGAGCATCCGAGGTTCTTGAGTTGCTGCTGCGGGATTTTTTCACGCGGGAGGAGCAGGAGCGTCTCGACCGACTTAGTCGGCGCAGGCCGCTAGCTATCCAGCCTTTCAGCCAAGAAGAAGAGGAAAGACTGGCCAGGGAAGTCCATCTTTTTGACAGAAAGCGGCTCTACTACCTGCGTTACGGTGCGGTGGACCAGAGCCGCATCCACCGCCTGCATAAAAAACTGTGCCGGCCTCTTCTTGGTCAGTGCCGGGATGAAAGGGAATACTCCTTTATGGACCAGGAGAAAATTCTCAGCCCTTCTGAATACCGGACCTATGTCTTTGCAATTTTCAATCTTCAGCGCTTTTTTGGTGAATCTTTTGCCCCTTTTATGCCTGGGGCTCTCGACCTGACGCAAATGGCCGATCAGTTGGTCGAGGAGATCTGTCGTCTGAACGAGGATAAATCCTTTTGGGCAGGTCTGCCGGCAAACGGCTCACTCCATCCCCATCTTCGGCGCTATCTGGTGATGTTCTTTGATTATGAATTCGCCGCTCGTTCTTTCAAAGCGGATTTTGCAAGCCAGTTCACAGAGAACCACAGAAGCTTTCGCTGGCCGGAAAAGACGCGCAGCAATGTCGAGGTCAGCGAAATCTTTGGTAAGACAATGGCTGATCTGCAGCAGATGACCCAGAAGGAACTGAGGCAACTTTTTCGACAACGGGCCAAGGAACTGCATCCCGATAGCGGTGGCGACCACAGCCGCTTCATTCTTCTGGCAGAGGCCTATGCCAGGCTGCAGAAGCGCTTCGAACGCTGACCGTCAATCGGTTAAAAAACGCTGACCGTCGATGTTTATTCTGACGGGTCGTCTCTTACTGGCATTTTTTATCGTTCAATCAGCATCGCCATGCCCATGCCGCCGCCGATGCACATGGATATGAGGCCTGTAGAATACCCCCGGCGCTGCATCTGGTGGATGCCGGTCACCATCTGCCGGGCACCGGTGCAGCCGATGGGATGACCGAGGGAGATGCCGCTGCCGAGTTCATTGGCACGCTCCTGATCGATCCCTAGTTCTCGCATGCAGCCAATGGCCTGGGAGGCAAACGCTTCGTTGAGCTCAATCATATCGATATCTCCCATGGTCATTCCTTTCTTCTTCAGGACCCGTCTGATTGCCGGCACAGGGCCCAGTCCCATGTAGGCGGGATCGAGTCCGCCGGCGGCAAAGGCAGTGATTCGTGCCATCGGCTCAAGGCCCAGTTGATGTGCTTTTTCTCCTGACATCAGCAGTACGGCAGCCGCACCATCGTTGATACCTGAAGAATTGCCGGCAGTTACTGAACCATCCTTGTCGAAGGCGGGTCTGAGCCGGGCGAGTTTTTCCATGCTGGTTTCCATGGGGCGTTCGTCGGTCTCAAAGAGTGTTTCGCTCCTGCTGTTCTTGATCAATACCGGCGTGATTTCGTGACGAAAGTAGCCGGCCTGAATGGCTGCCAGCGCTCGGTTGTGGCTGAGTAGCGCCAGGGAATCCTGTTCTTCACGGCTGATTCCGTATTTCTTGGCGATATTTTCAGCGGTTACCCCCATGTGGTAGCCGTAGAATATCTCGTAGAGGCCGTCGAAGACCATGAGGTCGAGTATTTCTCCCCGGCCTGTGAGTTCCATTCGGTGGCCCCAACGGGCCTTCGGTAGGGCCATCGGCGCGTTGCTCATGCTTTCCTGGCCACCGGCCACGATAATTTCTGCCTCTCCTGCCATGATCGAAGTCGCTGCCATGGCGATGGCCTTCAGGCCTGAGCCGCATATCTTGTTGATGGTGCAGGCCGGGGTTTCCTTGCAGTAGCCGGCCCGGATCATGCTTTGCCTGGCTGGGTTCTGTCCCTGGCCTGCCTGGAGGACATTGCCCATGATCACTTCGTCGATAGATATCGGCTGCAGGCTGGAATCCCAGCTTGCAGCCTCCTTTTCCACATCGATCAATCCCTGGTCGGCGAGCTGGGTCGGGGCCAGTCTGGTCGTCTCGTCGTCTAGTGCCGGACGCAATCCAACTTTACGTAAAACGTCTTGCAGGACAAGAGAGCCCAACTCGATGGCCGGAACATTTTTCAAGGCCCCCGCAAAGGCCGCGACTGGCGTTCTTGATCCACTAACTATCACAACTTCCTTCATAAAATTCTCCTTTTCGAGGGAGGGGTCAGTTGATTCTTTTCAGACTCGCAGGTTGTTCCAACGAGAAAAAGAATTTGAATAATGGTTGACTTAAACGTAAGGGTAAGGTATACGAAAAATATTGCAAGATTTTTATACAGTATCACTGTGTGGACGATCGATTCAGTGCGTCATTTTCTTGTGGAGAGATAAACAATGGACATCCTCTCGTATCAGTCAATCCCTGCAATTCTCAGGGAAAACGCCCGAAAATTTGGCAGCAGAACGGCTATTTCCTACAAAAAAAAGGGGGTGTATATCTCCCAGACCTATGCCGAATTCTACGAACGGGTGCAACTCCTCGCCAGAGGGCTTGGCAAGGTCGGTGTGCAGCCTGGAGATAAGGTGGCTATCTTCTCGGAAAACCGCCTGGGATGGGCCATTTCTGATTTTGGCATTCAGTGTGCCGGGGCGATTACGGTACCGATTTATGCCACAAACACTGGAAAACAGGCGGCCTATGTCATAAATCACAGCGAGGCCAAAGTGGTTTTTGTCTCGACCAAAGGGCAATACGAAAAACTGCTGGCCGTAAAGGATAAGATTCCCCAGGTCGAGCATATTATTTCCTATGAGCGGTTCATGGGTCATCGCTCTTTTCCAGTCTTCACCCAGTATCAGTTGTCCGAGATTGAAACGCCTCTCTCGCCGGAAGAGCAAAGTAAAATTGATCAGCAGATCGACAAGATCAGGCCTGAGGATATTATTACCATCATCTATACCTCCGGCACCACCGGTGTGCCCAAGGGTGTGCTGCTCAGCCAGTACAATATTCTCTGTGACTGCGAATTCGGTCTGCGGCGGCTTGGCGGAATGGGGGAGAAGGAAACCTTCCTGAGTTTTCTGCCCCTGAGTCATGTCCTCGAGAGGACTGGCGGCTATTATGCCACCTTATTGACCGGTAACCATATAGCCTTTGCCGAGGATGTCAAAAAAGTCATGGAGAATATGGCGGAGATCAAGCCGACCGCCATGGTCAGCGTACCGCGTCTCTTTGAAAAGATCCACTCTCGCATCTATGACAGTGTTCATCAGTCGAGTCCCTTTAAGCGCAATCTCTTTCATTATGCCGTAAAGGTCGGCAGTCGTTATGTTCAGCAGAAATTTATCGACAAGAAGCCGGTTGGCCTTCTTGGATTGCAATTTCGCTTTTTTGATCGCCTGGTATTCAGCAAGGTCCGGCAGCGTTTCGGCGGTTGTCTGCGATTTTTTATCTGCGGCGGCGCTCCTCTTGACAAGACGATCAATGAATTCATGTGGATATTGGGGATGCCTGTCTTCAATGGTTATGGTCTTACCGAGACCAGTCCGGCTGTCACCCTCTGCAGTCTCAACGATATCCGTTTTGATTCTGTCGGCAAGCCTCTTGATGAGGTGCAGGTGAAGCTTGCCGAAGACGGTGAACTCATGCTCAAGGGGCCCATGATTATGCAGGGCTATTATAAGAACGATGAGGCGACTACAGAGACCTTCGAAGACGGCTGGCTGAAGACCGGCGATATAGCCACGATCGACAAGGACGGGTTTATTTATATCGTCGATCGGAAGAAAGAAATCATTGTTACCGCAGGCGGGAAGAATATCGCGCCGCAGCCCATCGAAAACGACCTGCGACTCGATAAATATGTCTCCCAGGCCTTTGTCTTCGGGGATCGCAAACCGTACCTCGTTGCCCTGCTGACTCCAGATATCGAGCGTCTTCTCGATTTCACCAAAGACGAGAAGATCGAATACCTCGATATCGACGAATTGGTACACAATGAAAAAGTTCAAAAGCTGTTCACAGCCCGGGTTGAGGCCTTGAACAAACAGCTGCCGCCGTACAAGACGATCAAACATTTCGCGCTGGTTCCGAGGGATTTCTCAATCGAGGGAGGGGAACTGACGCCGACCCTGAAGTTGAAACGTAAGGAAATCTACAAGAAATATGGAACACTCGTCGAAGAACTGTATATGCAGAACGGGAGCAGTCTCGTCTTTCAGCAGAAAACAACACATGGAGAATAAAAAATGAGGCAGATCAATCGAGTAGCGGTGCTCGGCGCCGGAGTCATGGGTGCCACTATAGCCGCCCATCTGGCCAATGCGGGAGTAGATGTTCTTATGCTCGACATCGTCCCGAAGGAACTGACCAAGCAGGAGACCGAGAAAGGTCTGACAATGGAAAGTCCGGCAGTTCGTAACCGTATTGCCCAGAATGGCCTGCAAGGGCTGATGAAAATGAAACCGGCACCGTTTTTTCTGCCGGAATATGCGGGTTTAATTCAGGTTGGCAATCTGGAGGATGACCTGGCAAAACTGACGAGTTGTGACTGGGTCATTGAAGTGGTGGTTGAGTATATGCCGATCAAGCTCTCACTTCTCGAAAAAATCACCCCGTATCTTTCGCCGACCGCGATTCTCACCACCAACACCAGCGGTCTATCGGTTAACGAGATGGCGGCGGCCCTGCCCGGGGACCTGCGTCGCCGCTTCCTTGTCACTCATTTTTTCAACCCGCCGCGTTATATGCGCCTGATGGAAATCGTACCCTGCCGCGAGACTGATCCGGCGGTAATCCAGGATATGGCTGATTTCCTCAGCAGCAGGCTCGGCAAGGGTATTGTCTACGCCAAGGATACAGTGAATTTCATTGCCAACCGCATTGGTGTGTATGCCATTTATAAGGGTATCCAGCACATGATGGAGCTTGGCATGACCGTTGAGGAGGTCGATTCCATGGCCGGTCCGGTTACTGCCCGGCCAAAGAGCGCGGCCTTCCGCACCGCCGATCTGGTGGGATTGGACACGCTTGCCCATGTCGGCAGCAATTCCTACAATCTCCTGCCTGATGATGAGGAGCGTGATGTTTTCAAATTGCCCGACTTCATGGCCAAGATGATCGAGAAGGGACTGCTCGGCAACAAGACCAAAAAAGGTTTTTACGCTAAGGAAATGGTCGACGGCAAGAGGCAGATCCTCTATTTCGACTATCAGACCGGTGAGTACAAGCCCATCGCCAAACCGAAATTTCCCTCGGCGCAGCTGGTAAAACAGGTCGATGATCCCGGCCAGAAGATCAAAATGGTGCTCGGTGCGAGTGACAAGGGGGCTGAGTTTGCCTGGAAGAGTATCCGCGACACCCTGATCTATACGGTGAACCGGATTCCTGAGATTGCCGACGATGTGGTTAATGTCGACAACGCCATGAAATGGGGCTTCAACTGGGAGATCGGGCCGTTTGAGATGCTCGACGCCATCGGGGTGCCGGCCTTTGTCAAACGGGCCGAGAAGGACGGGGTCGCGGTGCCGGCGAGCCTGAAAGGGGTCGAGGTCTTCTATCGTTTTGACGAGTCTGGCCGCAAGGAATTCTACGATCTGCAGAAGGGCAGCTATGTGCCGGTGCCGGTCAAGGAGCGGCAGATTAATCTCGAGATCCTCAAGAAGGCCGGCAAGGTGGTCGAGAAAAACGCCAACTGCTCGATTCTCGATCTCGGCGACGGTGTCTTCGGCTTTGAATTCCATTCGAAGATGAACGCCATCAGCGGCGACATCCTGGCGATGACCCACAAGGCCGTCAAAAGGGCCGAGGATGAGGGCGTTGGTCTGGTCCTTGGCAACCGCGGGGCCAACTTCTCGGTCGGCGCCAACCTGATGATGCTGGCCGTAGCCATTGCCGAAGGTGCCTATGACGACATCCACATGGTCATCCGCTCTTTCCAGAAGGCCACCATGGCGGTGAAATACGCCAAGGTTCCGGTCGTTGCCGCACCTTTCAACATGGCCCTTGGCGGTGGCTGCGAGTTTTGTCTGCACGCTGATGCCATCAATGCTTATGCCGAGACCTATATGGGCCTTGTCGAGATGGGCGTCGGTCTTTTACCGGCAGGCGGCGGCACCAAGGAAATGTGTCTGCGGGCAGTCGAACTTGCCAAGCAGTACGGTACCGATCCGCAGCCCTTTATCTTCAAAAATTTCCAGCAGATCGGCACCGCGAAGGTATCAATGAGCGCCGCCGAGTTGTTCGACATGGGCTATATGCGCCGGGGCGACAGCATCACCATGGATATCGACCAGTTGATCGCCGACGCCAAGCAGAAAGTCCTGGCCCTTGCGGTCAATTACCGGCCTAAACGGCCGCTTGAGAATATCCCGGCGCCCGGCCGTGGTATTGCCGCTAGCATCAAGAGTCAGCTGTGGAATATGAAGATGGGCAATTTCATCACCGAGTACGAATACGAGATGGGCTCGCTCATCGGCCAGATCATCTGCGGCGGCGACGTCGCTGCCGGCACGCTCATTTCGGAAGAGTATCTTCTGCAGTTGGAAAGAGAGGGGTTTGTCAAGCTCTGCGGCAATAAAAAGACGGTGGAGCGTATCCAGCATATGCTGAAGACCGGTAAACCGCTTCGTAACTAGCACGCCGCCGATTTCGAATTTTATATACTCATAAGAGAGGATAGATATGAAAACAGCCTATATTCTGGCAAGTTACCGAACTCCCGGCTGCCGGGCGAGCAAGGGAAAATTTAAACATATGCGGCCGGACGATTTGGCGACCCTGGCTATCAAGGGCCTGATGGAACGCACCGGAATCGATCCCGCCACGGTCAATGATGTGTATCTCGGCTGCGCCTTTCCTGAGGCCGAACAAGGCATGAACGTCGGCCGGATCGCCGCCATGAAGGCTGGCCTTCCTGTCGAGGTGCCAGGTCAGACCATCAATCGCTTCTGCTCTTCCGGCCTGCAGACCATCGCCCTGGCATCCGAGCGGGTGATGTGCGGTTTTGCCGATTGTATCATCGCTGGCGGAGTCGAGTCGATGTCCTCTGTACCGCTGGGAGGCCTGAAATACGCCGCCAATCCAGGCATGATGGTCGACTGGCCGGAGTCTTATGCCTCGATGGGCGTTACCGCCGAACTGGTAGCCGAGAGATACGGCATTGACCGTCTGGCAATGGATACTTTCGCCGCGGCCAGTAACCAGAAGGCGGCAGCGGCTATTGCCGCCGGTCGCTTCACGGATGAGATCATTCCGGTTGAGATTGAAAAAGAGAGCCTGGTTGCCGGCAAAATCAAGCGGGTTAAAGAAATGGTCATGGTGGATGACGGTGTCAGGCCGGAGACCACGGTCGAGAGTCTGGCAAAACTTCGCTCGGTCTTTAAAGTAGGTGGTCCGGTGACCGCCGGCAACTCCTCGCAGATGACTGACGGCGCGGCCTGCGCCCTGGTAGTCTCGGAAGACTACCTGAAGCGCATCGGCAAAGATCCGATGGCCCGTTTCATCGCCTTCTCGGCTAACGGTTGCGCGCCGGAGGTCATGGGTATCGGACCGATCACCGCCATCCCGGCCGTCTTGAAACTGGCCGGGATGACCAAGGAGCAACTCGGGTTGATCGAACTGAACGAGGCCTTCGCCGCCCAGGCCTTGGCCGTTATCAAGACGCTCGGACTCAATCCGGATATCATCAATGTCAACGGTGGTGCCATTGCCCTCGGACATCCTCTGGGCTGCACCGGTGCCAAGCTTACCACAACCCTGCTGCATGAAATGGGCCGACGCAAGCAGCAGTACGGTCTCGTCTCGATGTGCATCGGCGGCGGCATGGGCGCTGCTGGCTTATTTGAAAGATTATAAAAACAAACTATACATTACTACCTTATACGGGAGTCACGAACATGGCAGAGAATATAGCAAAAGGCGGAGAATATCTGATTAGCGATGTATCCTGCGCAGAGGTTTTCACGCCCGAGGATTTCACCGACGAGCAACGGGCGATGGGTGAGACCACCGAGCAGTTTGTGCAGAACGAGATCATGCCGCATGTCGAGGAAATCGAAAAACAGAATTTTGATATCGTCGTTGAGGGGATGAAGAAGTGCGGCGAGCTTGGCCTCCTGATGATGGATGCCCCCGAGGAATATGGCGGCCTCGAACTCGACAAGGCCTCGAGCATGCTGGTCGGCGAGAAGATCGCCCATGCTGGTTCCTTCTCGGTGGCTTTTGCGGCCCATTCCGGTATCGGCACCCTGCCGCTGATTTATTATGGAACCCCGGCCCAGAAGGAACAATACCTGGGTAAGATCATCAGCGGTGAATGGTGCGCAGCGTATTGCCTGACCGAACCGGGCTCGGGCAGCGACGCCCTCGGCGCCCAGGCTACTGCCGTTCTTTCGGAGGATGGCAAACACTATATCCTCAACGGCACCAAACAGTTCATCACCAATGGTGGTTTCGCTAAACTCTTCACCATCTTTGCCAAAATCGATAAGGAACACTTTACCGCCTTTCTGGTGGAGAAGGATTTTCCGGGCCTGATTGTTGGAGCCGAGGAGAAAAAACTTGGAATTAAGGGCTCCTCAACTACCCAGATTATTCTCGACAACTGCAAGGTGCCAGTTGAGAATCTGCTGGGTGAGATTGGCAAGGGGCATAAGATTGCCTTCAACGTCCTCAATGTCGGCCGGTTTAAACTCGGTGCGGGCGTGACCGGAGCGGCCAAGATGGCCCTTGAAGTCGGCATCAAATATGCTAACGAGCGGACCCAGTTTAAACGCAAGATCAGCAGTTTCGGGGCGATCGCCGAAAAAATCGCCGATCTCAATGTCGATATTTTTGCCTCGGAATCGTTGGTCTATCGTCTCGCCGGTCTCCTTGATAGAAAACTTGAGACAATCGAGAAGGGTATTCCCAATTATTACGAGGAGTATCAGAAAGGCATTGAGGAGTACGCGCCGGAATGCGGCATCGCCAAGGTTTTCTGCAGTGAGGTGTTGGCCAAAACCGTCGATGAGGTAGTCCAGATTCACGGTGGATACGGCTTTGTCAGCGATTATCCGGCCGAGCGCTTTTATCGCGACGAGCGGATTAACCGGATCTTCGAGGGGACCAACGAAATCAACCGTCTGCTCATCCCCGGCATGATCCTCAGGAAGGCGATGAAGGGCGAACTGCCGCTGCAGTCCCATGCCATGAAGGCCTTCGAGTCACTGATGACTCCGAGTTTCGAAGAGATCGACGAGTCGGTGCTTTATGCCAAAGAGAAGGCCCTGATCAAGAATTTGAAGACCCTCTTTTTGATCCTCTCCGGTATTGGCGTGCAGAAATTCATGGACAAGATCGCCGATGAACAGGAGATCCTGATTGCTGCGGCTGATATCGCCATCCAGATTTTCGCCCTCGAGAGTGCCGTACTGCGGGCCGAAAAGATCTATGCTGCAAGCAGCGCGCGCAAACAGGAACTGCTGGATGCGGCCGTCAAGGTCTTTTCCTTCAATGCCACCGAAGCGGTCGGTACCGCGGCCAAGAAAGGGGCCTTCTATATAGAGGAAGGCGATACTCTGACCATGGTTCTCTCGGGAATCCGTCGTTTTGCCAAGTATGATGCAACAGGCCTGCTCACCGCCAAACGAACTCTGGCCAAGGCGGCCTGCGAAGACGAGAAATACCTGTTCTAGATTGAAGGTCTTGCAAACAGCCGGACGTCGGCTGCAGTCTTTCGCACATGTGCATGGGAATGGCTGTTTTTGCAAGAGATTCACCAGAGCGGCAGTCCGGGATCGGACCGCCGCTCTGGTTGCTGTTACCTTTTTCTGGAAACGATTGGTGTATGAAGATGAATATTACCCAGCATACCATCAACACTCCGTATATGGTTGGTCCGGTTCACTGCTACACGGCTGAGCGGGCCGGTGAGCTGGTCCTCTTTGATACCGGTCCGCCGACCAAAGAAGGCCGCCAATACCTGCGCGACCATGTCGATCTCCAGCAGTTGAAACACGTTATCGTCACCCATTGCCACATCGATCATTATGGTCAATCCTCCTGGCTGGAGGAGGAGACCGACGCCGCTATCTACCTGCCCTACCGCGACTGTCTCAAAGTCATCCATCACGATGAACGGATGGAGAGAATGTATGACCTGCTGGCCGAGAAGGGTTTTCACCGGGAGTATCTCGGAGAGTTGAAGGAATCACTGTACAAGAATGTCCTCTTTCCGCCTTTTCCGCAAAAATACCTGATTGCCGAGAAGGATATCCCTGATCATCTCGGTGTCGAGGTGTTGAGTTGTCCCGGTCATTCCCAGAGTGATCTGGTGTATGTCGTCGATGACTGTGCCATAACAGGCGACACCCTGCTGCGCGGAATTTTTCAGTCGCCTCTGCTCGATGTCGATCTCGAGACCGGCGGGCGATTCAACAATTATCAGGCCTATTGCACCAGTCTGATCAATCTGGCCGGTCTGCGCGACAAGCGGGTTCTGCCCGGTCACCGGCACACCATTGACAGTGTCGATGTCATCGTTCTCTTCTATATTACCAAGATGCTGCAGCGGGTTGTGCAGTTGCGGCCCTTCCGGGGAGAGGAGAATGTCGCTGAAATTATTCGCCGACTCTTCGGCGGTTCGATGACGGATGCTTTCCATATCTACCTGAAGGCCTCGGAGATTATTTTCATGATGGATTTTCTCAAAAATCCCGGAATATTGAAGGATTCGCTCGAAGATATCGGTCTCTTTGAGGATGTAGCTGAGCAGTTTCACCGGGCTGCCGGATGTTAAGGAGATAAAAAATGTCAGATCCTTTGTTTGAGTCGCTGCGGATTGGCGGCCTGGAAATTGCAAACCGCATTGCCATGCCGGCCATGCATATGAATATGTGCAGGAATTTCCAAGTTTCCGATCGTCTGGTCGATTTCTATCGGGAACGTTCGCTCGGTGGTGCCGGCTTGATCTGCGTCGGCTACGCCACGGTGGATGAATATTCCGGTTCGCCCGGCAATATCGGCTGCCACCATGATGAACAGATTCCAGGTCTTGCCAGACTGGCCGTGGCCATCAGGGATGGCGGGGCCAGGGCGGCGATCCAGCTCAACCACGCCGGCCGTTACAATCCCTCGTTTTTTCTCGGCGGCAGGCAGGCAGTTGCCCCTTCGGCAGTACCTTCGCGTCTCACCCGGGAGACCCCGAGAGAGATGGAACTCGCGGAAATCGCCGCAACTATCGAACGCTTTGCCGAGGCGGCGGAGCGGGCTCAAAAGGCTGGTTTTGAGCTGGTCGAAATCCTGGCAGGCACAGGTTACCTGATCAGCTCTTTTCTCTCGCCGCTGACCAACCGGCGCCGGGATGAGTACGGCGGCAGCCTCGAGAACCGGATGCGTTTCGGACTTGAGGTCGTCGGCCTAGTGAAACAGCGTCTGGGCCATGATTATCCTCTGGTGGTGCGGGTCAACGGCAATGATTTCATGGAAGGCGGCATCGGTCGTGAGGATCTGCAGGCCTTCGCGGTTGCCCTTGTGGCGGCCGGGGCCGACGGGCTGTGTATCAATGTCGGCTGGCACGAGGCCGTTGTGCCGCAGATCGTCACCAAGGTGCCCCGCGGGGTCTATGCCTATCTGGCCCGCGAGATCCGGGAGAAGGTCGCCGTGCCGGTGATCGCCAGTCATCGGATTAACGATCCGGCTACGGCCCGTCATCTCCTGCGGGAAGGCTTCTGCGATATGGTGGCGATAGGTCGCGGACTCATCGCTGACCCGCTTTTCCCCAAGAAGGCACGAACTGGCCGAGAAGAGCTGATTGTCCACTGCGTCGGCTGCGGTCAGGGCTGCTTTGACAATATTTTCAAGATGAAGGCGGTTGAATGCCTGTGCAATCCCCGGGCAGGTCATGAATCTGAAGATACCGCCGAAAAAACGGCGGCAGCCAA
Source organism: Desulfobulbaceae bacterium (assembly GCA_020049575.1). GTDB lineage: Bacteria > Desulfobacterota > Desulfobulbia > Desulfobulbales > Desulfocapsaceae > Desulfoprunum. The sequence continues at coordinate 61,855 of JAIFKM010000044.1, forward strand.
GGATGTACTGGTAGTCGGCGGCGGTGCGGCCGGGATGTATGCTGCTGTGGCAGCTGCCGAGCGGGGCCACCGGGTGGTGCTGCATGAGAAATCGATGCGCCTGGGTGGGCAGCTGCGACTCGCTGGTGCGCCTCCGGGGCGAGGCGAATTCCTCGTCCTGGCCGATGACCTCGAACGTCAGTTAGCAGAGCAGGGTGTGCGGGTCGTGCTCAATTCAACTGTCGATAAGGATCTTCTTGAACAGCAGCAGCCAGACGCCCTCATCCTGGCCACCGGCGGCGAGCCGATTGTACCTCCTATTCCCGGTGCGGATTCTTCCTCGGTGGTGCAGGCCTGGGATATCCTCGCGGGCCGTCGACAGGCAGGTAGAAGGGTGATTGTGATCGGCGGTGGGGCGGTGGGAGTGGAGACGGCCCTGCTCCTGGCAGAGGAGGGGACGCTGTCGGGGGATGAGCTGAAGTTTCTGCTGGTCAACGGGGCCGAGTCGCCGGATTCCCTGTACCGTCTTGCGACCCAGGGTGTTCGTGAAATCTGTCTCGTCGAGATGACAGATAAGCTTGGGGCGAATTTTGGCAAGACTACCCGCTGGGGCATGCTGCAGGATGTCGAACGTTACGGTATCAAGCAAAGGATGGTGGCTCAAGTGCTTGAGATTTCCGAACAGGGGGTTCGCCTTGAGCAGGATGGCCAGATAGAGGAAATCGCCGCCGATACCGTTGTATTGGCGGTGGGGACCAGATCCTGTAACCCGCTTGCGCAGGTGGCAGGCGATCTCGGTATTCCCTGTCAGGTAATCGGTGATGCCGGTAGTCCCGGCACGGTGTTTGAGGCCAGCCATCAGGGTCGGCAGGCCGGGAGGGCGATCCAGTGAACGGTTTCGCCCTTCTGCCGAAGTTGACCGCCCGCGCCAAGAGCTCGAAGGGCTGGCTGAGGCTGCTCAACCTGCTGCTCGGCCGCACCATCCCTTTCAACCGGCCGCATGGCTTTGTCATCGAGGAGATCAGGGACGACTACCTCCGCACCACCGCCCCCTATCGCCGCAGCAATCACAACCACCTGCGGGGCATTCATGCCTGCGCTATTGCCACCATCGCTGAATTTTCCGGCGGCTATCTGCTGCTCAGTCGTCTCGATCCCCGGAAATACAGGCTGATCATGTCGCGTATCGAGGTCGACTATGTCTACCAGGCGAAGGAACGGATCGTCTCAGAGAGCGTTCTGCCGCAGGAGAGGCTGCGGCTTGAGATCATTGAACCACTGCAGCAGCAGGAGGCTATCACGATTCAGATGGAGAGCCGGATCAGCGATGTCTCCGGCAATCATATAGCAACCGCCGTCACCATCTGGCAGGTGAAACGCTGGGATCGGGTGCGGACACAATTATAACGAAAGGAAAGGGCCTCATCTGGCACGCTAAACCTTTGCACAGGAGATTTCCGATGCTGTTGCTGAATCCGAAAAAATACCAGCGTGAACATGCCGATGAGCGTTCCCGTAAGCTCGTCGAGAAGACCATCGATTTTTTTGAAAAAAAGGGACTCCGAAAGATCAAAGAAGATGATCAATCGATGATCTGGTACGAAGATTTTCTCGCCTTTATTAAAGAAGAGAAGATCTTTGCCGATCTGCTGACCCCGGCCGCGTACGGTGAAGGGGTGCCGGGCAGGCGCTGGGATATGTGGCGGATCAGCGAGTTCAACGAAGTTCTGGCCTTTTATGGACTCTGTTACTGGTATGCCTGGCAGGTTACCATCCTCGGGCTCGGACCGATCTGGATGGGGAATAACGAAGAAGTCAAGAAAAAGACGGCAGCGCTGCTCGATGCTGGCGGGATCTTTGCCTTCGGTCTGTCCGAAAAAACCCACGGGGCCGATCTCTACGCAAGCGAGATGATCCTCAGCCCGCAGGCCGACGGCACGTATCTGGCCAACGGCTCGAAATACTATATCGGCAACGGCAACTGTGCCGCCCTGGTCTCGACGTTTGCCAAGATGACCGGCAGCGGCGAGTATGTGTTCTTCGTGGTCGACCCGCAGGCTCCGCAGTATGAATGTGTCAAGAAAATCAACACTTCGGGAGTTCGCCAGGCCTATGTCGCCGAGTATGCTTTGCACGATTATCCGATCACCGTTGCGGACATTCTCTCACACGGTGAGCTGGCCTGGAACTCCTCACTCAATACTATCAATATCGGCAAGTTCGAGCTCGGCTGCGCCTCGATCGGTATCTGCACCCACTGTTTCTACGAGGCCCTCAACCATGCCGCCGACCGCAACCTCTATGGTCGTTTCGTCACCGATTTTCCCCATGTCCAGAGACTTTTCACCGAGGCTTATGCCCGTCTGACGGCGATGAAGCTTTTTGCCCTGCGGGCCGCTGACTACATGCGGGCGGCAAGCGACGACGACCGTCGTTATCTGCTCTTCAATCCGGTGGTCAAGATGAAGGTCACCGGCCAGGGCGAGAAGGTTGTCGCCCTGCTGCATGAGGTGATAGCCGCCAAGGGCTACGAGCAGGATACCTATTTCGAGATGGCCCTGCGCGATATCGGCATGCTGCCCAAGCTCGAGGGTACAGAGCATGTCAACATGGCGCTCATCATCAAGTTCGTGAAGAACTACTTTTTCGAGCCGATAGAGTACCCCGAGGTCATCAGGCGCAGTGAGGCCGGAGATGACGGGTATCTCTTCCGCCAGAAGACCGGTGGTCTGGCCGGCATACGCTTTCCTCATTACCGGCTGGCTTACAAGAACGTCGAGGGCGGCAATGCCGGCATCTTCCAGGAACAGCTTGAGCTGTTCCGCAAGCTGCTGATCACCGCACCGCCATCAGTTGAGCAGGTCAAGAACATCGATTACATGCTGGCGGCGGGACAGTTGTTCACTCTTGTCGTCTATGCCCAGCTGATCCTCGAGAACGCCAGGATCCATGACACTGACGCCGATCTTCTCGAACAGATATTCGCCTTTCTGGTGCGGGATTTTTCGGCCTTTGCCCTGCAGATGATCCTGTCCTATGAGAATTCTCCGGAACAGGAAAGCCTTTTCCAGGAAATGATCAAAAAACCTGGTAAAGATACGGGGAGTTTTAACCGGGTCTGGTCAGAGCAGGTCTTCAGCCTGAGGGACCAGTACCGGATGAATGACTGAAAATCCCTAAGAGGGTACGGAGAAAATTTATGGGACATCATCTTGACGGCAAGAGCAGCATTGTACCCCTGGTTGACAGGCTCAACAGGTACCCGATAGGTCTGCCGGACAGCGAGACTCTCAGGCAGATTCTGGCCATCCTGTTCTCCGAGGAAGAGGCGTATGTGGCCTCGCGATTTCCGCTGCACGAGGCGACCCTGAAGGAGTTGGCCAGGACCACCGGCTGGTCGGAAGACCGATTGCGGCCGACCCTGGACACAATGGCCAACAAGGGCCTGGTGATGGATCTGCACTATAGCGGTAAGACATACTATATGCTGATGCCCGGACTGATAGGCTTTTTCGAATTCTCTTTCATGAAACAGCGGCAGGACCTGCCGGTGGCCGAACTAGCCCAGCTGATGCACGAGTATCTCTTCGAAGACCCGGAAAACGCCATGGGTCAGGAATTTTTCGGCAGCCGGACACCACTGACCCGGTCATTGGCCTATGAAGAACATATTCCAGTCCACTCGGCTGTCACTACCTGGGAGAGCGCCCGCGAGATAATAAAAAAGGCTGGTTATGGGGCTGTCGGCATGTGTTACTGCCGCCATAAAAAAGAACACCTCAATCAGAGCTGTGACAAGAAGGCCCCCACCAAAGAGATCTGTATTTCTTTAGGCACTGCTGCACGGTTCATGGTCCGCCGCGGTTTTGCTGAGGAGCGTACTGTCGACGAACTGTTGGCCGTGATTGACCGGGCTCGGGATCTGCATCTGACGCATATCACCGATAATATCAGGCATAAACCGTCGTTCATATGCAACTGCTGCTCCTGCTGCTGTGAACTTCTCGGCGGAGTGAACCGGGGATTCCCCAACGGTATTGCCAAGAGCAACTTCACCCTGTCGATCGACCCAGAGACCTGCGTCGGTTGCGGATTGTGCAAAAAGGCCTGCAATGTGCTGGCCCTGCAAACGGTATCGGTCGAAAACGGTAAAACGAAAAAGCGCATGCAGGTCGACCCTGAATTCTGCCTGGGTTGCGGTGCCTGCATTTCGGCCTGCCCGACCCATTCACTGAAGCTGGTGCCTGCCAGCCGGCCGGCGGTGCCGGAGAAAAAGCAGGATCTGTTTATGCAGATTCTCAAGGAGAAAAAGCGGTTTATGCCTTTTCTTGCCAGTCATATCAAGAAAAAAGTACGACGCGTCCTGCGCCTGTCTTAGCAGGCGCCGATTCGAGGATACTTCCAGAGTAATTCCCATATATTCACTTATCACCAGGAGAGGATACCATGACAGAGAGAACCTACAGCGCCGGCGAGCCCTACGCTTACCCCCTCATTATTAAGAAATTGCTGAATTCGGCCATGGTCAATGCTTCAGACCAGGAAATTGTCTATCGCGGTGAGCAGCGCTATTCCTACCAGGATCTCAATGAACGGATTCATCGTCTTGCCGGTGGACTCAGCAGCATAGGGGTAGGGCCGGGAGAAGTTGTAGCGGTCTTCGACTATGACAGTCCTCGCTATCTTGAATGTTTTTTTTCCATCCCGATGATGGGGGCGGTCCTGCAGACCGTCAACTGGCGCCTGTCAGCTGATCAGATTGTTTACACCATTAACCATGCTGAGGCAGCTGTCGTCATAATCAATAGCGATTTCCTGCCGTTGCTCGATGCTATCAGGCCCGCGCTGGTCACAGTCAGAAAATTTATCGTGATCAACGAAGGCGGGAACCAGGTGCAGACCGGCCAGAAGTTTGATGGTGAGTACGAGTCAATGCTGGCAAATGCCCCTGCTTGTTACGACTTCCCGGATATGGATGAAAACACCAAGGCTACCACTTTCTATACCACCGGCACCACCGGAGACCCGAAGGGCGTCTATTTCTCGCATCGACAACTGGTGCTCCACTCCATGTCGCTGGCGATTGCCGCCGGCAGCTATGACAACGCCGGACGGTTTCGCTCAAATGACGTCTATATGCCCCTGACCCCGATGTTTCATGTTCACGCCTGGGGTGTGCCCTATGTCGCGACGCTGCTCGGCACGAAACAGGTGTATCCCGGTCGCTACGAGCCGAAAAAGATCCTTGAACTGATCAAATCTGAGAAGGTGACTTTCTCGCATTGTGTGCCGACGATCCTGCAGATGCTGATGATCGATCCAGCCTGCAAGGAGACTGATTTGTCGAATTGGAAGGTGATTATCGGAGGGGCAAAACTTTCAAGAGGCCAGGCCAAAGCGGCAATGGATCTCGGTATCACGGTTTTCACCGGCTACGGCATGTCGGAGACTTGTCCGATCATCAGCCTGTCTCTGCCCAAACGCCATATGATGGATTGGGATATTGAGCGCAAACTCGACATCATCACCAAGACAGGCACGCCGATTCCTTTGGTGGAATTCGAGGTGGTGGACGAGGAAGACCGACCCAAGCCGCATGACGGTGCTACCACCGGCGAAGTGGTTTTCCGGGCCCCGTGGCTGACCCAGGGATATTTCAAGTCCGAGGATAAAACCAAAGAGTTGTGGCGCAACGGCTACCTGCACTCCGGTGATGTCGGTCATATCGATGCCGAGGGCTATCTGCAGATTACCGACCGGATAAAGGATGTGATCAAGACCGGCGGCGAGTGGATCTGTTCATTGGATCTTGAGAACATCCTCAGTCAGCATGAGGCGGTGCTGGAGTCGGCAGCCATTGGCGTGCCGGATGCCAAGTGGGGCGAGAGACCGATAATGATGGTTGTCCTCAAGGATATGTTCAAGAACCAGGTGACGGCCAATGATATCAAGGCCTATATGAAAAAAGCGGTAGATGAAGGCCGGTTGCCGCGCTACGGTCTGCCCGACAGGATAATCCTGCTTGATGCCCTGCCAAAGACGAGTGTTGGCAAACTCAACAAAAAACAGATGCGTTTGGATTTTTCCTACGATATGGAGTGACAGGGGATTCCCCAGAGCTTTTTCTTTCCCGGAGATTGAAAATAATCTTCGGGAAAGTATATGCCGGGGGGGAAGGGGGGCTACAACTCGCCCTTTGACAAGAGGTCGGTGATCCGCACCCGGTAATCGACTATGTCCTGGCGCAGTGAAGAGAGGCTGGCGATTTTTTCATCCACCCTGGAGATATGCTGGTCGAGGATCTCTATGAGCTTCGGAGTGATGGTATCGAATTTCTGCGCGTTAATGTCGAAGATTTCGGAGAGGTCCTGGATCTCTTTGAGTGAGATGCCCATATCTTTTAGTTTGAGGATAAATTTCAGGCGCAGCACTTCTTCCCTGCTGTAGGTCCGGGTCCCGCCTCCAAGTCGTACTGATTTGCCCATAAGGCCTATTTCTTCGTAGTAGCGGATAGTTCTGGTGGTGATGCCGAGTTTTTTGGCGAGTGCGCCGATCTGGACCGGCTCTATGCTTGTCTGGGGCATTGCAAAATCCTCTGTAGTATCCGCAATCCCTCATGCTCTGGGTTGCGGCGTGCCCGATGAAGATGGGGCTTTCCTGGTCTGTCTGCGGGTAGGAGCATAGTAAGTTTTCTCGAGCGCGAGAATTTACCTTTACGTAATGTTGTAATTTACCATAGCATGTGATTTAACCTCCTGTCAAATGAAATTAAATTTAAAATTGTTCCTTTATTTGAGTATTTATGCTGCAAGAATGGATGCCGGCTGAAAATATCTTGACCCTTACGTAAACATTAGATATATAGACAAAAGGCGATCATGATCAGGCTGGGCATTATCGAGAAGTCTTTAAGGGAATAGATTATGAATTTTGAGTTGACCGAAGAGCAGCGGCTTATCCGTGATATGGTTCGCAGTTTTGCCGAAAAAGAATTGGCGCCCTCTGCCAGGGAGCGGGATGAAGAGGAGCGCTTCGATCGGCAACTGATGTTTGCCAGTCTCGCCGAACTCGGCCTGACCGGTATTGTCTTTGCCGAACAATATGGCGGGGCGGGAGCCGACTATATAAGCTACGCGATTGCAGTCGAGGAACTGTCACGGGTCTGCGCTTCAACCGGTGTAACTCTTTCGGCTCACCTTTCGCTTGGCGCCAACCCGATCAATCTCTTCGGGACCGAGGAGCAGAAACAGACATTCCTCGTACCGCTGGCCACCGGTGAAAAGATGGGGGCCTTCGGTCTGACTGAGCCCTCGGCTGGGTCCGATGCCGGCGGCACACGGACCTCAGCGGTTCGCGACGGAGACGGATGGATTGTCAACGGTACGAAGATATTTATCACCAATGCCGGCGAGGCGGATATCTATATCGTCTTTGCTCGTACCGATAAGAATGCGGAAAAACATCACGGAATCAGTGCTTTTATTATTGAAAAGGGGACACCTGGTTTTTCTTTTGGTAAAAAGGAAAAGAAGATGGGGATCCGTTCCTCACCGACGATGGAACTGATCTTTGATGCCTGCCGAATTCCGGCTGCCAATTTGCTCGGCAGTGAAGGACAGGGATTCGCGGTGGCCATGAAGACGTTGGACGGTGGCCGCATCGGCATTGCCTCGCAGGCGTTGGGAATAGCCCAGGGAGCACTTGATATAGCTGTGAAATACGCCAGAGAGCGAGTCCAGTTTGGGTCAGCCATCAGCCGCTTTCAAGGGGTGCAGTTTCAACTCGCCGATATGGCTACACAGACCGAGGCCGCGCGGTTGATGGTCTACCAGGCAGCCTACCGGGCCAGCAATGGTCTGCCGTATTCCCAGCAATCGGCCATGGCTAAACTGATGGCCAGCGAGACTGCTATGAAGGTCACCACCCAGGCCGTGCAGATTCTCGGCGGTTACGGATACACTCGTGATTTTCCCGTCGAGAGGATGATGCGTGATGCGAAAATTACTGAGATCTATGAAGGGACGAGTGAGATACAACGTCTGGTCATTGGCACGGCCCTGACCCGCTGAGGGCAAAGACGACGATCAACGCCGTCGTTTGAGTGAAATCCGGAAATGGAGAACGAAATGGAGTTTACCCGCGAGATATACTGGAATGTCGGTCATGGGGCCTTGACCCTGGTCCCTATGTATCTGCTTGTGATCGCAGCCTTGGCCGTGCTTGTCTGGGGGTTCAGAAAACGACTGGCAGTATATAGGCAGGGTCTGCCGCTTGATCGCACCGATCAACTTGGCGCTAGAATTATTGATATGCTGCAGAACGTCCTGCTGCAGAAAAAGGTCGCCCGGGTTGTCTGGCCTGGCCTGCTGCACGGTCTGTTTTTCTGGGGTTTTTTTCTGTTGCTTATCGGCACCACCCTGATCGTTATCCAGGCCGATTTCACGGACCTGCTCTTTGGCATCAAATTCCTTAAGGGAACATTCTATAAACTTTTTTCGATAATTCTCGACCTGGCTGGTATCGTTTCCATCCTGATGCTCGGGGGGCTTCTGGTGCGGCGTTATATCCTGAAACCCGAGGGGCTTGAGACCAAGAGGGATGACGCCATCATGCATGGGCTGCTTTTCACCATCCTGATCAGCGGGTTTGTCATCGAAGGGGCACGCATGGCAGTGACCGAAATGGGCACGCCGCTTGCTCACTGGTCACCGATCGGTATGGCCGTTGCCGGACTCATGTCCGGTATGGATGAAGGGGCGCTGAGGATGCTGCACAAGACCACATGGTGGTTCCACCTGCTACTGGTCATGGGTTTTATCGTCGCCATCCCTTTCACGAAATTCCGGCATATTCTCACCACCAGCGCCAATTATCTCTTTGCAGATCGTGGTCCCAAGGGCAAGCTCATACCCCTCGATCTTGAAAATGAGGAGGCCGAGACCTTCGGCGCCACAACCCTCAAGGAGATGACCTGGAAGGATATTTTCGATGCGGATGCTTGTACCTTATGCAAACGCTGTCAGGATCGATGTCCGGCTTATGCCACCGGCAAACCATTGTCGCCGATGAAGATCGTCAACCAGATTGGAGAGGCGGCCTTTACTGATCCTGACACCAAGTTGATCGACCTTATCGGCAAGGATGCCCTGTGGGCCTGCACCACCTGTCGGGCCTGTCAGGAGATCTGCCCGGCATCGATCGAACACATCAGAAAAATTGTCGATCTGCGCCGCAGCATGGTCCTGATGGAGGGCGAATTTCCCGGCGAGGAGGTTATGGCTGCCATGGAGCAGACTGAGGTCAATGGTAATCCGTTGGGCATTGGCTACGCTTCTCGGGGCGACTGGGCGGAAGGGCTTGGCGTGAAGACTCTGGAGGAGGATTCGGAGGTAGATGTTCTTTATTTTGTCGGCTGCTATGCCTCCTTCGACAAACGCAACATCGCTGTGGCCCGGAGTTTTATCAAGCTTTGCCATGCGGCGGGTGTCAAGGTAGGTATTCTCGGTAAGGAAGAAAAGTGCTGCGGTGAGCCAATGCGCAAGATGGGCAACGAGTATCTTTATAATTCACTTGCCCAGGAAAATATCGAGACGATCAATGGCTACGGGGTCAAGAAAATCGTTACCAGTTGTCCTCATTGTTTCAACACCCTGGCGAAGGATTACCGGGATCTCGGCTTTTCCGTCGAGGTGGTATCCCAGGTGGTGTTCCTCGAGGGCCTGCTGCTGGACGGTCGCCTGAAGGTGAAGGCCGAGGGGCTTTCCTGCACCTATCATGATTCCTGCTATCTCGGGCGTCATAATGATATATATGACGCTCCCCGGGCACTTATCACGGCGGCAGGCGGTAAACTCGTCGAGATGGCGAAGAACCGAGAAGAGGCCTTCTGCTGCAGTGCCGGTGGCGGGCGTATCCTGGCCGATGAGAATATTGGCGAAAGAATCAGTGTCAAACGAGTGATGATGGCCCATGCAACCGGAGCGGAAGTGCTGCTTTCCAACTGTCCCTTCTGTCTAACGATGTTTGAGGATGGTGTTAAGGGCGCAGGCGTGGAGGAGACGCTGAGGCCCAGAGATATAGCCGAAGTGCTGGCCGAGAGACTGCTCTAGGTGAGATGCTTGTCTGGAAGAAGAGAATTTTGCGGTTCCTCTCCTGAACGCAGAAAGCGCGGGCGAGGATTTCAAGACGTTTGAGAGTGTTGTCAACAATAAAGAGCTGGAGGAAGATAATGAAGATTCTCGTGTGCATCAAGCAGGTTCCGGATATGGAATCGAAGTTCAAGATCGCGGCCAGCGGCACTTGGTATGATTCTGCTGACCTGGCCTGGCGGATGAATGAGTATGATGAATATGCCGTTGAGCAGGCAGTGCAGTTGAAAGAACAGGTCAAGGAAGCTGATCTGACGGTACTCTGTATCGGCTCGGAGAGAGTCAAGGAGACGATGAAGAAGGCCCTGGCCATGGGCTGTGATCGTGGAGCCCATGTGGCGGACGACGATTGCGCCGGCAAGGAGCCTTATGAAATCGCTGCTATCATAGCCGAATACGCCAAAGACAAAGGGTTCGACCTTATATTCACCGGTATGCAGTCTCAGGATCGCGGCAGCGCCCAGGTCGGTGTTCTGGCTGCCGAGATGCTGGGAATACCAAGCATCTCCACCATCGTTACCTTTAGTTATGCAGATGGTCGGATCGAGGTTAAGCGTGAGCTTGAGGGCGGAGTCAAGGCCCTGCTGAAGACACGTACGCCGGCTTTGGTAACCTGCCAGCTCGGCCTGAATACCCCTCGTTATCCAACCCTGCCCAATATCATGAAGGCCAAGAAAAAAGAGCTGATATCCTTGCCGGTTGCTGATCTGCTGAAGGTTGAAGCCCGTATGGAGACCGTGAAGATGTACTTTCCGGAAAAGAAGGGCGGTGGTCTGGTTCTTGAGGGAGATCCAGGTCAACTGGCCGACAAGCTTATTCAGATTCTCAAAGAGAAAACCGGCGTTCTTGCCTAGGAGGGAACGATGAAAATACTATTGGTAGCAGAATACAGGGATGGAAAACTTCTCGGCAGTGCCTATGAACTTATAGCATTTGCCCAGAAAATGGCAGCGGACAGTGTTATGTTCCTGGCCGGCAGCGAGGCGGCGTTGCCGGCTTATGACGGTCGACTCTATCTGGCCGATGCCGCTGTCTGCGGTGAATTCAATCCTGATGTACATAAAGCTCTTCTACTTGACGTCATTGCCAGGGAGCAACCCGAGATGATCGCCTTCAGTCATTCCTCTTATGGCTGGGATCTGGCTCCCAGAGTAGCCTTTGCCCTGAGGGCTGCCCAGGTCTCCGAGGTGGTTGATGTGGCAGATGGCGCTTTGGTGGTGCCGGCATGCAATGCCAAATTGCGGCGCAATGTCCAGGTGAAGACCGCAAAAACGGTTGTGACTCTCCAGGCCGGCGCCTTTGGCTTGGCGGATGCGCCCGCCGGAACCCCCGCAGTCGAAAAGATCAGCGCCGATGCAGCCGGGAAACTGGAATTCGGCGGCTATGAGGCGGCCGAGCAGGGAGGTGTCGATCTGAGCAAGGCCGAAGTTATCGTCAGCGCCGGTCGTGGTGTCGGCAAGCCGGAAAATGTGGCGATGGTCGCAGCCCTGGCCAAGGCCCTCAAGGGTGAGTACGGAGCGAGCCGACCGGTGGTAGATTCTGGTTGGGTTGAGCATAAGCGCCAGGTTGGGACCACTGGTCAGTCTGTTGCCCCGAAGCTCTATGTCGCTTGCGGTATCTCCGGTGCTATCCAGCATTTGGCCGGCATGAAAAAATCTGAGTTCATTGTGGCCATCAACACCGACAAGGACGCGCCGATCGGTGAAGTTGCAGATGTGCTGGTGGTGGCCGATCTCAAGCAGTTCGTTCCCCTGCTTACCGAAAAACTCCAGGCCCTGTAGGCCGCTTGACGAGGACTCCATGCTTGCAGAACTCTTTGATACATTACCAGAATCATTTATTGCCGGTAACGTTGCAGTCCCTATGAGCTATTATTTTTCCCTCGGTGATTTGAAAAAAACAGTCAGGATTTCCGGCGAGGGCTGCATTGTCGAAACCGGTCGGACACTTGAAAATGCCGATTGTGTCTGTAAGACCAGCCCGGAGTTTTTTTTGAAAATCTGGCAGGAGGGCTATCGGCCGGGTATGAAGGATTTTCTCTCAGGTGCAATAAAATCAAACAATCCCGGTGCACTGCAGGGATTTCTGCGCTGTTTCGGCAAGGATGCCTGACAAAACATTTTTTACTTGATCGAACATTGAGCCGTTTACAGATATTGTCTCGTAAATACTGAGAGATAAGGGGAAAAAAGTATGGAGTACTTGACGGAAATCAAGGTGCGGGGGTATCACGCCGATTTTTATGGCCATGTCAATAATGCCCGATATCTTGAGTTTTTTGAGGAAGATCGCTGGGCACATTTAGAATCGACCCTGGACTTGCAGGAATGGGCGGCAAAAGGGCTTCTTTTCCTGGTTGTCAATATCAATGTCAACTATCGCAAGGCAGTTGGCGTTGGCGAGACGGTACTGGTTACGACCCGGCTTGAGAAAGTCGGCACTAAAAGTGCGGTGCTCCTGCAGGAGATTGTCATGAAAGATTCAAAGGAAATTGCCGCCGATGCAAGGATCACTTTTGTGGTCAGTGATAGGAGCGGCCGAGCTGTTGTCCTGGAAGGTGATGTCCTTCACCAAATTGAAAATCTGGGAACAATCCAATAAGGACGGAAAAGGTTGAAATTTTGTGATCTTATAGAGAAATATGTTTCCCGTAGCCAGAGAGTGCATGAATCCTCGGAAGGTGCACCTAATCATGGGAGCAATTATGGTTGACAGCCGGGCTCTCTCTATATTACACAAACGTAAAGGTAAAGTTTGAAAGATGCATTTTTGTCAGTATTGTAATTGCCATACATTGTTTCGTGTTTTCTACGCAGGAGGTGTGGTGCTGTAGAAGTAATAGGAATGTCTGTTGGAAGCAGCGACAGATGACAAGATGAAAACGACCAAGGGGAGAGAAGAATGAAAAAGACGATTTCGACACTGGCGCTGGTTTCATTATTTGCCGCAACGTCCGCTTTTGCCTCGGGATATCGCATCCCGGAGCAGTCAGTGGATTCAACAGCCAAGGCCGGGGCGAATGTTGCTTCCGCCACCAGAGCTGATGCCGCCTATTACAACCCGGCAAACATGTCATGGCTCGAAAACACCTGGAATGCCCAGGCAAATGTAAGCTGGATCCATTTGACGGCTATTACTTATGACGACTATCGCTCTCCTTTTTTTGACAGTGAATCAGAAGAAGAGAACTTCATCGTGCCCACTGGTTACGTCGTCTCGCCGTTCTACGGAAATGTCCGCTTTGGTATGGCGATAGTCGCCCCGTACGGTCTCGCCAAGAATTGGGAGGATCCCTATCCGAGAGCGACCGCTCAGAGATTCTCGCTTGAGGTTATCGAATTCAACCCTACAGTTTCTTACAAGTTCAATGACATGGTTTCCATCGCTGCCGGACCCCGCCTTCTCTATAATCAGGCCGAGGTTCAGTCCGATGCCAGATATGTTGGGGTCCCAGCTGCAATTGAAATGGAAGGCGATACGCTTGAATGGGGATTCAATGCGGCTCTTGCCGTTAAACCTTCTGAAGACCTGAACTTTTCAGCCACCTACCGTTCCAATGTTGATCTCGATTTCGAGGGAGATGTGGACTTCTATCTTGGAAGAACTTTGCCGACAATAGACGGCGAAGTTACTGTCCCGGCTCCAGCAGTTCTCACTCTTGCAGCTGCCTTTAAACCCCTTGAGGCTTTGACGGTTGAACTCTCCTGGGATCGGACCTTCTGGTCTGAGTACGAATATCTTGATTTCGATTTCTTCCCGTCTGTTGGCGTGCCTGCATTTGAAGCAGCACGGCCGAAGATGTGGGATGACAGCAGCGCCTACCGCATTGGCCTCAGTTATCAGGCCAGTGAGGTTCTGACACTGATGGGGGGCTTTGCCTATGACGAGACCCCTATTCCTGACGAAACTCTTGGCTTCGAGCTGCCGGATTCCGACGCGTATCTGTTCTCAGTCGGTACCCAGTATAAGGTCAATGAGAAGATGGAAATCGGTATGGCAGTTCTTTACGATTATAAGGAAGAGCGCGAAGTCACTGTAACTCCGCTTGGCACAGTATATGGCGAGTTTACCGATTCCGCGGCCTGGTTGGTTACGGCAGGTCTCAACTACAAGTTTTAATTTTACTGACGCGTGTTGAAAAAGCCCTTGCTGCCTGGTGCGGCAAGGGCTTTTTGTTTTTCAGGGTCGGGCAGAACTCTGGGGGCTTGTAGTTCTACAAACCACGCAGATATTCGGGCTTAAGTCCAATTTCGCCCTGCAGGGCTGCATCGATGATTCGCAGAGTTTGGGCTTTGTCGTTTGGCAGCTTGGCCTTGATCGGCAGGTAATTGGAGGCGTGATTGGCGTGGAAATAGCCGTCGGTCAGTTCGGTTTCTGAAAGCATGAGCCGAAGCTCGGCAAGCATTTCAGTTGACCCGGGCAGTTGGAAATGACCTGTCTGCCAGTCCTGGTGGAGTGGTGTTCCAGGGGTGAGCATGAGGCTGAGGGCGCCGACGTATTCCGGGTCGATCGCGGTCAGCACCCTGCCGGTTTCCCGGGCATGGACGCTGGAGCGGTCTTTGCCGGCAATACCCAGAAGGACGGTGATCGAGAGTTTGATGCCGGCAGCCCGGACTTTTCTGCCCATCTCGATCATTTGCCGAGCGTCAGCCCCTTTGCTGATATTCTTCAGGGTGACATCGTCGCCTGATTCAAGGCCCATATAAAGGATGCTGAGACCGAGGTCGTGCAGTTCTCGAAGCTGCTCCGGGCTTTTCCGGGCGATGCCCTTGGTATTGGCGTAGGCCCCTATCCGGGTAAGCCAGGGCAATTTTTCTCTGATACTCTGCAGGATGCGGACAAGCCGTTCGTGGGGAATGATCAGGGCGTCTCCGTCACAAAGAAAGAGTCGGTTCTGGCGTCGGCAATGACTGGCGGCAAACTCGATGTCGGTTGCAATTATTGAATCCGACTTGATGGAAAAGCGGACACCCTTATACATCCCGCAGAAGGTGCATTTGTTGTGCGAGCACCCTGTCGTGACTTGAAGGAGAATGGAGTTCGCCTCGCTGGGAGGCCGAAATATATTTCCCTGATAGTTCATGCTGTCTGCTCCTTGATTTTCACGCCGGGGATGGAGTTCTGCTCTTTTATGCCGTATCATAGAACGACGTCGGTCCTCGTGGTGATGGGCCAGGCATTGTTGTGAACCCTTTCAAGACCTTCTCTCTTATGGATACCATACAATCACGATTTCCTCATCTGTTTCAACCGCTTGACCTTGGTTTTCTGACCCTGAAAAATAGAATCCTGATGGGCTCGATGCATACCGGCCTGGAAGAAGAGCAGGACGGATTCAGGAGGATGGCAGCCTATTATGGCATGCGCGCCGAAGGCGGGGTAGGGCTGATCGTCACGGGTGGGGTTGCGCCCAGTAGATCAGGCTGGGTGGCGCCGTTCTCGTTGCGTCTGACAAGTCCCTCACAAGTGGGAGGGCATCAGCTGGTGACCAATGCCGTCCATGAACACGGTGGCCGCATCTGTATGCAGATCCTCCATGCCGGACGGTATGGCTATCATCCTCTGTGCGCTGCCCCCTCACGACTCAAAGCGCCGATTAATAGGTTCAAGCCGAGAGAATTGAGTTCTCGGGGAATACGCAGCACCATCGCCGACTTTGTCAGGAGTGCTGTTCTTGCCAGAGAAGCCGGGTATGACGGCGTTGAGGTGATGGGCTCGGAAGGCTATCTGATCAATGAGTTCATTGTCAGAAAGACCAATAAACGAACCGATGAGTGGGGTGGCACCTTTGCCAACCGCATTCGTTTCCCGCTGGAAATCGTCCGGGGGATTCGTGAGGCCGTCGGGGAGCACTTTATCGTCATTTATCGCCTGTCGATGCTTGATCTGGTCGATGACGGCAGCACCTGGGAAGAGGTGGTCGAACTGGCTGAGAAAATCGAGCAGGCCGGGGCGACTATTATTAATACCGGCATCGGCTGGCATGAATCACGGATTCCGACCATCGCCACCCTTGTGCCGAGGGCTGGATTTTCCTGGGTAACCAGGCGTCTTGTCGGTAGAGTTTCAATCCCTCTGGTTACCAGTAATCGTATCAATATGCCTGATGTCGCAGAGAGGATTCTGGCCGAAGGCAGTGCGAATATGGTGAGCATGGCCCGTCCATTTCTTGCCGATCCTTTTTGGGTACGGAAGGCCGAAGCAGGAAGAGTGGATGAAATCAACACCTGCATTGCCTGCAACCAGGCCTGTCTTGACCATATATTCGAGCGTAAAACGGCCTCCTGCCTGGTCAACCCCAGGGCCTGCCATGAGACAGTACGATCGTTTGCCAGAGTTGCCAGGGGAAAACGCATAGCCGTTGTCGGCGCGGGGCCGGCAGGTCTCGCCTGTGCAACAACAGCGGCCGCCCGCGGCCACCAGGTGACGCTTTTTGAATCCTCCGAAGAACTCGGCGGTCAGTTCAGGCTGGCCAGGGAAATTCCCGGCAAGGAGGAGTTCCGGGAGACACTGAGGTATTTCAGCAGGCAGATCGAACTGCAGCAGGTTGATCTGAAGATGCCCTGGACAGTCGTCACGGGCGATCTGCAGAGCTATGATGAGATTGTACTGGCAACGGGTGTGTCGCCAAGAAAGGTTGCGATTCCCGGGGCGGATCTCCCTCATGTATTTGATTATGCGGAGGTCCTTTCGGGGAAAAAACAGGTTGGCCGACGTGTGGCCATTATCGGTGCCGGCGGCATAGGTTTTGATACTGCCACCTTCCTGCTCTGCCGTGATTCAGCAAATGCGGACTGGCGACACTTCATGGCAGAATGGGGAGTCGATGTAGATTACTCGCAGGCAGGAGGGCTGAAAAGGCAGGAAGTGTTGCAGCCTGTGCGGGAAATCCACCTGCTGCAACGTAAGGCGACACGACCGGGCGCGGGTCTTGGGAAGACCACTGGCTGGATTCATCGTTCAGTCCTGAAGAAAAACGGGGTCAGGCTCTGGAATGGCTTGGAATACCTGGGGATCAGTCATGAAGGACTGAAGATCAGGCAATCGGGAAAGGAGGTACTGCTGGCAGTCGACAATGTGGTGATATGCGCCGGCCAGGTTTCGGAACGCCGGCTCGCGGCAGAACTCGAGGCCGGGGGAATCCGCTGCCATATTATCGGCGGGGCGCTTGCGGCCGGGGAACTCGACGCCGAGCGGGCAATCCTCCAAGGTGTGGAACTTGCGGACAGGCTTTGATGATCTGTTGATGTTCTTTCTGGAAAAGCCCCTCTCTTGTCGATAGTGAGCGACTTCTTTTCATTATCTCAGGATAAGCTCTGGAGAACAGATGGAGGCGGAACGAGAACCTCAGTGAGCGCTTTATTAAAATTTACGCCTATGCCTTGACAAATCAGAAATATTTCTTAATTGCTCCACATGGGGGACAGTTTACGCAATCTTTGCCTACAAGGAGGGGCGCTTTACAAGGAGAGAGAACACTATCTGTCTGCAGCAAGCACATGTTGGCTTTAAAACATTAAAGAGTACATAAGGAGGGAGCAATGAAGAAAGGTATCGTTTTTTCAATCATCGCATTTTCTTTTGTATGTACGGCCAGTGTATATGGTGCGCAAGGATTCTATGTGAGTGGCAATGTCGGTCTGGCAATGCTCAGCGATGCTGACGCAGAAGACCCAAGCCTGCCGGGTATTGCTGCAACAATGGAGTTTGATTCAGGGGTGATTCTCAGTGCGGCACTTGGCTATGAATGGGAGAATTTCCGTTTGGAGGGGGAATATGCCTACCAGACAAATGATTTTGACAAGCAGGAAGCATTTGGCTTGACCCTCGATTTGACCGGAGACCTGGTCTCCCAGTCGTTACTTGTCAATGGCTATTATGATTTTGCCACGCAGAGCAAATTTACCCCATTTATTACAGCAGGCCTTGGAATGGCTCGGGTTGATGTCAATGACCTGGCTCTTCCCGGTTCATGGCAGGAACCCTACAGCGATGATGACACCGTTTTCGCTGGGCAGGTTGGGGCGGGTATAAGTTACGCCGTCCATGAACAGTTTGATATCGATCTTCAATACCGATATTTCATGACAGATGATCTGGAGTTCAGCGATGGCAGCACACTTGATGGACTTGCAAGCCACAATATCTACCTCGGCTTGCGCTATAGGTTTTAAGCTTGATCTTTCGATGAGCCGCTGATCGCCTCATGGAGTTGATATTTGGTAAGTTTAAAAATTGAATATCGAATCACTGTCCCCCTGATACCGCAATCGTCGAAGATCGATCACCCTTCTGCCAACTCAGCTTTTACCACTTGGCCGAGTTGTTGGAGATTGTAGGGCTTTTTTAGGAATTTCCCCGCACCGAGACGACAGGCTTGGCGGACATCTTCGCTTTCTGCATATCCGCTGACGATGACTGCTTTCTGGGCTGGCTTTATCCTGATAATAGCTTCATAGGTCTCACGGCCATTCATCCCTTTGGGCATGACCATGTCAAGGACCACCAGATCTACATTGTGTTCTTGCAGATAGGCAATTGCCTGCTCGCCGGAGGACACGGTTTCGACGGTATACCCGAGGACTGTCAGGATTGCCGAGGCGATGTCACGCTGAATTTCTTCATCGTCAACGACCAGTATGTTCCCGCAGCCTTTGAGATCTTGGGCATTTACTCTTTCAGCGCTGGTGGTGGCACTTTCCGGCGAAAGCGGGAAAAAAAGGTTGAACCGGCTGCCATTCCCATCACTCGTCACACTCACTCCGCCCTGGTGATCAATCATGGTATTCCAGACCACCGTCAAGCCGAGACCCGTGCCGCTCCTTCCCATTGTTTTCCTGGTGTAGAACGGCTCGAAAATATGCGGCAGATCCTCATCGCGTATCCCCTTGCCATTGTCACTGACCGTAATAAAGGCATAAGGACCGGACTGGAGTTGCGGGAGGTGCGGGATTGATTCATCGACCTGAATCGAACCAGTGGAGAGGATAATGGAACCGACATTTTTGATAGCCTCGGCAGCGTTGGTTACAAGGTTTGCGATACACTTCTCCACATGCGGCGGTGAGCAGGAAATCGGCAAGGGAGCATCATGCGCCCGGACACTGCAGACGATCCCGGGATACTGTGAGAGTAGTTTGGCATGATGCGGTGTCTGCAGATAATCGTTGATTGCCGTGTTGAGATCGATAATTTCCCTGACGCTGGCGATCCCTCTGGCAACGGTAAGCAGGTCCGAGACGATGGCCGCTGCACGTTGCCCGGATTCCTGGATTCTCATCAGCGGATCCCGCAGATTGCTGTCCTGGGGGAGGTTGAGTAGGATGAGTTCTGGGTAATTGATTACCCCGGACAGCAGGTTGTTGAGGTCGTGAGCAACTCCGCCGGCCATCAGGCCGACGGTTTCCATTCGTTTGGCCTTGTCCAACTCCACCTGGACCTTTTCTTTCTCATGGAGGATGGTGTTAGCCTCGTTGGCGATGGCCCGCAGTTCTCTGATCCTCAATTTGTCGGTATCGATAAACTCAGTTTTGCCTTGGCTGGATTGCATGGTAAAGATGCTCAGCTCTTTCAGAAGACCATGGATAAGTCTGCGGCCCAGCCATAAACCAAAGATCAGGGCAACGGAGAGGATAGCAATGGTGGTCATGATTTTCTGGCGCAGCTTTTTCAGGAGATCTTCTCGGTATTGCTTAATGATCAATTCGACGTCATCGAGATAGACGCCGCTGCCGATGACCCAGTCCCAGCCTTTGACACTCTTGACATAACTTATTTTTCTGGCGGGAACGCCAGTCTCGGGATCGATCGAGGCGATGTATTCGAGGAATCCTCCACCCGCCGTGCGACCGGTTCGGTCAAGCTCCTGCACAACCTTCATGCCGTTGGCGTCCTTTAATTCCCACCTGTTTGTGCCAATCAATTCCTTGTTTATGTGGTTGAGGCAAATTCCCTCTTTGGTGTGGATGAAGACATATCCTTTGCTGCCATAGTGGACTGCGCCTATTCGTGTTATAGCAGCCTGTTTGGCCTCTTCTTCGGCATCGGCGACATAATCACCGACCCCGATCACCCAGTTGTACGGGGCGAAAAACTTCAGGAAGGCGATTTTTTTCTGACCCTTTTCGAGGTGCAGGCTTTCGTCGACTTCCGGCCTATTCCAGTAGTAGGTTACATATGCGCCTTCCGGATAGGTCGTTGCTTTTTGGATAAAGGATTGGATGAGTTTCTGGCCTTTGCTGTCGGTGAGTTCCTGATCATTTTGGCCGATTGATTGAGTGCGGAAGGGATGAGCGATAAGAGTATGGCTGGTGTTGTGAATCCAGTAGTATCCTCGACCGTCGAGAAAACGCTGGGCAGTCAGGGTGTCGATGATGAGCTGTTGAATTTCCTTGTCCGGCAGTTTTCCTTTCGATTGGTTATAGATGGAAGAGGCAGTCGCCCAGCCGTTCTGGACGGCCTCGGCGACCGATTTCCTCAGGTTTTTCTCAACAGCTGTCCGGCGCAGCTCAGTGCTTTCAACAAGGAGACTGACGAGTGTTTTGGTCTCGGCCTTGCGAGTGGTGATATAGTCATTTCGGACTTCGGCCAGCGTCTCCAGGTGGTTCTGGTATTCGCTGACCAGCCAGAAGATACCCAATATGCTAATTGCCAGCAGCAGGACCATGGCGATACTGAATTGCACCAGGGTCCTGAGGCTGTAGGATTTTTTCAGCATGAAATAAAAGTTATTTGGATATCGTTGAACTCAAGGCCCATGGTACCATGCCGGGTAGATTCATGGGCCGACGGTCGAGCTGTCTCTTAGAATGCGGCGCTTTCCTTCTGCTCCCTGGCGATCATCTGGAGTTCGCACTGTTCTTCGTACTGCTCATCACTGCGGATGATCTCCTTTTCCATGGCCTTGCATTCTTTCTTCAGGCTGTCTTTTTTCTTTTCTAATTTGCTGTCTTTGTTTTCCTTCAGCTCTTTTTTGATTTTTTTCAACTCGTTCCACTTTGCACTGTAGACGTCGGTCAATTCCCGCCAGCGCTTTTCTTCCTTGGTGTCGTAGGCAACCACCCGAAGACGGTCGGCGTCGTAGGCTACATAGAGTTTGGTTTCGCAGAACTGGCATTTGCCTTTTTTGATGAAGCAGGTGTTGTTTTCATACTTGCCGTCGAAGGCCGTCCGGCTTGAGGCATCATAATCGATATTGTAGGATTTATCGCATACCGGGCAGTAAAAATAATAGGTTTCGATGCCCCATACTTCTTCTTCACGCTTGGTGATATCTTCTTTCATTAACAACTCCTTGCTTGTTTCGTAGGGCTCGATTGCCCTGTTTGTTTTTGAGTGAATTGGCAAATATTTTCCTGCGCAGGCGTCACTCAGAAGGTTACGCTTTCTTCCTGCCGTCTGGCGATCATCAGGCGGTCGCAGTCTTCCTCGTATTCCTCATCCTTGGCGATGAGTTCCTGTTTCAGCTTGTCGAGTTTTCTCTTCAGTGTATCCTTTTTTTTCTTCAGTGCCTCAGTCGGTTCAGCCTTGTATTGCTGTTTGATTTTCTTCAGTTTCTGGCGCTTCTTCTCATAGGATGCCATGCATTTCAGCCAGCGATCTTCTTCCTTGCTGTCGTAGGCTGCTATGTGCAGTTTATCAGCGTCGTAGGCCACATACAACTTTGTCTCGCAGAAGGTGCATTTCCCTTCTTTGATGAAGCAGGTAAAATTATCATACTTGCCGTCAAAACTCTTCCTGCCGGAAGCGTCATACCTGATGCTATAGGGTTTATCGCAGACGGGACAGAAGAAGTAATAGGTCTCCGGACCCCATATTTCGCCTTCTCGCTCCGAGATGTCGCTGTTCATTGATCGGCTCCTCTGGTTATGATTGAAGATCATCTGTTTCAGACTGTATTGTACCTGTAAACGACAGAATAGGCCAAATATCTTTGGAGTCAGGCGGGTGCGACAGCAGATAATCGGTTGGCATCTTTTCCGGGGAGTCCCTGTTGAGAAACGGGGGATGGCATATCTTCGCAGGAGAGCCCTGCTATTCTTTGTCCCGTGTGCCAGAAGTTCCGGCATCTTCATCGGCATGATGGCCTGCATTCTTCTCAGGCTTGTCATCCGGTTCGACGATCTCGTCTCTGTCATAGAGCAGCACTGCAGCCAGGAGCAGGAAGCCGATGGCGGCAAGCGGGGCCATCTTCGGCAGCATTGTGGCCAGAGGAACGAAAATAGGGGAAACGTCCGCCAGATTCGGGGCCAGATGTTTCAGGACGAGATAACTGGCGATTGCCATGGTCACACTCAACCACCAGGGAATCCAGGCGAGTGCCGGGGAAAGTCGTTTGCCTGGTCTGTTCATGGGTAATCTTCCAGGATCATTTCCACCATCTCCCGGACCTGCGGATTCGGATCGTCTCGCTTCTCCCGCACCAGTTCAATAGCCTGGTGGGTGCCGATAATACCGAGAAGACCAACCGCTTCGCCGCGCAGCAAGGGGGATTCATGCGTCAGAACACGGGCGATCGAGGGGATGGCCAGGGCCAGTCTTTCAGGCTGCAGACATTTGAGCTCCTCAAAAAGGACCGAAATCCCGAGGCGAACGCTAAACCGTTCATCGTCGAGAATCTCGCCGACCCAGTTGTAGTAAAGAGGCTCTCTGCGGAACATGGCGATAATGTTTTCGACATGACCCATTTCCAGGAAGTCCGCTATCACCTTTTTCAATTCACCGTCACTGACCTGATTCATCTGTCACCCGTTCTGTCGCCTTGATTGACGATGTGTTTCGTCTATTTCCCGCAGTGTGAAGAGATTCTGGAGATATGGCAAGTAAAATGCGCACTGTCGGTGATATCAGGTATTTTTTGCCGGACTCTTCGGGCTGAAAGATTTCAGGGGTATCGGTTTTTTTTTGGGAAAGCTGAATAAGAAAGGAAAAATTTGCTAGGCTTATAAGACAGAAGGAATGATCAATCTATCAGGCCCACTCCAGCAGGAGTCAGCTTTTTTGGCGGATATAATTGAAGCCGCTTTGCCGATGGTGGGGATGGGTTTTCGCTCAATCGGCTGTCAGCCTGGTGCTCATAGGCCGTCACTGGCCATTTGATAGATGGGATATCCAATTTCTATTTGATATTAAACCATTGCCCTTCGACTGCGCTGCCATCATAGTGCATTAAGAATCTATTGATTTTCAGCAGAAACGACGGATATCGATCGATTCAGCGGCAATCAATTCTTGAATACATGAAGAAGAGGCGATTCATGGACGAATTCTCTCTCTTTTCCCGGAAAACGATTGCGGCTGGATTGAAAGCAGTGACGGTCGGGAAATCTATTTTCATCGCAACAGTCTGCTTACTGGTGATTTCAACGATCTCACCAAGGGTATGGAAGTGCGGTTTATCGAACATGAAAACAGTGACGAACCCAGGGCGAGCAGCGTCCGCCTTGTCAGCAAAAGCTCTGTCGCTTGATTTCCGGGGTTCAGGCTTGATACAGTTCCTTGCAGGCTGGAGGAGTAGCTATGCTGCTGCACAGATGGTTCCCCTGGAAACGGATACTCAGCAGGATGGCCAGATCCCGGGGGTTTGTCGATCCTGTCTCTCTGCTTTCCCGCCTCGAAGGATTCGGCCAGCCGATGGAGGTGAGGGGACCTTTGGAACTGCTGCGGGCCGGCATAGTCTTTCATGCCCGGGGACTTTTAAACACTGGCGCCATCCAGCATAATCTCGACTGGATATGGCCATACTGGGTAGAACGCCAGTATAATCCCCACGATGAGGCGTTTATCCCCAGGGCATTCTCCATAACCCACGTCAATCTCAGCAACCGCAACTGGACAGCGGTAGGAATCCCTGGGATTGATGCACTGCCGGTGGTTGATCCCCGTGGGCTGGTCATGCCGTTCTGGGACAGCTGGTCCATCGATGCCTGGATTGTCACCGACAAGGGCGAGACAATCTATCCATCCAGACTCCATGAGGTCAGCCAGTATCTGGATATGGCTGGTTCACTGGCTGTGGTGACGGTCGCCAACGATAAAGGGATGCAACTCATTTCCAGGGTGTCGGCCGAGCAGAAGGATGATGGGGCGCCAGTCTGTGTCATCGACCTGTCCGCGAGTTGTCCTGATTCCGGCTGGCTGGTCGTCGCCCTGCGGCCATACAATCCGGAAGGGGTCAGTTTCGTTCATGACATCTGCACGCTTTCAGACAGTGTCGGATGGCTTGTGGACAAGGAGAGAGAGGTCTGGTTTTCCCGTAACCCGGACTTAAACCGCTTTTCCTACTATCGTCAGGGTGACGTGAAAAATCGCCTTTTCACTGCTTCTGAAGGGCAGGATATCCACTGCCGTGTCGGTATGGCAACTGCTGCCGCAATGTTCAAGATATCGGCAGTGCAATCGACTGTGCAAACCGTCATTCCCTTGCAGGAGAAAAAGAGGCAGAGCCACTATAAAAGGCAGGCCGGCTGGCCCGAAGTACTCGCCGGGGCGGCAAAGCTGGAAGTGCCCGAACCCTTGTTTCAATACCTCTATGATGCGGCTCTCCGTTCGCTTGTTCTCCATTCTCCCGCTGATATCTACCCCGGTCCATTCACCTACAAACGATTCTGGTTCAGAGATGCGGTCTTTGCCCTGCATGCCATGCTGGCGGCCGGTCTGACTTCGCGGGTTGGCAGTCTTCTTGCAAGTTTTCCCGAGCGCCAGTCGGCAAGCGGCTTTTTTCATTCACAGGAAGGAGAGTGGGATTCAAACGGCGAGGTGTTGTGGATCATGCAACGCTACTGCGAGCTCTCTGGAGAGGCCCCCATGAGCGCGTGGAGTCGAGCCATGCGCCGAGGGGCAGATTGGCTTGTGCGCAAACGACTGTCGGCAGATAACGACTCGCCGCACGCAGGTCTGTTGCCCTCCGGATTTTCAGCTGAGCATCTTGGCCCGAACGACTATTATTACTGGGATGATTTCTGGGCAGTCGCCGGTCTGCGGGCCGCGGCCGAGTGGTTCGGGCGTGAAGGGGAAATGCGCCTGTCCAGGCGCTACGGCCATGAGGCTGAACACTTGCTTTCATCTATTCAGCTCAGCCTAGCAAAGGCGGCCCAGAGATTAAATCTGCAAGGGATGCCGGCCTCTCCGTATCGGCGTATGGATCCTGGGGCGATTGGTTCGCTTGTGGCCGGCTATCCGTTGCAGATTTTTGCCGGAGATGATCCACGGTTACTCGCCACTGTTGATTTTCTCATGGAGAAATGTACCTTCAAAGGCGGGTTTTTTCAGGATGTCATTCATTCCGGCATCAATGCCTATCTGTCACTTCATATGGCCCAGGTACTGCTGCGAGCAGGGGATATCAGGGGCCTCGAGCTTTTTAGAACCGTGGCCGAACTTGCCTCGCCAACCGGTCAGTGGCCCGAAGCAATCCATCCCCGTACCCTCGGTGGCTGTATGGGTGATGGCCAGCATGTTTGGGCTTCGGCAGAATGGCTGCTCATGCAGAGAAACTGCTTTGTCCGGGAGGAAGGCCGGCGTTTGCTGCTGGCAACCGGAATTTTCCCTGAATGGCTTAGTCAGCCGAGGCCCCTCTCCTTTGGCCCGACGCCGACCCTGTTCGGCCCTGTAACAATCTGGATCAGGCCGGAAAAAGAGTGTGTCACTGTTGCCTGGAAGGGTGAATGGCGTACTCAATCTCCCGAAATTTCTGTCTGTCTTCCCCACTTTTCGGCAGTTGTCGCTGAATCTGGGAGTTCCTCCGTTACATTACACTGGAATGAACGAATATGAAGATCGCCATGTTCACCAATACCTTCAGCCCTCATGTCGGCGGGGTTGCCCGCAGTGTCCAGGGGCTCGCTGATGCACTGCTGCGGCTTGATCACCATGTTCTGGTCGTGGCCCCGCGATTCAGCGATACAGATGAAGACGAGAAGGGCGTGCTGCGTATGCCGGCGGTGCAGAATTTTAACGGCAGCGATTTTTCTCTGCCGGTCCCGGCACCGGTCAAAGTGGCCCATGCCCTCAGGCTCTTCAGCCCGGATATAATTCACAGTCATCATCCTTTTCTGCTCGGTGAGACGGCCCTGCGGGTCGCCGTCT
Source organism: Desulfobulbaceae bacterium (assembly GCA_020049575.1). Classification (GTDB taxonomy): domain Bacteria; phylum Desulfobacterota; class Desulfobulbia; order Desulfobulbales; family Desulfocapsaceae; genus Desulfoprunum. The sequence goes on from JAIFKM010000044.1 coordinate 88,068, forward strand.
CCTGTAGCGCGCCGGTTGTCTTCACCCATCATACCCGTTATGAGCAGTATACCCACTATCTGCCCGGTGGTGATTCTGAGCCACTGAAGCATTTTGTCATTGATCTGGTAAACGGCTACTGCAATCTTTGCAATATGATTGTTGCGCCCAGCAATTCCATTGCCGATATTTTGCGGGCGCAGAAGGTGAAAACGCCTATCGAAGTCATCCCGACCGGTATCGACCCTCTTTTTTTCGCTGGCCAGGACCGAGTATCATCACGCCAGAGGCTGGGAATCCCTGAGGATGCTTTTGTTGTTGGTCATGTGGGCCGCCTTGCTCCTGAAAAGAATCTCTTCTTTCTAATGAACTTCGTCGTTGAATATCTGCTGCGAAATCAGGCCGCCCATTTCCTGCTCGTCGGCGAAGGTCCCGCAAAAGAGCAAATGCTTGAAATACTTCACCACCGCGATCTCATGTCGAGAACGCATCTGCAGGGCGTCCTTGATCGCTCCAGTCTGGCTGATGCCTATCGCGCTATGGATACCTTTGTCTTCGCGTCTCAGTCAGAGACCCAGGGGATGGTGCTTGCTGAAGCGATGGCAGCGGGCACACCTGTGGTCGCCCTGGATGCCCCCGGGGTCCGAGAAATTGTAAATGACGGTATTAACGGCCGTCTCCTGATGACAGAGGAGACTGGGAGTTTTGCCGCGGCCTTGGCGTGGCTTGCCGGTTTATCGCACGAGCGGGGCGTTCAACTTCGGCAGAATGCCTGCCGCAGCGCGGAGGAGTATTCGCAGGAAAACTGTGTGCGAAAAATGGTCGGGTTGTACAGCACCCTTGTCGGTCGTCTTCCGTCTCTGCAGGGGCTTGAGGAAAGTCCCTGGCAGCGGGCGAGAAAGAGAATACGTAAGGAACTCGAAATTCTCGGCAATTACGGCCATGCTCTTGAGGATACCCTGCAATGGCTGCCAATGCGCAGGAAGTCTCGAGAATCTCATATCGACAGATGATGACAGTATTGCTCGTGGTGAGTTTTTAAAACAGTTCGTTCCTGCTCATCTCCCTTCTTCTCTCTGTGGGAGTGCTGCGCCCCCAGGATATCTCCATCGCACCTTCTTTCTCATCCTCTGACCTGATCCCGCTGGGAGGAGATTGTCTTGTTGAATTGTATACATCCCTGCGCTCGTATGACGATTTTATTTGGTTTTTCCCCATATACGCAATAAATGAGAAGGAGGCCGCCGGATAAACCAGACACGCTTTTTCACGAGGTTGGAATACCATGGGCAGACTCCGTCCCGTTGCTTTACAGACCTTTGTTTATCGTACCCTCGCATTGCGGCTTGTGGCCATGGCTGTCTTTATCGGCATGATCACTGCAGCCTCTGTCCATATCCTGGAAGGTCAGAATCTCAGTAATATAGTTGTTGAAGAGGCCCGTACCGAGGTGCAGCTGCTTGTCCTCAGGGCAGTGCAGATCATCAGGGAGGGCGCGGCAGACCAGAATGCCGCATTCCGGCAGGCGCTGGATGAACGGACGGCGGTGCAACTCCGGCGGGAAAACGGGTCGTTCGTCTATGTCAGCTTTCATGGGCAGAAAACAACGTATCTGGAAGAACGTAGAGACAACGGCTATCCTTTGATCGCTGAAGTCCTGGATTTCATCCGGCTGCATCCGATCACCGGGAGCGAGGCAGGCAAAAAAGCTGAGGCCGTAACCCTCGCGGGGAAAATGCACATCCATGTTGTTCTGCCGCTGGAATATCAGGGGCAGAATTTGGGTTCCGCCCAGGCTATATTCGCGCCTTCCAAGGCAGTCCTGACGGACATGGAGAGAAAACTCAAGCGTAGTGTCGTCCTGACAATCATGATAGTCCTGGTAACCAGCGCTCTGCTCTATCCGGTTATCCTGCATCTGGTAAGAAAGCTGGTGGTTTTTTCCCGGGATCTGTTGGAAGCCAACCTTGATGCGCTGTCCCTCCTTGCCAGCGCTATCGCCAAACGCGACAGCGATACCGATGTGCACAACTTCCGGGTCACCCTCTATTCCGTGCGACTGGCAGAAAAACTCAAACTCTCGAATGATGAAATTCAGACCCTGATCAAAGGGGCCTTTCTGCATGATGTCGGAAAAATAGGTGTGCGGGATAATATTCTGCTCAAAGCCGGTAAACTGGATGATGAAGAATTCAGCCAGATGAAAGATCATGTTCGGCACGGCCTGGATATTGTCGGCAGTTCGGTGTGGCTGCACGATGCCACCCAGGTGGTCGGTTCGCATCATGAGAAATACGATGGCAGCGGCTATCCGGAGGGGAAAGTCGGTGAGGAAATTCCGCTTCTTGCCCGGATTTTTGCCATTGCAGATGTCTTTGATGCCCTCACTTCCAGCAGACCTTACAAGGGTTCCCTGTCCTATGAGGAGTCAATATGCCTTCTCGAAAAAGGATGGGGCAGTCATTTCGACCCGAAAATCCTGGATGCCTTCATCGGTATTTCCAAAAAGCTCCATGCAGACTATTCTGGACGCAATGACCAGGGACTTCGGGATGAACTGAAGATCGTCATCAGCCAATACTTCAGCCGTGGGGAAATCCTGTTGTATTGATGGGGTCGTAGCTGGTGGTTCAGTCTTTTTTTCTGGCAGGAAAAGATGAAAAGAATACGGTTTTGATAAATATTCCTGATTGGGCTTGCCTGCTAGTTGGGCAGTATGCTAGGGTTTTTTTCTGAAACACTTTTCGTAACAGGAAATATTTCAATACTCTTGGGCGCTTGATGGTGCTGATACTTCTCTGGGGGAATTCATGAGGACAATGGAAAACAGAGTGCATGTTTTGCACCCGGCAAGATGTGCTGCGAGGATGATTGCTGTTGTTGCCGTATCGCTTGCTCTGATGACAGGCGGCTGTCGCAAGGAGGAGAAGGCGATGATTCCCCATGCTCCAGTGGTCGAAGTGGTCAGTGTTGCTGAAAAGGATGTCCCCGTCTATCTCGAGTGGGTGGGTGCCTTGGATGGCTCGGTCAATGCCGTGATCCGTCCCCAGGTCACTGGCTACCTGACCCGCCAGAATTATCGAGAGGGTGACATGGTCAGCAAGGGACAGACTCTCTTTGAAATTGATCCGCGAACCTTCCAGGCCGCGGTAGCTCAGGCCCAGGCGTCACTGGATCAGGCCAAGGGAGCCCTGGCCCTCCAGAAAGCCAATGCAACCACTGCCAGTGCGGATCTTGCCCGGGTGAAACCGCTGGCCGAAAAGAACGCTGTCTCTAAAAAGGATCTCGACGACGCTATCGGCAGAGACCTTGGCGCCACGGCCTCGGTTGAGGCAGCTAGGGCTGGCGTTGCAGCGGCCATCGCCAATCTGGACAAGGCGCGGCTCGACCTCAGTTTTACCCAGATTACTTCTCCGGTCGACGGAATCGCCGGTATCGCTAAAACCCAGCTGGGCAATCTGGTCAGCCCGAGTATGCAGGAAGAATTGACCTCGGTTTCCACCGTGGACCCGATCAAGGTTTTTGTAAATATCAGCGAAAGGGAATATCTGCGGCACAGAGAAGCAAAGGAATTCAATGCACAGATAGCCTTGCAGTTGATCCTGTCGGATGGCAGTATTTACCCTTATGAGGGCAAACTGGCACTGTCTGATCGCCAGATCGATCCGACAACCGGTACCTTGAAAATCGGCGCCCTCTTTCCCAACAAGGAGTATCTGCTCCGCCCTGGGCAGTATGGTCGGATCCGGGCGATGTTGAAGATGAAGAAAGGGGCCTTGCTCATTCCGCAGCGGGCTGTTGCTGAAATTCAGGGAAGATATCTGGTGGCAGTAGTTGGGCTGGATAACAAAGTGGATATCCGGCCCGTACAAGCAGGGGAAAGGATCGGTTCCGACTGGCTTATCGAGCAGGGTCTACAGCCCGGAGAGAAGGTGATCGCAGAGGGAATACAGAAGGTGCGACCCGGAATGACCGTTGTTGCCAAACCCTTCTCGCCGGAAGCGAAAACGGCATCTCCTCAACCTGCCGAGAAGAGGTAACCAGCCATGTCCAGATTCTTCATCAATCGCCCTATAGTGGCGATGGTCATCTCCATCCTGATGACCATCATCGGGCTGGTAGCCATGACCGGCCTGCCCATTGCCCAGTTTCCCAATATCGTCCCTCCGGAAATCAAAGTCTCGAGCACCTATACCGGAGCCGATGCCCTGACCGTCGAACAGGCGGTGGCCACCCCGATCGAACAGCAGATGTCCGGCGTCGACAACATGAACTACATGTACTCGATCAATGCCAACAGCGGCTCATCAACGCTGACCGTGAACTTCGACATCGCCACCGACGCCAACACTGATCAGTTACTGGCCCAGATGCGCAAGGGTCAGGCCGAATCCCAATTACCTGCCGATGTGCGCAACTTCGGTATCACCGTCCAGAAATCGACGGCCTCGCCGCTCCTGCTGTTCGGGCTCTATTCGCCGAACGGCAGCTACGATAATATTTTCCTGGCCAACTATGCCTTTATCAACATCAATGACCAGATGACCCGGGTTAAAGGGATTGCCAGCATTACCGTCTTCGGTGCCGGCCAATACGCCATGCGGTTGTGGGTCAAGCCGGATCAACTGGCCAAGCTCAATATCACCATCCCGGAGATCGTCAACGCGGTGAATGCCCAGAACACCGTTAACCCGGCAGGAACAGTGGGCGCGGAACCCGTACCCAAGGGCCAGGAATTCACCTATGCTGTGCGCGCCCAGGGGCGGCTGCAGACTGAAGAAGACTTTGGTGCGGTCGTCCTGCGGGCAAACGCCGACGGTTCTATCGTTCGGGTTGCAGATGTTGCCCGCATAGAACTCGGAGCCCAGACCTACAACCTCCAGGGCCGGCTCAACGGCAAGCCTGCCGCCATTATCGCCCTCTACCAGATGCCGGGCACCAACGCCCTCGAAGCTGCCGGTGGCGCCAAGAAACTGATGGCGGAAATCAAGGAGAGCTTTCCGCCTGATCTGGATTACGTCATTGCCCTCGATACTACCCTGTCAGTCACCGAAGGGATTAAGGAGATCCAGAAGACCCTGGTCGAGGCTTTGATTCTGGTTATCTTCGTTGTCTTCATCTTCCTCCAGGGGTGGCGCGCGACACTCATCCCGCTACTGGCCGTGCCGGTGTCGCTGGTCGGCACCTTCATGCTTTTCCCGGCCTTCGGTTTTTCGATCAATACCCTCTCTCTCTTTGGTCTGGTGCTGGCCATCGGACTGGTCGTCGATGATGCCATTGTCGTTGTTGAGGCGGTCGAACATCACATTGATCACGGTCTGTCGCCCAGGGATGCGACGTTCAGGGCGATGGAGGAGGTAACCGGTCCGGTTATCGCCATTGCCATCATTCTGGCCGCCGTTTTCGTGCCGACGGCCTTTATCCCCGGGATTACCGGCCAACTCTATCAACAGTTCGCCGTCACCATTGCCATTTCGGTGATTATTTCGGCCTTCAATGCCCTCACCCTCAGTCCAGCCCTGTGTGCCTTGCTCCTTAAACCCAAGAGCAAAAAAGGCGGACCGCTGCAGAAGTTCTATGACTGGTTCAACCGTGGTTTCGGCCGTGCCACCGACGGCTATGTAGGTGTCTGCCGTTTTGCCATCCGCAAGAGCTTTGTCAGTCTTCTTTTTCTGCTAGGAGTTGCTGCCATGGCTGGATTCTTCGGTAAGACGGTACCTTCCGGATTTCTGCCCGAAGAGGATCAGGGCTATGTCTATGCCGGAATCCAGCTGCCCGACGGGGCCTCTTTGCAGCGTACCGATGAGATTACCAGACAGGCCGAAAAACTCATCATGAGCACCCCGGGTGTGAAGTATACCACCTCGGTCATCGGCTACAGCATGCTCAGCCAGGTGCAGAACACCTACAGCGCCTTCTTCTTTATCACCCTGAAGGAATGGGGCGAGCGCACGGCGCCCGAGGAACAGTATGCCGCCATCAAAGCCGAGTTGACCCGCAAACTCGGAGGGATCAGCGGCGCAATCGGGTTCGCCTTCCCGCCGCCGGCCATCCCCGGTGTCGGTACCTCGGGTGGCGCCACCTTTATCCTGGAAGATCGTGCCGGCCGCGACATCGCTTTCCTGGCTGAGAATACCAGCAAGTTTGTCGAGGCGGCGAAAAAACGACCTGAACTGGCCAGCGTCTCGACGACCTTCCGACCGACGGTGCCGCAGATCTTTATCGACGTCGATCGCGACAAGGTCTTGAAGCAGGGTGTCAATATCAACGATGTATACAAGACCCTGCAAAGCTTTCTTGGTAGTGGGTTTATAAATTATTTCAACAGATTCGGGCGCCAGTGGCAGGGCTTTATTCACGCCGCACGGGAGCAACGGGCGAACAAAATAAACACATCACCGCTGCGCCGTGGCCTGGCACAACGGGGTGAACTCGCCTCGGAGCGCCCAGATAAATGCCTCGGGTGCCGCCGGCGTCAGCTCGGCCCAGGTCATGAAAGCCCTTGAGGAAGTGTTCGAACAGACCATGCCTAAGGAGATGGGCTATGACTACATGGGCATGTCGTACCAGGAGAAGCGGGCCCAGGAAGGTATCTCGCCGATGGTGATTTTCGCCTTCTCACTGCTCTGCGTCTTCCTGATCCTGGCGGCCCAGTACGAGAGCTGGTCGCTGCCGTTCTCGGTTTTGCTCGGTACCCCGATAGCGGTGGCAGGAGCTTTTGCGGCACTGCTGTGGCGCGGCCAGGAGAATAACGTTTATGCCCAGATCGGTCTGGTCATGCTCATCGGTCTCGCTGCCAAAAACGCCATCCTGATCGTCGAATTCGCCAAGATGGAGTACGAGAAGGGCGAAGAATCACTGATCGAGGCAACTCTCAGGGGGGCCCGCCTTCGTCTGCGGCCGATCCTGATGACCTCGTTTGCCTTCATCCTCGGCTGTGTGCCGCTGGCCATTGCCCAGGGCGCCGGGGCGGTATCGCGGCAGGTGATGGGCAGCACCGTCATCGGCGGCATGCTGGCTGCCTCGTTCATCGCTATTTTTATCGTGCCAGTCACCTTCTATGTGGTCGAAAAACTCGGACATCGGCAAGGGAAGGCAGTTTCCGCCGTTTCCGGACTTGAAGGGCCCCCAGGGGAATCATCCTCGGCACCTGGCGAAAAGGAGGGTGGACATCATGCATAAGATTGCGGCAATCATTTTCCTGACCCTCCTCACCGGGGGCTGCATGCTCGGTCCCGATTATCAGCGACCAGCTATCGATACCCCGACTTCCTGGCGATTGGAGGAAAAGGAGGCGCAAGACCTCGCCCAGACCCTCTGGTGGCGGCAGTTCAATGACCCGGTGCTCGACGAGCTGATCGGTGTCGCACTCCGGGAAAACAAGGATCTGCTCATCGCGGCGGCGCGGATCGAGGAATATGCCGGCCGTTACGGCATATCCAGGGGGGATCTCTTTCCCCAGGTGGATGCTGCCGGTGGCTACAGTCGTCAGCGGGTGACCGAACTGGGCGAAAATGGAACCTCTCCCGGTTACAAGACAACCACCGACAGCTATACGGCCACCCTCAACGCCAGCTGGGAGATAGATCTCTGGGGAAAAGTCCGCCGCAATAACGAGACAGCCCAGGCCCAGCTTCTGGGAACTGAGGAGGGGCGGAGAGGCGCTGTCCTCAGCCTGGTGAGCAATGTCGCCAGCGCATATATTAATCTCCGCGGCCTGGATCGTCGGCTGGAGATCAGCAGGAGCACGGCGAAAACCCGTGAGGAGTCATACATCCTTTTCAAAGAGCGATTTGCCGGAGGGGTCATTTCAGACCTCGAACTCAGTCAGAACAGATCCCAGTATGAAGAGGCGCTGGCGAGCATTCCGGGTCTGGAAAAGGCGGTCACGCAGCAGGAAAATGGTTTAAGTGTGCTCCTTGGCCGCAATCCCGGTCCGATAGCCAGGGGGAAAAGCATTGATGAACTGCTGGAGCCAGCCATCGTTGCCGGGATTCCTTCGGATCTGCTTGAGAGGAGGCCGGACATCTTGGCAGCGGAACAGAATCTCATTGCCGCTAACGCCCAGATCGGTGTTGCCCGGGCCGCCTATTTTCCGGCCATTTCCCTGACCGGCTATTTCGGGTCTGCGAGCGGCGACCTCGGCGATCTGTTCAAGGGACCGGCGAAAATCTGGCAGTACAGCGGACCGATAACCCTGCCGATTTTTACCGCCGGCAAGATTGAGGGCGGCATAAGGGCGGCCGAGGCAGTCCAGCAGCAGGCGCTTCTCAGCTATCAGCAGGCAGTACAGAATGCCTTCCGCGAGGTGAATGACGCACTGGTGGACCAGAGCCAGACCCGCAAACAGCTTGCCGCCCAGAAGAGGCAGGTTGATTCCCTGCGTCAGTATGCCGATATTGCGCGGCTACGCTATGACAATGGCTATTCAGATTATCTGGAGGTGCTGGACGCCGAGAGGGGCCTGTTCAGTGCTGAACTGGCCTACACCGAAACCAAAAGCGCGTTGCATCTTGCACTGATCGGTCTCTACAAGGTCATGGGCGGTGGTTGGGTGGATGAAGCCGGAAAACTTGCCCTGCCCGGCGACCATCCTGCCCAACCGTGATGTGTTGTCTGCTCATCTTTTGGCCCCTGCAGAAGGACCCGAAGGGGGCTGAACGAGGGAGATTTCAGAGAGAATCGCCATTCTGACGGTCCATGGCCACGAGTTCGGCATAATAACCGCCGAGGGCCATGAGTTCCTCGTGGCTGCCCTGCTGGACGATGCGGCCCTGCTGCAGGGCGATGATATGGTCGGCCCGGCGGATGGTTGAGAGGCGGTGGGCGATGACCAGCGAGGTTCGGCCCTGGAAGATGTCGGCGATGGCCTCTTCGAGGATGTTCTCCGACTCGGTGTCAATGGCCGCCGTCGCCTCGTCGAGCACAAGAATGGCCGGGTTGCGGCAGAGCACCCTGGCAAAAGAGAGCAGCTGTTTCTCGCCGGAGGACAATTCCTGGCCTCCTTCCCCGATCAGGGTGTCGAGTCCCTGCGGCAGCTTGTCGACAAACCGGGTCATGCCGGTCTTGCCGAGGATTTCTTCTACATCCTGGCGGTTTCTGCCGCTGTTCATGATGATGTTGGCGAGCAGTGAATCCTGCAGGATCAGGACATCCTGCAGGATCACCCCGACTACCGTGCGCAGATCCTCCAGGGCAAAGCGGGCGATATCGATACCGTCGATGGTGATTCCCCCGGCCTGGGGTTCGTAGAACCTGAGCAGCAGGTTGACGAGGGTGGTCTTGCCCGAACCGGTGGTGCCGACCAGGGCGACGGCCTGCCCTGGCCGCAGAGTCAGGGACAGGTCGTACAGCACCGGGTTTGCCGGGTCATAGCCGAAGCGGACGTGGTCAAACTTCAATTCTCCCCTGATCTCCGGCTTGGCCACCGGCTGCTCGGGCAGGAGGATGCGGCTCTCGGTATCAAGCAGCTGAAAGATGCGTTCGGCCGAGGCCATGGCCGACTGGACGATCGAGTACTTCTGCGAAAGCTCCCTCAGAGGTTGGAAAAACAGCCGCATATAGGAGATAAAGGCCACCAGTTCGCCGAGGGTCAGGCGGGAACGGATGATCTCGCCGCCGCCGTACCAGAGTATAATGGCGGTGGCCAGAGAGCTGAGAAACTCGGTGATAGGCATGAAAGTCCCGAACAGCCTGATCTGGCTGAGGGTTTTGTCCAGATAACCCTGGCTGAGTTCCTCGAACTCCTCGCGGCTCCGCGCCTCCCGGCCGAAGAGCTGAATGATGCTGATGCCGGAAATGGCCTCTTGCAGAAAGCTGTTCAGGCGGACCAGCTGGCTGCGGATCAGGCGGAAGCAGGCCCGGGCCAATCGGGCGAAGAGGGTGGTGACGAGGGCCGATATTGGCACGAAAAGCGTCATGAGCAGGGCGAGCTGGACGTTCATGAAGAACAGCAGCACCAAGATGACGAAAAGTCGCAGCAATTCGTTGAAGAGGGTGACCATCACCGAGGTGAACATCTCGTGCATGTTCTGGATATCGTTGGTCAGCCGGGTGACGAGGCGGCCGGTCGGGTGGCTGTTGAAGAACTGCAGGTCGAGCTTGAGGATGTGGCCAAAGAGATCCTGACGGATCCGGTGCATGATTGACTGACCGATCCACTCCAGCACCACGGTCTGGAAAAAGGTGGCGACGAAGACCAGCAGGACCAGGAATCCATACCAGATCGCCGTTTCAGTAAGCCCAGCCAGCCTGGCTGGGTTCGGCAGGTTGGTGGCCGTGATGAAATGGTCGATGCCGCGCTGCAGCAGGGCTGGCAGGGCCAGGGTGCCGCCTGTGACAAGAAGCGAGAGGAGAATCGCGCCGATGAGGGCTGCGGCGTAGCGGGTACTGAAGCCGAGAATCCGCCGCCAGATTTGCAGATCCCCGAGAGAGGCGCGCCGGCCTTCCTCATCATAACCGAAATTCTGCATCAGTGTTCTCCCTCGCCTGCCTGTGTCCGCATCTGTTTGGTGAACATCGATCTGTAGAGGGAGTTCGTCTCGAGCAGTTCGGCATGCTGTCCCTGGCTGATGATCCTGCCCTCGTCGAAGATGATGATTCGGTCGGTCAGCGACAGCATTTTTATGCGGTTGGAGACGATGATCACGGTCTTGTCGATGAACTGACGCCTGAGGCCGGCGAAGACCTCATGTTCGGTGGCCACATCAACTGCCGAAAGACCGTCGTCGATAATCAGCACCGGTCGGTCGCAGATCAGGGCCCTGGCCAGGGCCAGACGCTGTCGCTGGCCTCCCGAGAGTTTGATGCCGCGTTCGCCGATGAGGGTGGCGTAACCATCCGGCAGGCCGAGGATATCTTCATGGATGGCGGCGTTTTTCGCTGCCTCGATTATCTCGGCCTCACTGGCCCCGGGCCGGCCTAGGGCGATGTTGCTGGCAATGGATTCGGAAAAGAGGATCGGTTCCTGGCCCACATAAGCAATATGCGAGCGAATGAAGTCGAGTGGCAGGGTATTGACGTCAAATCCGCCGAAGAACAGCTGGCCGTTCGCTACCGGATAGAGTCGGGCCAGAATCCGGCAGAGTGAGGACTTCCCGCTGCCGGTGCGGCCGGTGATGCCATGGATGCCGGGACCGAGCTCGAGTTCGAGATCCTTTAAGGCCGGTTGTCTTGTCGAGGAGTAGGAAAAGCTTAACTTCCTCAGGCCAAACGATGGCCGGGACAATGGTTGCAGACCGGTATCGGCGATATCGGGCAGGCTGGACTGCTGTGAAAGCAGAATATGGATGCGCCTGAGCGAGGTCAACCCCCGCTGCACCAGGTTGGCTACCCAGCCGATGGCCATCATCGGCCAGATGAGCATCGACAGGTAGGACACGAAGGCAACGAAATCACCCATGGTCAGGCTACCGAGGATCACCAGGCGGCCGCCGATAAGCAGAATCATCAACATGCCGAGATTGCCGGTCAAGGTGGCGATTGGGGTCATCAGTCCCTGGATGTACGCCACCCCGAGGTTGTTCTTGACATACTTCCGGCCGAGTTGATCAAACTCGGCGGTCTGAAATTTTTCCATGGTATAGGCCTTGATCAGGCGGACCGAGACGACGGTGGAGCGGGAAAACTCGGTGAGCTGCGAAAACTGTTCCTGCACGGTATTGAAGCGGTGATGCAGTCTGCCGGCGAGAATCCGAGTGGAGTAGGCGAGAAAGGGCATCGGCAGCATGGCCATGAGGGTGAGCTCAACATGGATGTGGAGCATGAAGCCAATGGTCGCAAGCGACATCACCAGGGCGTCGATGGCCGCCACCAGGCCCATGCCGCAGGCCATCTGGACGGCGGAGAGGTCGTTGCTAGAATGGGCCATGAGGTCGCCTGGAGTGTGCTGTTCAAAGAACGGGGTGTCCATTTTGAGGATATGCGAGAATATCCGGTTGCGGATAGCCATCTCCAGGAGGCGGGAAAAACCGATGATCAGGTAGCGCCAGACAAAGCGCAGTACGGCGACGAGGAGGGCGATCAGGATGATCAAACCGGCCAGGACCAGAAGATCGTGCTGGCTGGCCGTTGCCAGGGCCAGGCTGTCTACGCCGCGCTTGAGGATGCGGGGGATTATGAGCTGGAGAATATCGACGGCCAGCAGGGCGGCAAGGCCTATGAGCAGACGCATCCAATAGCGCTGGAAGGACGGCCGGAGAAGAGCCAGCAGCGATCCGAGTCCCACCTCGTGCGGGTGGTCAGCAGGGGTATCTGGCGGAGATTTTTTCACGAGGGGTGTTTAGGGGGATGCGGTTGCCGTCTGGAGAATCGGGGAGCCCGTCTCAATGATTCTGAAGGTCTTTTGCCTTGTATAACAGACAATGGCTTGAAACCCAAGGAGAAACACCGGCTGCCGGACAGAAGGATGACAGGCCGCCTTATTCCAGTGGAGGGGCCTGGCCGGGGCTCGTTTTTCGGGAATTGATGATTATGATCTTCTGAAAATCGACGAAGGACATCAGTAATTCACCAGAACTGTACAGGAAGAGTAATGACGGAAGCAATCCTTGAGGCCCGCGGGCTGACGAAAATCTACACAATCGGTGAACACCGGGAGCATATCCTCAGCGATATTTCTCTGCAGATAGCAGCGGGTGAATTTGTTGTCGTTTCCGGCAGCAGCGGCAGCGGCAAGACCACCCTCCTCAGCCTGCTTTCGGGCCTCGACAGGCCGACCTCCGGCCGAATCATCCTGGCCGGCCGTGATATCACCGAGCTGAGCGAGGACCAGCTTGCCCCGGTGCGCAATGTCGATACCGGCTTTGTCTTCCAGGCCTTTCATCTTATCCCGTCCTTGAACGCCCTGGAAAATGTCATGTTTCCGGCCGAATTGCGGCATGACAGGGCAGCCGCCGCCAAGGCCGAGAACCTGCTCAGACGGGTCGGGTTGTGGGAGCGGCGGACCAGCTTCCCGCCGCAGCTTTCCGGTGGCGAGAAACAGCGGGTGGCTATCTGCCGGGCCCTGATCAACGATCCGAAGATCGTTTTTGCCGATGAACCGACGGGTAATCTCGATTCGGAGAACAGTCGCGGTATAGTCGAGTTGCTGGCCGGCCTGCACCGGGAGAGGGGAACGACCCTGGTCCTGGCAACCCATAGCCCCGAAATTGCGGCCAGGGCCGAAAGGATCATTGTCCTGCACGATGGCCGGTTGGCAGAGGGAACGGAGGGGAACTGATGCTCCATTGGCGATTTCTCCTGCGTGAGCTGCTGCAGAGCCGCAAGCAGGGGCTGATTTTTATCTTCTGCGTGGCTCTGTCGCTGGCCACGATTGTGGCCCTCAATGGATTCAGGCGGGATGTCTCACGCTCCATCACCGGCGACGCCCAGGCCTTGCATGGCGGCGATATCATCGTGCATTCGCATTATGAGCTGAACCCACGCCTCAGGGAAGATGTCAAGCGGTTGCAGAAAGACGGGCTTGTCGCGGAAGCGGCGGAGACCTGGGAGTTCTACACGGTCCTGCGCAGTCCCGAAAAGGAAAAGACCCTATTTGCCAACCTCAAGGTCGTCGAGGCAGGCTACCCGCTCTACGGCCGGGTTGAACTGGCGTCGGGCCGGGATTTCGGCAAAGTCCTCAGGCCGGGAGAGGTGGCAGTTGCCGCCGAAGTCCTGCAGCGGCTGGAACTCGAGGTCGGGGACAGTGTCCATATCGGCAGCCTCACCCTGCGTATTGCCGATATCGTCAGCCATGAGGCGGCGAGACCGGTGGATCTCTTCAATCTGGGCCCCCGTGTTTTTGTTTCCGCCGCTGATCTTAAGGCCATGGACCTGGTGAAAAAGGGCAGCCGGGTCAATTATGAGATGCTCATCAAGGTTATCGATCCGGCCGAGGTAGACCGTCTGGCGGCTGGATTGAAGGCCAGCCTCACGGGCGGCCAGGAACGGCTGGAGACCTACCGGACTGCGGGCTCACGGATCAAGAGGTTTTTCGACAACCTGCTGTTTTTCCTCTCACTTATCTCGCTCTTTACCCTGCTGCTGGCCGGTATAGGCATGCAGAGCTCACTCACCGCCCTGATGCGGGAAAGGGAGCAGACCCTGGCAGTTGTCAAGGCCCTCGGGGCGACCAGGGCTTTTCTCTACCGGCAATATCTGCTTTTGGTTCTGGTACTTGGATTTCTCGGCAGCCTGTTCGGTAGTCTCTGCGGCCTCCTGCTTGAGCGCTTTTTTCCGGTACTCTTTGCCGGGCTGCTGCCGGCCGGCAGTGAACTGCGTATTTCCCCCATCGATCTGGTTGAAGGGATGGGCCTTGGCCTCGTCGTCGTGGTCTTTTTCACCTTCCTGCCGCTCTCCCGGTTGAACCGGATCAAACCGAATGCAATTTTCCGCAACGATAACGACAGCAACCGCAAAGACCTCGCCTATTATCTGACGCGCCTCGTCGGGATTCTCTTTCTCACCCTGTTGGTTGTCCTGCAACTCAAGGATATTGAGATAGGAATCTGGTTTGTCGGCGGCAGTCTGGCCCTTATCCTGGTCATCTCCCTGTTGGCAGGGCTGGCCCTTGCGGCCTGCCGGCGCTTGTCGCCAAAGCTGCTCAGTCTGCGTCTGGCCCTGCGCAGTCTCGTCAGGCCCGGCAATGCCACCCGCTCGATCGTGGTCACCATGGCCTCGGCCCTGTCGGTACTGCTGGCCATCTTCTTGCTGCAGGACAACCTGCGCAAGACTTATATCGAGGCCTATCCGGCTGATGCCCCCAATCTCTTCTGCCTCGATATCCAGAAAGACCAGCGCCAGGGTTTTGTCTCCCTGGTCGGCGGCAATCCCGAACTTTTTCCGATCATCAGGGCCCGTCTGCAGGCGATCAACGGCAGGCCTGTGGATCAAAAGGCCGAGCGGGAACGCCGTGGTGACAGTCTGACCCGGGAATTCAACCTGACCTATCGGCACACGCTGCTGCCGGACGAGGAACTGCTCGAAGGCCGCAGTCTTTTCCGCGCTGATGATCGGGGGCGGATCGGCCTGCAGGTTTCGATCCTCGATACGGTGGCCGAGATGGGCGACATGAAACTTGGGGATGTGTTGCGTTTCAATATCCAGGGGGTGCCGCTCGAGGCCGAGATTACCAGTGTGCGGACCCGGACCAAATCAAAGCTCTATCCCTTTTTCTATTTCGTCTTTCCGCCGGAATTTCTCGAGCAGGCCCCGCAGACCTATTTTGCCGCCCTGCATCTCGAGAAATCGGCGATTCCGCAGATGGAAAACCGTATTGTCTCGAATTTCGCCAATATCAGCGTGATCAATATGGCTCAGACGGCCGCAGAGCTCGGCGGCCTGATGCGGCGGCTGTCGGGGATTATTACCTTCTTTGCCGCATTTTCCCTGCTGGCGGGGGCCCTGATCCTCGTTAGCTCGATCCTTGCCACCCGCATGGCTAGAGTGCGTGAGGCAGTGTATTACAAGATTCTCGGCGGCCGCTCACAGTTCGTCTTCTCAGTTTTTTTATACGAGAATATGCTGATCGGACTCAGCAGCGCTTTGCTCGCTGTGTTTCTCGCTCAGGTCATGAATTGGGCTGTCTGCCGCTTTGCCCTGGAGATCGCGGTGCGGCCCAATTGGTCTGCCAGCCTGCTCCTGACTGTATTGACAGTGACCCTCGTCGTCTCTTTGGGAATGCTCAGCTCCCTGTTTATCCTGCGCCGCAGACCGGCAGATTTCCTCAGGGAGCGGGGGGGCGAGTAGAAAAGGGCAAGGGCGATCGTCTGGGAATCGGGCGCTCCGAGGGCCTGCTTGCTTTTGGCCACCGCTATTGCTAAAGTTGGGTCCGACGACAGAGATCATCAGCGAACTGAGCATTCGTCGTGCGCGGTGACTCTCAATCTTGAATCCGGTTCTATACGACAGGACCCATCCGGCAGGCTTAAACTGGATGAAACGAACAGTAAGGACAGGCATATGCTGCATTCCATCCTGGCAGTCAGCGCGCGAAGACTCGGTCGATCAACCCCTGGCGGTGACGATGGCGGTCAACGAGGCTGAGCCTGAGCGAATGTTTGCCCGTCTGCAGAAGGAATGGGGCAATACCTTCTGTCTCCAGCCTCCCATTGAATATGACATGAGTGGGGACTGTCCGTGCTGAGCGCTCTGCGAAGTCTTCCGCGGACCGTATGGCTGGTCGGTCTGATCAGCTTGGTCAATGATTCGGCCTCCGAGATGCTCTATCCGCTGATTCCGCTCTATCTCTCTTCGGTGCTGGTGGCCGGACCGAGGGCGCTTGGCATCATCGAGGGCATTGCCGAGGCCACCGCCAGTCTGCTGAAATTATTTTCCGGGGTAGTCGTGGATCGCACCCGGCGGGTTAGACCCTGGTTGATTTTCGGCTACGGTCTGGCAGGGTTTGGACGGCCGCTGATAGCCTTTGTGTCCAGTTGGCCAATGCTGCTCGTCATTCGCTTTACTGACCGGATTGGCAAGGGGTTGCGCACATCACCCCGCGATGCCCTGCTTGCCGCCAGTGCCGGGCCGAATATGCGAGGTTTGGCTTTTGGTTTGCACAGGGCTATGGACAATGCCGGGGCTGTGGCCGGACCACTGCTCGCGGCTTTTCTCCTGAGTGCGGGTCTGGGGTTACGGGAAATTTTCCTGTGGTCGTTTGTCCCCGCCCTCATCTGCTTCGCACTTGCCCTGACCATCCCGGAACCGAAGGATTCACCCGCTATCGCTGCAAAACCCTTTGACTGGCGACTGGCTGACATGCCATCGGAGTTCAAACGTTATCTCATTATAGTGGCAATCTTTACTCTGGGTAATTCCTCGAACATGTTCCTCCTGCTCCGGGCCAAAGAACTCGGAGTATCTCAGGCTCAGATTCCTCTGTTATGGGCGGCGGTATCCGCTGTGGCGATGCTGTTTTCGACACCGCTCTCGGCTCTGTCGGATCGCTGGGGGCGCACCCGGTTGCTGGCGGCCGGTTATCTGGCCTATGGTGGTTTTTATTTCGCTTTAGGTATGATTGATCAGGGTGGAGTGGCTCTTTTCCTCCTGTTTGGTTTCTACGGCCTCTTTATGGCCGCCACAGAAGGGGTGGAAAAAGCCCTGGTAGCAGATCTGTCTCCGGAAGGGTTACGGGGAACGGCCTTTGGCTGGTTTAATCTGACAGTCGGCATACTGCTTCTTCCTTCATCTGTGTTTTTTGGCTGGCTGTATCAGGGAGTATCACCTCTTGCGGCATTCTCCTTTTCCGGATGTTGTGCTGTGCTGGCCGCTGCTCTGCTGTTCGGTCATTTGCGACCGGTGTGCTCATCGAATACAAATCAAAGGAATTGATATGGGTGTTGAACTGGCAGAAATTTTAAGAGGGAAAACGATGAAAATGACAAAGAGAGTGGCGCTGTATCTCATGGCATTCTTTATCCTGTCGCTTTCGTGGGCATGCAGGCAGGAGCAGGAACAGCCGAAAAACAGTGTGCCTGATAATGCCTCTGCTGCCCTGATTATCGCTGCAGTCGGAGATAGCCTTACGGCTGGATTGGGTGTTGAAGAAAGTGAAAGCTATCCGGCTTTGCTGGAGAAGCGTTTGAAAACCGAAGGGTATGATGTGCGGGTGATCAATGCCGGGGTGAGCGGTGAGACGTCAAGCGGTACCCTCGCCCGCATAGATTGGCTGCTTACCTTGAAACCCGCTGTCGTCATCCTCGAGACCGGAGCCAATGATGGTCTGCGCGGGATTGATCCAGGTCTCGTTCGCAGCAATCTTGTGAAAATTATTGCTATGCTCCAGGAGAATGGCATTATTGTCGTTTTCGCCGGCATGCGCATGGCCTGGAATCTCGGGCCAGGCTACACCTCAGGCTTTAATCAGGTCTATCCCGAGATAGCAGCGGAGAAAAAATTGATCTTCATGCCGTTCTTTCTCGAAGGAGTGGCGACAAACCCCTCGCTGAATAACGATGACGGACTTCATCCCAACCCGCAGGGCTACGCCATCATCGTCAACAATCTCCTGCCCTTTGTGAAACAGGCGTTGGCCGAGGTCGCAAAGGGGCAAGGCGTTGAGCCCTAATATCCGAATGGATATCGGTGCCTTGTCTGACGATACCTTTGCTTTTGACTCAGTAATGCCAGACTAACCCCCGCTCTTTTTACTTTGCCAAATATTTCTTGTCTCTCATTCAAAATCTTCTAGAAAAATCTGGGACAAGGTCCGATCGGCTGGTATTATCCGCTTTTTTGCATTTCGGGCGGTGATTGTTTCAATGGAAGGGGTTTGGGATGGATGAAAAGAGTGTCCTCAGTCGGCTTTGGCCGATTGTCGAGGAGTATTATATTGGCCGGAGGGCAGGGAAATATCTTGAATATCATGATCCAGAAGAACTAGCCGTTCTGCTGCAACTGGATTTTCAGGGAGACCCGGGAGATTGGCAGGAGGTCTTCAATTGGGTGGAAAAATATCTCCGGTATGCAGTGAAAACCGATCACCCTTCTTTCGTCAACCGGATGTGGAGCGGCGCCAGTCTGCCTGCCATGATCGGGGAGGTCGTTACCGCTTTTTCCAATACCTCGGCGTGCACCTTTGAGAGTGCCCCGGTGTCGACCCTGCTTGAAAAATTCATGTTTGCCCAGCTGCTGGAGATCGTGGGTTTTCACGGAGGCCAGGGGCAGATGACTACCGGTTCGAGCAATGCCAATATGATTGCCATGCTGTGTGCCAGGAATCTGCATGATCAGGCAGTAAAAGAGAAGGGTCTGTTTGCAGGCCGTCGACTCTTTGCCTTTGTCAGTGCAGATGCCCATTATTCAATGGACCGGGCCGCCAATATCCTGGGGATAGGTCTGGAACAGCTCGTCAAGATTCCTGTTAATGCACGGGGTCAGATGGATGCCTGGGAGTTGGAGAAAAAACTGGAAGCCGTCTGCCAAGTTGGCGGCCTGCCCTTTTTTGTCGCGGCCACGGCCGGAACCACGGTGCGGGGAGCTTATGACGCCATTGAGCCGCTGCTCACCCTGCGGGGGAAACACGGCTTCTGGCTCCACGTTGATGGGGCCTGGGGCGGGGCGGCCGTACTGAGCGAGCGTCTGCGGCATAAATTCCTGCCGGGACTTTCGGAAGCGGACTCATTCACCATGGATTTTCACAAGATGCTCGGTTCGACACTTGTCTGCAACGTCCTTTTATTGAACAAGACGGGGGGCGTTTTGCAAAACGCCCTGGCCGCTGGTGATGGCAGCTACCTGTTTCGGGAGGCCGAGGATGATGTCTCCGTTGATCTCGGTACTGCCTCTCTGCAGTGCGGCCGTAGGGTTGACAGCCTGAAATGGTTTCTCGACTGGAAATTCCATGGCAGGCAGGGGCTTGCAGGCCGAGTGGAGTCTTTTCTCGATCTCTGCCGCTATGCAGAGGACTGTGTCGAGCGTTATCCGGAACTGGAGATGGTGGTCTCGCGGGAATCCTTCAATATCTGTTTCCGCTTTGTGCGTGATGAGGCTACGGCCAATGATTTCAACCTCGCTCTGCGTAATCGTCTTTACAAAGGGGGGATAAGTCTGGTCGGCTGTGCCTATATCAGCGGGAAGCTGGTCTTGCGTCTTCTGATTACCAATGTTTCCAGCGGTCGGGGTGATATCGACAGATACTTTGCCGGGCTTGTGGCTGCAGGCCGGGAACTGGACCTTGAATGGCAGGGTGAAGGAAGATGAGGAAAGATGCTCTCGCAAAAGACGAGCTGGGAGCACCCTGTTGGCTCAATCCCCTTTCTTCTTGAAATCATCCTTGTTCAGGCCGAGGCGTTTCATCTTGTTGTAGAGTCCCCGAGGGTTGAGGCCGGCAAGCTGGGCGGCCTTGTTGATCCGGCCCTGGCTTTTGCTCAGGACCATTCCGAGGTAGAGATTCTCTACCTCGTCCATGATTTCCTGCTGGACCTCCGCCAGTTTCTTGCCCTTCCATGAACTGGGGGCGATTTTCTCGCCGTTCGGGTGGGTCAGGGAAAAGATGTCCTCGGCATGGAAAACACTGGGCAGATCCTGTAGGGAAATTTCATCGGATTTGCACAAGAGCATGGAGCGTTCGATGACGTTCATCAATTCCCGAATGTTGCCCGGCCAGTCATAGCGGCACAGGGCCTTCATCGTGGGTTCCGAGATATGCCGGACATCCCGTCCGATCTTGTGCTTGAAATTCATGATGAAACGGCGGGCCAGGGAGGGGATGTCTTCTCGGCGATATCTCAGTGAGGGAATACGAAGAGTTACGACGCTGAGCCGGTAGAACAGGTCCTTACGGAAGGCTCCGCTGGCCACCTCGTCTTCCAGGTCCCGGTTGGTGGCGGCAATGACTCGTACATCGACCCAGGTGGATTTCTCGGCCCCGACGGGTCGTATCTCATAATCCTGCAGGACCCTGAGGAGTTTGGCTTGCAGATGCAGGGGCATCTCGCCGATCTCGTCGAGGAAGATCGTGCCGCCGTGCGCCTGTTCGAAAGCCCCTCGCCGTGAACGGGTGGCGCCGGTAAAGGCTCCCTGCTTGTGGCCGAACAGTTCACTTTCGAGGAGTTGCTCGGGCAGCGCGGCGGTGTTGACCGCGACGAAGGGACCGGCTGCCCGCGGACTCTCAGCGTGGATGACCTTGGCCAGATGCTCTTTGCCGACCCCTGTTTCGCCGGTGATGAGGAGCAGGGAATCGCTGGGGGCGACCTGCTGCACCTCGTTCATGAAGATCTGCATAACCTCGCTATGGGAGATGAGATCGGTGAGCTTTGGTTTGGCCAGGCCACGATGGTCAAAGCGTTCGAGTTGGAAATACAGGCGTCGAGATTCAAGGGTTGCCTCGATGGCCTCGGTCAGGCTTTTGAGTGAGACACCGGAGTAGAGTACGGCATCGGCGCCTGCGGCGATAAGCTGGGCCTGTTTCTCGGCAGACTCGATGTCATGGAGGATGACAGTGGTTGGATTCTCGGGGAGGTTGTTGAGCAGGTAGATACTCGACTCCACGGGCTTAGGGATGAGGGCGTGGCTGATAACGATTACATCCGCACAACTCTGTACGACCTTCTGCCAGGGATGTTTTTTATGGCCAAACGACTCAACCTGCACATCGGTCATGGAGATTTTGTCTTCAAGCAGTTTTTGCAGCTCGACGTCTTTAAGAGCAAATATCAATCTGGTCAGCATACTCCGTCCTTTAAAAAAATCGGTAGATCAGTTCCTGTTTTGCCTGTAAAAAAGATCACTTTAAAAAAATCGGCAATTACCTTCCGAATGAAAAAGGAAGGGAAATAAGCAGGTCAGCGCTGTTTGTTGCCTCTGTGCAACTTACTGCTTAAATATAAAGGGAAAGTATTTATTTGCCAGAAGAAAAAAACGCGCCTCCCAGTTTTTTGTGATATCGTATTAAATCCAATAATACCTATTATATAGAATAATAAAGGAAATCATGTTCCGAAAATAAAAGAGAGGGGGGTGGCGAGATGATCGGGAGGAATTATTAAAATGATTTAAAACAATAATTTATGTGTATAGAGTGGATCTGGCATTATAAATGCTATAAGCGATCCGGTATGCAGATATCGGGTTACATTGAAAAGCGAGATGCTTCAAAACCTCAACGGAGCTTTGTCCGGGAAGAGAGGGGAAGCATCGAGGTGTCACAGGGAAAAATGTCATGTCAAAAAAGTGTTATGAAGAGCAGGAATTGAAACAGTCGGAAGCTGGTCTTGCAGACATTGTCGCCTGTCAGTCGGATATTTGTTTTATTGACGGCAAGAATTGCAGGCTGGTCTATCGAGGTTATGACGCTCTGGATCTGGCCATGAACAGTAATTTCGAGGAGGTCGCATATCTTCTCTGGTATGGCTGTTTGCCACGCATCACAGAGTTCAAGGCGTTTCTTTCCGGTTTTACCGGGTCGATGGCCCTACCGGGTGAAACCGTCATGATTCTCCGGATGTTCCCCAAGTCGGTGACCCCCATGGAAGTTCTCCGGACTGCGGTTTCTTCGCTCGGGCACTGGGATCCAGACAGTGGCAACACTGCCCTCGATGCCTGTCTGCGCAAGGCCCAGCGTCTGACACTGCGTATGCCCCTGCTGATTGCCGCCCACCAGCGCCTGCGGGAAGGAAACGAGCCGATCAAGCCAGTCCCTGGTCAGGGCATCGCCTATAATTTTCTCTATACCCTGCTAGGTAAAACGCCTGATCCGAAGATCGTCGAAGCCTTTGATATCGCGCTTATTCTCCATGCCGATCATGAATTGAATGCCTCGACATTTGCCGCCCGGGTGACTGCTGCAACTATGGCTGATATCTATTCGTGCGTTACCAGCGCCATTGGGGCCCTGAAGGGGCCGTTGCACGGCGGGGCCAATATGGAGGTCATGCAGATGATCGAGGAGATCGGCACCCCGGAAAATGCTGAGGCCTATATTCTTGAGAAGCTGGAAAACAAGGTGAAGATTCCTGGTTTCGGTCATCGGGTCTACCGCTGTGAGGATCCGCGGGTCGGTATCCTGCGGGGATGTGCTGAATCCATCTCCGAGTTGGTCGGAGAGGGCAAGAATTATGAGATAACCCGGGAGATTGAACGGGTCGTCCTGGAGAAGACCAAAGTGTATCCCAATGTCGATCTCTATACGGCCTCGCTGTATCATGCCATGGGAATCCCCACTGAACTCTTTACCCCGATATTTGCCATAAGCAGAATTGTTGGCTGGACATCCCACATTCTCGAGCAGTGGTCGAATAATCGTTTAATTCGACCCCGCGCCGAGTATACAGGGCCGCAATCGCTGAGTTATACCCCGATTGATCAGCGATTGAGATAACAGGGATGAGATATTTTTGATGTGACCGGTCTTTCCTCGTCCGGGAGGTTGTAAACAATTTCAGGCTGGAAATAAATTAATGTCGATCCGTCCAGAACAACGGATGGGTTGGTAGCGCTGCTTGGTTCTTCGAGGCCAGGTTTCTTTCAACATGTGGAGTTGCAGATAAAAAACTATGTATCCATCGCATTTTGGAAACAATCCATTGTTTCCCCGCAAACAGGACTTTGAGGTGGTTGTCAAGGATGAGGTTGTGGGTTTGGGTGTGATCTCACGTCGGGCTTTCGCTAAAGGTGAGTTGGTAGCAGCCCTTTCGGGAGAAATCATTCATGACCTGCGTCAGCACAGTTTGCAGATAGAGCCGGACGTTCATCTCTATGATGTGTATTTTTCAGGATATTTTCTCCACTCCTGCTCGCCGAACGTGGAGCTGGATATGAAGAATCTGCTGGTCTATGCTGTCAGGGATATCCAGCCTGACGACTATCTTTTTATGGATTATGCCCAGACGGAGGATATTCTTTTTAAACAATTTCCCTGCAGTTGCGGATCAGAGAACTGTCGTGGATGGATTACCGGCAGAAAAGAGCAGGTAGCAGGCGGTGCCTCTGGCCTTATGGAAGATATTCATAAGGAAGAAATTCACGGGTGAGCGCTTGCATGAATGCATGGTGGGAGAGGGGCGACCTCTGTTTCAGTAACGGGCTGTTGATGTTCGCCGATCGAATCGTGGAGGATCTGGCCCGGCAGTATGGCAGTCCTTCGTTTTTTTACAGTGCCCGGAGAATATCGGAGAATATCGGCAGATTGCACACCGCTTTGGGGGGTGCCGGTTTCGGCGGAAACCTTCACAGGGTCAACTATGCCATGAAGGCGAATCGCTTCGCCCCTCTGCTGACCTTTCTGAAAACCACGGGCCTCTGCATGATTGATGCATGCTCTCCACAGGAGGTGGAGCATGCCATAAGTTGCGGGTTCCGTCCCGATGAGATCAGCTTTACCGCTACGAGTCTGTCGGACAGGGATTTTGATCGGTTGTCGAGGCTTGATGGCTTGATAATGAACTGCGACTCGCTCTATGCTATTCAACAGTGGGGTGAGCGTGGGGCAGGGCGGAGTATCGGTATCCGTATCAATCCCGCAGTGGGAGTCGGCAGGGCCCAGAACGAGTTGCTGCAATACAGTGGCGGCAGAACTACCAAGTTCGGTATCTACCGGGAGCAGTTCGAAGAGGCGAGGGGGTTGGCCGCAAGATATGGCCTTACCATCGAGAGGGTGCATTTTCATACCGGCTGCGGCTATTTGACTCCTCAGCTGCCGGCATGGGAAAAGGTCATTGAGGAATGTCTCTGGTTTATTGACCAGTTGGAGACGGTCAAGACCGTCAATGTCGGCGGCGGGTTGGGAGTGCCTCATGTTGACCGGGATGAACCTCTTGATTTGGGACTCTGGGCCGGCATTCTGAAAAATCATTTTCTCTCAAGAAAACTCAAGATTGAAGTGGAACCGGGAGACTATCTGGTCAAGGACGCTGGACTTCTCGTCCTGACGGTCAACCAGGTGGAGAAGAAAAAGGACACTCTTTTTGTTGGTGTTGATGCCGGCTTTAATCTGGCAGTGGAACCGGCTGTCTATGGCCTGCCTTTTCAACCTGTTCCGGCGAGGCGCAGGGAAGGTGATGAGATCAGGACGACCGTTGTTGGCAATATCAACGAGGCTCTTGACATCTGGTACTCAGATATCCCGCTGCCGCCAATGCGTTCGAGAGATTGTCTGAGCTTGATTAACGCCGGAGCCTACTCATCCTCGATGTCCTCGAATCACTGTATGCGCGGAGAATTCAAAGAATACCTGCTGTTGTAGAGGGGCATCGGCGAAGTGTCAGAGAGGTGCGGCCTGAAGGCTGTGTTGTACGGCGAATGAGTATGCTTTTTAAAACGGGAACAGCCATGTGTTGCAGTTCCCGTTTTTGTATTTATGCGGTAGGATAGAGTGTAATTTTCGAGACGGCTGCTTGTTCAGGTTGACAGGGGATCTCTCTTGGTATAGCCCGGGAGAGGGTGGGTGAACAACGAGGTGAGGAGCATATGGGGAAGACGTTTCAGGAACAATTACTGAAGCTTGGTCTGGTCGACAAGAAACAGGTCAATCAGGCAAAAAAGACGGAGCATCAGAAAAAAACACTCAAGGTAAGCAAAGCACAAGAGATTGTAGATGAAAACAAGATCATTGCCCAACAGGCTGTTGCCGAGAAAAAAGAGCGGGAACGTCTACGAAATCTCGAACGTCAGGCAGAGCTGAAGAAGAAGGAAGAGGCGGAGCAGATTCGGCAGATTATTGATAGCAATCGCCTGATCAAGGATCCGAACGGAGTGGCATTTCGTTTTCCTGACAGAGGTAAAATCCAGAGAATCTTTGTTCCAAAGGATACCCTGGAGGATCTCAGCCGGGGGCGATCGGCCATTGTCCGATCCGGACCGTTCTATGAGATTATCCCCGCTGTAGCCGCTGAAAGAATTCGTCTCATTGATCAGCGGGTTATTGTTCTGCAGAACGGCCAGGAGAAAAAGGTTGAGATGGACGCCGAAGATCCTTATGCCGGATATGAAGTGCCCGATGATCTGATGTGGTGAGCAGAAGGATTATTTTGAGCTGACCTTTGGCAGCAAGCTGAACTGGAGCACGTTTTTTCTGGCCTGAATATTGACGAACTTCATGCTGATAGTCAGGGTTTTGCTGCCGGTCTTTGCTACCAGGGGCTCCATGTCCTGCATGGAAATCGGGAATTCCCGGCCGTTCAGGAGCGAAACAAGCGCCTGTCCGAGTTCTCCCTGGGCGGCATCGCCGCTGGTCTGCATCTTATCAACCACCGGTCTGATGTAGAGAATCTGTTTGGCGGCATCGAAACGCACGTTGGCATTACAGTCAAAATCCAGTTCAATCTCTCCAACCTTGAGATTGATCTGATGTCCGGCGAGTTCGGAGACAATCTGCAGATTGTTGCCGGCGACATGCAGGCGACAGGATATGAGCTTGTCACTGAGCTTCAGATTTTCAATGCTGATAATCCTGATTGTGCCTCTCAGGCTTTTGGATTGTGCGTCGATATCCAGTGGCAAAGCCAGCTTAACCGTGTCAGCCAGAACTTTCTCCGGGAGATTTAAGGTTATGGTTTCTGTTGTCGCAGCTGGTGACTGGCCAGGCAGGAGCAGGGATAAAAGTATGAGTACAATCTTGATGAGCATGTTCATGATGTCTGTCCTCTGAAAGATCGGGTGAAGGGAAAGCGTGATAGTATTAACGTCTGGATAGTTAAAGTGCAAGCCATAAAGAGGCCGAGAATTGAGGCCCAGTCGCGCATCCTACTGTGTTCGTGCCAGCGGTTCACCTGCACGGTCGAGGCGGAGATAAAACTGCCCTGCAATGAAAAAATTCCTGATTGTTCGGGGAAATTTCCCGTAAGACGAATTTTTTCGCCACTGAACGTTGTGATTGTTCGTTTACTGTGGGAAAAGGGAATACGGTCAAATTCAATAGGCTTTCCCGGGCGATGCTCTTTTTCGCGTAATGTCTTGATGTAAAAATAGTTGCTCTTCTCGAGATCTTGCAGAAGCAGATACGGGCCGGCGATATAGAGTGATAGACAGCAGAGCGGGACTAGTGTTTTGAAAGCCGTCGGAACAAACGGCGCCGAAGGCTTTTGTGTCAGGATGAGATGCCAGATTCGGAGAAAGGAGACGAAGCCGAATATCGTGATGGCGATCCCGAACGGATGCTCCGGCCAAAAAATATGCCACTGCAAGGTTGACCAGTTGATCGGCAGAAAGAGGTGTACGCCATTACCCCATTTAATCTGAGTGGCGTCCAGGAGAAGGTGGCACAGGCAGTTGAGGCTGAGGATTATAAATGTCCTGGCCGGCAGTCTGCTTATTGCTGCCAGGGCTGCGCTGAGGAGAAGGCAGAAGAAGAGACTTGCCTGGGTCGATGTGTAGAGCCTGGCAATAAAAGGATCAGTGATCTGGAAAAAGAGCAGAATTCTGAGTATGACCCAAGGGAGGTCGGGGAGTATGCAGGCAATGATAACCCAGTAAAATTCCCGGTCATGGCAGAAAAGACGGCTGGCGGGAGCCTGCAGGGCTATATGGCAGAGTGTATTCGGCAAGGGTGCGCTGGGCAGGATGAAAGTTTTCGGGCGTGCAGCCGTGTGTCGAGCGGTTGCGGGTGAAGAAAGAATGATAGTCAATGAAAGATAATTCTTCAAGCAGACAATGAAACAGTTCGTTACGTTGTTTTCTGATATCTTGCGTTCATGCTGACCCTTACCGTGTCTTCCGACTGTCTTCTCCAGGGCCTTGATTTGAGCCTCGAAGAGGAGCTGAAATCCTTGCTTACCATTGATAATCCCCAGTATCTCTCAGCTAAGCGTTATGGCCGCTGGATCGGCAAAAAACTCAAACCGACCCTGAAATACTACGAACCCGTTGCAGGTGGACTGCGTTTCCCCCGCGGTTTTTCGAACCAGGCCATCCGTATCTGTCGGGAACTATCGGGGCAATCACCTGAAATAATCGATCAGAGGCGTCTTCTTGCCGAGATCAATTTCACCTTTGCTGGAAGGCTTCGGCCTTACCAGCAAGAAGCAGTTGAAGCTGCTCTGAAGAGATCTTTCGGGGTTGTCGAGGCCGGCACTGGCAGCGGCAAAACGATTATGGCCCTGGCTCTCGTCGCCGCACGTAGACAGCCCACTCTTATTGTCGTACATACCAAAGAACTTCTCTATCAGTGGCAGGAGAGAGTCCATGAATTTCTTGGCTGTCCAGTCGGTCTTATCGGTGATGGGCACTTTTCGCTGGAACCACTCACTGTAGCCATTGTCAACACTGCGCGAAAACACGTGCAGGAGCTTGTTCCCTGTTTTGGCCACCTCATCGTTGATGAGTGTCACCGGGTGCCGGCCGCACTCTTTACGGATGTCGTGTCGAATTTTGACTGTCATTATCTCCTTGGTCTGTCCGCGACCGCCTTTCGCAGTGACGATGGTATGACCCGGTTGATCTATTATTTTATGGGGGAGAGAATCCACAAGGTCGACCAGGAAGAACTGAAGGCGACCGGGGCAATTCTCAAACCAAAACTGATCAGGCGTCTGACAGAGTTTTCTTTTCAATACCGAGGTGATTATCAGGCCCTCGTCAGGGCGCTCACCTGTCATGAAGGGCGTAATATGCAGATTGTCCGGGATGTCTGCGCAGTCTTGGAGGCCGCCGACGCCGGGACTGCTCTGGTCGTGTCTGACCGTGTCGGCCATTGTGAGGTGTTTGCCAATCTACTCAAAGATCGCGGGTTGAGGGTGGAACTGCTTACCGGTCAGATTTCCCAGGAGCGTCGCAGTGCTATTGTTCAGGCTGTGCAGGCTGGTGAAACTCAGGTCTTGGTTGCGACTCTGCAACTCATCGGGGAGGGCTTCGACTGTCCCGGTCTGAGCAGTCTGTTTATTACCACGCCAATAACCTTCGAGGGCAGACTGCTGCAGATTATCGGCCGGATCATGCGGCCTGCTGTCAATAAACAGGCCCGTGTCTATGATTATATCGACGAGGCTGTGCCGTCCTTGCGACGCTCGGCAAACATCAGGCGCAAGGTTTTCGAAAGCATGTGAACAAATGATGCCGCACATGTCGGTGGAGTCCTTGCTTGTGTGGTATTTGTTTGCCTTATGTGGGCGAATGGGGTATAAAATAAGGTTCGCAATAGTAAATAGAGCAAGGTGAGAGACGTATTCGTAAGCACTCCTGTACCAGCGAGTGCTTTTTTTTATTACGAATCATCTTCAAAATCGGAACAGGGACAGGACAATTCTACACCGTCCAGTTGACGGAACGAAGGACTGTAGAGTCTTTCAGGGAACAGGGTATGGATCAGGAAAAAATTCGTAATGTGGCAATTATCGCTCATGTCGATCATGGGAAAACTACGCTTGTCGACCAGCTTTTCAAGCACTCGGGAATGTTTCGCGACAATCAGCAGGTTACCGAACGGCTGATGGATTCGATGGATCTCGAGAAGGAGCGGGGTATTACGATTACCGCCAAGAACGGTTCTTACAAATATAAAGATTACTGGATAAATATCATCGACACCCCCGGACATGCCGATTTTGGCGGTCAGGTCGAACGCGTCCTGCGGATGGCCGATGGAGCACTGCTGCTTGTCGATGCCCAGGAGGGGCCGATGCCTCAGACCTATTTTGTTCTCAAAAAGGCCCTGGAAAATCATCTTCCCGTTGTCGTGGTGATCAATAAAATAGATAAACCGGCGGCACGTTGCGAATGGGTTGTAGATCAGGTTTTTGACCTTTTCGTCAAGCTTAATGCTCCCGATGACACCCTTGATTTTCCGGTGGTCTACACCTCCGCCAAAGACGGCTATTCGATGCTCGAACTCGGCGAACCTCTTGAAAACTGTCGGAATATGGATAGTGTGTCAGAGGTCATCGTTAATCATATTCCAGCACCCAAAGGGGCAGCTACTGAGCCTCTGCAGATGCAGGTTGGTACTATTGATTATTCACCCTATCTTGGACGCCTTGGAATCGGCAAGGTGGTTAATGGCACGATGTCGATTAATCAGCCTATCGTCGTGGCCAGACGGGATGGATCCATCAAGCCGGTCCGTATCTCAAAAATCTTTCGTTTCGAGTGCTCTGAGAAAATTGCCATTGAAACAGCCGGTGTTGGTGAAATCGTTGCAATAGCCGGTATGGAGGACGTGACTGTGGGAGTTACTTTTACCGATCCAGAAAACCCGCGGCCGCTGCCGCTGATTTCGATCGATCCGCCCACCATCTCGATGAATTTTATCCCCAATGATTCGCCGTTTGCCGGCAAGGAGGGAAAGTTCGTAACTTCCCGGCATATTGAAGAGCGCCTGCAGCGGGAGACCCTGGTGGATGTGGCCCTGCGTTACGAGGTTCTGACCGATGCCGTAGGTTTTAAGGTTTCCGGTCGTGGTGAACTGCATCTCTCCATCCTCATCGAAAAGATGCGGCGTGAAGGCTATGAGTTGCAGGTGACCAGGCCGCAGGTCATCATGAAGGAAGAAGATGGCCAGATGCTCGAACCTTATGAAAAACTCACTGTTGATGTGGATGAACTTTACCAGGGAGCAGTTATTGAAAAACTTGGCAAACTGAAAGGCCAGATGGAAGAGATGAATACCGCCCACGGCATGGTGCGCATGGTCTTCAACATCCCGACCAGAGGGCTGCTTGGTTACCGATCACAGTTCATGACCGACACAAAGGGCATGGGCATGATGAATTATATCTTCTCCGAATACGGTCCCTATGCCGGAGATATCGGCAACCGGATCAACGGCGTGCTGGTGGTGAAGGAACCTTGCACGGCGGTGGCCTATGCCCTGTTCAACCTCCAGGACCGCGGTAAACTTTTTATCAACCCGGGTGCCCCGCTGTATCCGGGCCAGATAATCGGCGAACATTGCCGGGCCGCTGATCTGGTTGTCAACCCGGCCAAGGGAAAGAAACTGACCAATATGCGGGCCTCGGGTTCCGATGAAGCAGTCATCCTTACGCCACCGATGATGATGACCCTGGAAGACTGTATTGCCTATATCAACGATGACGAACTGGTCGAAGTGACTCCTGAGTCGATCCGCCTGAGGAAAAAGACGGGAGTGAAACTCAGAGCCTGATGTGAGGTATGGTATGAAAGGACTGCTTCTGCTGCTGTTGTCAGGAGGGATCGGCATTGCCACCTTCGCAGTCATTGCCAAAAAGTACGGCAGTGACTGTATGCCCTGACTCATGGTTTACGGATCCGTGGGCATGGGTCTTCTCACCTTCTGGCTGCTGCAGGCTATTTTTTAAAGCCGGTATAATGGTCTACGCCGAGCATTTGCCGGCTGCAAAATAGTCTGCCAGGATCTTGGCATGATCAAAGACCAGGCGAGGCATGGTTTCTTCGCTGAAGAGTCCGGCTCGACCGGCGTCATCGCCGGCTACCGGGCTGCCCTCTGCCTTGCCGATAAACACCGTAGACGCCGTGTGTTGTCTGGCATCTCGGCTCGGATCCGAATAGGTATGAAACTGCCTGAGATCCTTAACCTCCAATCCTGTTTCCTCAAAGGCCTCCCGCAGGGCAGCCATCTCGTACGATTCCCCGTAATCCACAAAACCTCCAGGCAGAGCCCAGCCGTATGGTGGATTCTTTCTCTCGATTAAAACAATCCTTCCGCCGATTTCAATGATGATATCAACAGTTGCCGAAGGTCCTCTGGGGAGCGTGAGAGGTTTCTGGCAGTGGGGGCATTTTACGATGGCCATTCTAAAGGTCGATCAACCCGCGGATTTCCTGCCAATTGACAACCGTCAGAAAATTATGGCTGCTCCGATTCCAGGGTTGGCTAAATACCAGCGGTGTTATGTTGTCGGCCTTGAGTTGTCGGCAGGTCTCAGCCCGATCATCGACAAAGTATTTCAGACCGTGTTCGTGGATATATCGGGCCTTGTCGTTATGGTCGCCCATGGCAATCAAGGTAATCCCAGAGCGGTTATTACCTGGGAAGAATGAGTCGAACCAATCCCGAACTGGCTGCAGCAGAGGCCGGGCGGTTATGACAGTTACTGGGGCCACGCCGGCGAGTTCTCCGATAACCTCTATTGCTCCGGGCATGGGTTCGAGGCCTGTTGCCAGTGAGTCTTTCAGGATATCAGTGAATATCCGGTCGACCAGGGATGTGGGGATATCAAGACAGTCCTCTACTTGAAAACTGGTGATGTCCTCAAGACTGAAGGAGCAATAGTTGTGTTCCTCGCAGGCCAGTCTGATAAAAGTGGCCGCGGTATCCGCAATAACTCCATCAAGATCGAAACCGATTTCGTGGGGAGAAATCTTCATATATCCTGCCTTGTTGCCTGTCTGCTCGAGAAATTATCTTCAATTTCCTTGACTTGCTTGACCAGCAGAAGATTTTCAGGCGTGGCAATGTTCAACTCCAGGCCGTGTTGCACGACAGCGCCATTGATGGCGTCGATCTCGGTACGCCGCTTGTTCCTGATATCCTGAAGCATTGAGGAAAAATTGTTTGCTGTTTTTCTGCAGACATCGATCGTAGCCGCATAAGGGTCGGCAGCGATCTCGATGCCAAGCTTTCTGGCAATAGTTTCGGCCTCCGCGACGGCTTCTTCCATTCTTAAAGTGATTCCGGGGATATTCAGAAGATCACCGTTTGAGCATCCTAGAATTGCCGTCAGGGCGTTGATCCCGACGTTGACGAAGAGTTTGGCCCAAAGGCGGTTGAGGATATCATTGGTGATTGAGATTGTGAGGCCGCCGTTGGCAAACAACTCCGTCGTCTTTTCCAAAAGTTTTTCGGCCTGAACGCTCGGGCTTGTCAGAAAACCCAGATGAGTACTTCCCTTTCCGGCATGACGCACATGACCCCTGCTGACGAGGGTTGCACCCTCCGTGGTCGTACCGAATGCGCAGAACGCCTTGCCGGCGAGATGCTGACAATCAAGGTGGCTGATGCCATTCTGCATGAATACCAGCAGCGTACCTTCGAGCAGAAGCGGCTGACAGAAGTGCAGACAGGCTGGGATATCATAGGACTTGACGCAAAGGATAATTACATCTACTGGGCTGATGTGCTTGGGGCTGGCAACTGCTGTAATGGCGACTTTGTGCTGTCTGTCCTGCTGATCGCAGAGGATACCCTGCCGATTGATGGAATCGGCTCTTTCGGGATTGTGGTCGAGAAGAGAAAGGCGGATGTCAGTTCCGGCCAGCCCGCGTGAGAGGTACGCAGCGAGGAGACAGCCAAGTGCGCCGGGACCGACAAGAAGAAAATGCATGGAATTCACAGCTGTTCTTTCATGGAATGATTTTTGCGCTCTCAATGATAGCAGCATAAGAATAGCCAGCGCCGAAATCTTTTTTGGCCGACATGGTGCCTTCAACTGTCACTACCTGATCTTGCGCGGGTGTCTCGGCAGTGGTGACTACGAGGTCGTGAGTGTTCGTCATCGGGTCGCCGGTGCCGTCCTGAAGATGCAGCCAGTTACGGCCCATGATGTTTAGGTTCATCTTGACGATCTTGCCCCGCAGTCGAACAGTTTTACCGTCGAGCTCTTTGGCTTTAGCGAAGATCTCGGCAACAGTGTGGCTATTTTCTCCGAGGGCTTTCTCAATCTTGATTTCGGTAAAAGGGGCGATAGCTCCAGTGCTGCCGCCGGAGGCAGTCATTTCTTTGTCTGGCATGGCCTTGGCAGTGGTTTCAGCCTGTACGGCTGAGGAAAAAGATTTATCTGCAGCGGGGGCTGAGGCGTCTGGTTTTGGTTTTTCGATTTCTACTCCAGGGGTAAGTCCAGGAGAGAAGACAATTACTGGAAAAGTACGATTGAGAGTCTTGCTGTGGAAATTTTTCATAGGCATACCTTCCTGGTAGTGTACAGCCTCGCCTTTTTTGACAGGGGTTTCGGGAATGGCCACCCACGTTTTCGACTGGCCAGACTCGACCAGAATGTAGGTGTAACCCGAGGCATTCATGGTTTCCAGGATAATGCCGGATTGACCTGCAGGTTGGGTCTCGGAGGTTGCGGATGAATGTCCGGAGATAAGTCCGGATGTCAGGAAAATGGCAACTAACGTAAGAATAACGTATTTTCGCCCTGAAAAGGGTTGCAGTAATATCGATTTCATCATGGTTGATTTATTGGCAATGAGTTGGCGGGATAATTCGTTCAGTCGTTTTCGATCAGTAAAGAAACGTGCTCCAGGAGAGTCCTTGTCCATATTTCGTATGCTCGAGCGGTGAGATGAACACCATCTTCCTGAAAGAGATCTATATCCTTAGACTGAAGAAACTTTTTATGGACATCCAGATAGCAGCAGCCTGTCTGAATGGTTACAGCTTCGATGTGGTCGTTCAGCCTGGAGATGGTATCTTCGGCCAAAAAGGGCAGCTTCATCGGCAGCAGGCTGGTGATGATGACTTCAGCGGAGGGGAAGATCGTACTGACTTGGACTATTATCTTGCGGATGGTGTCGACAAAAGCATATCTCTCGGCAAGGATGTCGTTTGTCCCGACCATTAACAGTACTGCTGCCGGCATTGGAACCCGGCCAGCGATTTCCGGCAGCGAGTCAAGCACATCCTGGGCTGTCGATCCTGATACGGCACAATTATAGACCTTGCAGAAAGGTATGCGGAGTTGCCAGTTATTGTCGGCAACGAGTGAGTCGCCCATAAAAAGAAAGCTGGTGGTACCGTTTAGGCTGGTCATCAGATTGAGTGGGGGCTGGAGTCCGTGCTGCGAGTTGGGGTTAGTAAAGCCTGATCATCAGGAGAAAGTGTACCACACCTGATTAAACCCTGCCAAAGCTTTTCTCAAATCTTGGGTCGAGGAGCAAATGGCTGGCATTCAAACATAATTTTAACTATTTACTCATTTTATCAGACTGCAAGACGACAACGGCCTGGGGGAGCACGGAAAGAATTCTCATAGCCTGAACAACAGGCGCATCTCTCAAACCTTTAAAGTCATGAGGAGAATCGGCGGCTGTGTCGATTATCTTCCGCCAGGTACGTGTCTCCTCTGGATACGGGACATGGGGAGGAATGAAATCAAGAGTCTTTTCCCTGTCGCCATTGAGCATGATAAAAAAATCATCATCCTGGCGAATTCCACTGAACATGCCATGCAGAATAAAGGCGAGTCCATGGCAGTCCACGGACCAGTTCTGTTGATCAGGATGAAGGTATTGCCAGGTGATTTCCGGCTCCAGGTTGAGCCCATCGGCCGGATTGTGGTGGTGGAAAAAATCCTCACGCGTGAAAACTGAATGATCCCTGCGCAAGGCTATGCAGAGTCGGAAAAATCGTAGCAGATCTACGTTAGTTTCCGCAAGTGACCAATCAAGCCAACTGATTGTATTGTCCTGGCACCAGGCGTTGTTATTGCCTCTTTGGCTGCGGCCGAATTCATCTCCGGCAGTAAACATTGGAATACCTTGAGAAAGGAGGAGAATCGTTGCCATGCTGCGTAGTCGTCTTAAGCGCAGTCTTCGTACATCTGCAGGACTAGGCGTTCCCTCGTGCCCGCTGTTCCAGCTGATATTGTGATTCTCGCCATCCCGATTTTTTTCACCGTTGGCCAGGTTGTGCTTTTCATTGTAACTGACCAGATCATGGAGGGTAAAACCGTCATGGCTGGTGATAAAATTGATCGAACTCAAAGGGCTGCGGCTGCTCGTCTGGTAGAGATCGGAACTGCCGGCTATGCGGGTGGCAAGCCGCCTTACTGTATCATCATGCCCAGCCATAAAATCCCGGACATCATCGCGGAACCTGCCGTTCCATTCGGCCCAGCGGTCGTCGGTGGAAAAGGTTCCAACCTGATACAGTCCTGCGGCATCCCAAGCCTCGGCGATGATCTTGGTGTCTCGTAGAACGGGATCTTCAGCGATCATTTCGATCATCGGCGGGTTGCTGAGCACATGGCCGTTCTGGTCCCGGCCGAGGATCGAGGCGAGATCAAAACGGAAACCGTCCACATGCATTTCAACAACCCAGTAGCGTAGGGCGTCCCGAATGAGATCGCGAACCACCGGGTGGTTGCAGTTCAATGTGTTGCCACAGCCGGAGAAATTCAGGTATTCATATCCTTCCGGTCCCAGCAGGTAGTAAATCGTATTGTCTATTCCCCTGAAACTGCTGGTGGTCCCGTCATAACCGCCTTCACCGGAATGGTTGAAAACAATATCCAGGAAGACCTCGATGCCGGCCTGGTGGAGAGCTAGAACCATCTTCTTGAATTCATTGATGTGGTTGCGCCAGTCGGCGGCATATCCAGATTTGAGAGCGAAAAATGAAATGGGATTATAACCCCAGAAGTTTTTCAGGGGGTGACCATCTTCCGGGTTGGAAAAAGTAATGTCATTTTCGTCGAACTCTGTCACAGGCATCAGTTCGATGGCCGTGATTCCGAGCTTTTTTAGATAAGGTATCTTGTCAACGATACCAAGGAATGTCCCGGGATATCTCACATTCGCACTGCGATGGCGAGTGAAACCGCGAAGATGCAGTTCATAGATGACGGTCTCTGAAAGGGGCGTCTTGAGCGGGCGATCTCCCTGCCAGTCAAAATTCCGTGATGCAATTCTGCAGCAGGGGCGACTTCCATAGTATGCTCGGTCTCCCCAATTTCTCGCTACGAGATTGTGGCAGAATGGATCGAGAAGGATGTTCGCGGGAGTATAGCAGTGCCCTTTTATGAGGTGGTCGGAGGGACCATCGAGCCGATAGCCATAGACGAAATCGGTGTTATCTGTTTCGAGAAGGATGTGCCAGATATCACCGGTCCTGTTTTCTCGTGGATCAAGCGGAAATTCCAGTCGTTCCGTGTCTCGTGAGCCGGTAATGCTAAAATCGAT
Source organism: Desulfobulbaceae bacterium (assembly GCA_020049575.1). Taxonomy (GTDB): domain Bacteria; phylum Desulfobacterota; class Desulfobulbia; order Desulfobulbales; family Desulfocapsaceae; genus Desulfoprunum. The sequence goes on from JAIFKM010000044.1 coordinate 124,299, forward strand.
GATCAATATGACGCGCTCGGCATGACGGGAGAATAGCGCGAAATTGATCCCCTGGCTACGTATACTGGGGCCAAGGGGTAGTGGTGAGCCGCTTTTTGTTTTTATAGGACTGAGAGTGATGGACATTTGTGGTAATAGTTCTTATAACTAGATCATGGTGAGCAGTATCGGATACTGTGGCGATTCACAGCAGTATACAATAGGCAAGCCTATTCCGGGAGAAATAATCGTAGCTGTGATGTTGAGGCACATTGGCTGCAATCAAACAAGAAGGAGGACGTTTATGGGCATGTTTCATAAGGTTACGATCGGAGAAAGGATTATCACCCCCATCGACTGGGAAATGAACCCTGACCTCAGTTTTGGCACCTTCGAATCCTGGGGTGGGCGGGAGAGAGTGAGAAACAACAAAGAATGCGTGTATTATTTTTTTGTTGATAACTGGGGCGATGAGCCCAAGCTTTGTTTGATGGAAAGGGCGGTGAAGCATGCCAAAATATTGGCGGTGATTGATGCCCCTGCTGATATCGTCAAGAAATGCGTTGAGAACCAGGGAACTTCTTCACGATTTGAGAAGAGCTACGCGATTGACGAACAAATCAGGAATTGGCTCATCGATCACGTGCTCGATGATGGTGATGCTTCGCTGGTCATCCCTGTTGAAGAAAAACATGTTGCTGAGGATATGGGGCCTGAGTTGCCTTTTCATGCCGCCTCAGGATATGTCGAAGAGGTGACCTTGTTACCTGCAGAGCCTGCGATCATTAGCGACGATCAGGTCCAGGAGATTGTCAAAAAATGGGGCTTGTTTGACGAAGAATTCAATCCGGGCGGCCACTTTAAAAATGATTTTGTTCAAGGTGACCATCCGTCTACTGTCCTGGACAGACGAACTTCACTGCTCTGGCAGAGAGGTGGCCTGGATATATGTTCAATGAGGACGATGCAGAAAAAGATCGAGGAACTGAACCGTG
>JAIFKM010000195.1 GCA_020049575.1 Desulfobulbaceae bacterium
GTCTCTGCTGTACCGGCAATGAACTGTTCATGCGCCAGGGCATCCCGATGGCCGGCAATCATCTGATGACCGAACTGGCAATCGTCACCGGTGCCGTTGAGGCCGTGGTCGTCGATTACCAGTGCATTATGCCGAGCATGGTGCAGATTTCCGGCTGCTATCATACGAAATTCATCACCACCGCCAACAAGGCCAGATTTACCGGCGCCATCCATTTTGATATCCAGCCGGCGACAGCGCTGGCCCAGGCCAAGGAGATCATCGCTCTGGCGGTGGACGGTTATGCCGAGCGTGACCGATCGCGAGTCAATATTCCTGGCAAACCAGTCGATATCATGACGGGATTCTGCAACGAATCGGTGGTCAAGGCCCTCGGCGGCACACTGGAACCGCTGATTGCCGCCATAAAGTCGGGGGATATCCGGGGTGCGGTGGGCATCGTCGGCTGCAATAACCCCAAGTTTAAGCATGATTCGATGAATGTTGCCCTGGCTCAGGAATTGATAAAAAAGGATATCCTGGTGCTGGTGACCGGCTGCTGCACTACGGCCGCAGGCAAGGCGGGACTCATGGTTCCGTCGGCCATCGAGATGGCCGGCCCGGGCCTGCGAAAGGTCTGCGGCAGTCTCGGCATCCCGCCGGTGCTGCATTATGGCAGCTGTGTTGACAACTCGCGCATCATCCATCTCTGTGCCATGCTGGCCAATACCCTGGGTGTCGATATCAGTGACCTGCCGGTGGGGGCATCCTCCCCCGAATGGTATTCTGAGAAGGCTGCGGCCATCGGCATGTACGCCGTTGCCAGCGGCATCTATACCCATCTCGGCCATCCACCCCATATCCTTGGTTCCAAGGTTGTCACCGATCTGGCCCTGCATGGTCTGGAGGACCTGGTTGGGGCCTCTTTTGTAATCGAGCCTGACCCGGTGAAGGCTGCGGAACTCCTCGATACCCGTATCAGGACAAAGCGCTTGGCATTGGGTCTATCGGCCTGAAAAAAACAGGGCACGGGCGTTGTTCAGATCGACGTCCGTGCCTTGCCGGTTGGCAGGATATCAGGAAGACCTCTTGATATTACTCGAAATTGCGGAGATGGCGGATATTGGGAATGATGAAAATCCCCCGTTCGGTTTTCTGCACGACGCCCTCCCGGATCATGTCATTGAGAATGGTTGATACGGTCTGGCGGGTTGAACCGACAATGGCGGCAATCTGTTCCATGGTCATGCCGAGCGGGACGGTGATGGCACCGCCTGCGTCTGGCAGGCATCCTTCTGATTGAAAGAGGATAAACTCCGCAAGCCGTTTGCGGATATCCTTGAATGACAGGCTGTCGATTATGGCGAATGACTGTTTCAGGATGCCGCCGAGAACGGCGATGACGATCTTCGACAATTCAGGATACTCGGCCAGGAAGGAATAGAACTTCATAGTTTCCATCGTCAGGATGCGCACCTCGCCCATGGCCGAGTTATAGGCCGAGGTGTGGGTTGCGTAAATATCCCCGGGATTGAGGATCGACAGGGTGAATTCACGGTCTTCCATCGCCAGGTACACCCGGACATTGCCCCTTTCCACCAGATAGACCAGGTTGTCATCATGGCGCGGGCCAAACATCAGGGCCTTGTTGGCAAAGGTCTTCGGAACGAAGTGCCGGTGCAGATTCTGGTAACGTGGCGAGGAGAGCTCCTTGATCAGGTTGATCTCGGAAAACCGCGTCTTCATGTGTTCTTCTCCTTCCTAATAACAAAAAGCTGTTGGATTTCCGGCTGAACTTTGGAGGTTCTGTCGCAGATCCCTGATAATTAGCGCATTATAGCAGATGCGCCCGAAAAATTACTGGCAGTTATAAGGTGGTAACGGTATTCCGAAGTCTTGTCTGTCAGCAAGCTGACAAAAAGTGATACAAAATCCATGGATCTTCAGTCCTTAAAGGGGGAAATCCTCCATCTTGACCTCGGCCATCGAGATGACCGTCAGGAGAAAGTTCGTCGCCATTGCCTTGAGTTTAAGCCGAGAGTTTGCTAGAACATACATGAAGTATGTGAAGGTGATATACTGACCGGCAACGTGTCGGATCTTTGCTGTCTATTGCTCTGCTTTTCCTCGATCTCTATGGATACGCAACAGAAAAAACCCGGATTTCATTCCATCCGCAACCGGATCCTGCTCTTTTCGATTCTGGTAACCCTGGTTCCCTCCTTCGGCATGGGCTGGTTCTGGTTTGACCTGAGCCGCAAGGCCACAACTGAGAAGACTGAGCAGAAACTCGTCGATTCGGCGGGCATTGTCGAGCGCGAAATCAGTCTTTGGTTCAAGGAGCGTAATTACGATCTGCGGGTGTTCGCCAATTCTTTTGTCCTTCTTGATAATCTGCGGAGATATAACGCCGAAGGGGACAGTCTGGACCCGTCGTCGGCGGCCAAACATCAGGTTCATCTTGTCAATATCGCAAAATATCTGACGCTCATTCAAAAACAGTTTCCGCTCTATCGCCGGCTTATTTTGCTGGACAGGAATGGCAGGAAGCTTGCTGCTTCTGATTCACCGGATCCTGATCGAGCGCTCTCTTTTTCGGCTGACTGGCAGACCAGGATTGATGCTTCACGGTATTTTACGGGAGAGGTGAGCTTTATTGGCAAGGAAGCAGCACCGCTGATGCCGGTTGGGGTTTCCCTTTTCTCCGGCGGAAAGGACGCTCATTTAGGCTTTCTGGTCATGGAAGTGGAACTGCATGAGCTCCTGCCTCTGCTGCGCGCATCTTTGCCGCGAGCAAACGGCGCCGGTGCCGGCAGGATTGTCCTCTTTACGGTAGACGGCAGACCCTTTCTGGCCGCGAATCCGCCGGAAATCCGGGGCAGACAGTACATCGCTCCGCTGCAGGTTGGAAAAATGCTTGCAACTCCTCGGCGGCTCCAGGCGTTTGTCGATGAAGAGGAAACCCGTCTGGTTGGCTTGGCCAGCCCATTCAGTGATCTTCCCTGGAATTTGATCATCGCCGAGAATGCCGACGAGGTCTTTGCTGGTTTGAACCAGGCACGCGATCGTATCGTGCTGATCACTCTCCTGCTGACCATTGCCATCGGCGGCACTGCTACCATCGTTGCCAGCCAGATCATCATTCCGCTTCAGGCCCTTACCGACGGCGTCATGCAGGTTGGCAGAGGTGATCTGGAAGTCACTGTGCCGATTCTCAAAGATGACGAACTTGGCCTTGTCAGCGGCATGTTCAATGAAATGGTGAGCAGGTTGAAGGAAAATCAGGCCAAGCTCGAACAAATGGCCACTACCGACTCGCTGACTGGTCTGGCCAACCGCAAACAGATCATGGCTGATCTGGTGGCCCACCTTGAGCACCATCGGAGGTACGGCACGGACTTTTCTCTGTTGATGATCGATATCGACTATTTCAAGCGGATCAATGACAGTCATGGCCATCTGGTCGGCGACGCTGTCCTGGTCCAGTTGGCCCAGGTTTTTAAAGAGATCTTGCGCAGTCTTGACAGCGCCGGTCGGTATGGTGGCGAGGAATTTCTCATCATCCTTGGGCAAATCGATAACCGGCAGGCCTTGCAGACCGCCGAAAGGATCAGGCAGGTTGTCGATCAACATGAATTTGTTTGCGGAGAGGTATCCATTCACGCCACAGTAAGCATTGGAGTGGCTGGCGCATTGGTAGAAGAGGGTAGCAGCACCGGACTGATCGACCGGGCCGACAAGGCTCTCTATGAGGCGAAGGCAGGGGGGCGGAACAGGGTGATGCAGGGCTGATAGAGCGTCTGTTTGATCTTTCTTGAAGATCTCGCTCTGAAAATCCCAACTCTCCTGGGACTGCTTCGACTCTAGAGATGGTGATCCCGGATTGAATCTGCCTCAATGCCTTTTCCGTTGTATTCGACGATTGGCACTGTCAGTAGATTATAAAAAATCCAACCAGTCTTCCCCGCCCCTGTGGCAACTTTAATCCAATTACCTCGATAGCCGATGGCGGTCACCGTAGTGTCGCTAGCCAGAGTCTCTAGTATCTTGCTGCTGATACTCGGGCGGCTACGGATGTTGCAGCGTTTTACCGTTCGCAGTTGCAACGGTTCAACGAAGTCGGTGTAGATGCTTGGCGTTTCTCTTTTGGCCAGGACGGTTTTTAATCGAGTCTCGTGGACCTCATTCAGGGCTTGGTAGGCCAGAATGCAGGCTTCGTCGTAACTTCCCTGGGACAGGTTCTCCCGGCTTCGGGCAAGGAGATCGTCAACCTCGGAAAAATCCTGTGATTCCTCGACTGCGACAGAAGATTCCCGGACCGTATTGATTTCTGTTTCCACCTCGGCAAGGCAGGTTACAGCCTCGGCCTTGGAGTTTGGCGGCGGCAACCGTCCCTGGAGATTTTCCGTTCCCCGGGATGGGGGGCTCTTCAGGGCTGACTTGGCCGTATTGATTTCCACTTGCTTCTCGACAAGAGCCATCTGCAGTCTGGCCACAGTATTCTTTTGCTCGATTACTTCACCAGCCAGCTGCTGATTCTTCTCCTGCAGTATGCTGTTTTCCAGAGAGAGTTCGGCAAGCTTTCTTTCTGATTCCTTGGTAGAGGCACAGCCGAAGAGCAGACTGGTTAAAAACAAGACTGCGGCAAATTGTAGAAGGGATAACGCCGTAGACGAAGTCCTTTGTGTTTTCAATGCCTGGGCGCACCATTCGAGTAAACAACTGATTGCCATGTCTTTGACCTGTTTCGGCAGATATTCCGCCTGTAAGAGTTCTCAAAAGCTGTTTACGCCAACTGCACAGCCTCGTTGTTGAATTGCTGACAGCCTTCCAGTATATAATTCTGGTCCATATAAACAATGGATTGTTCCTTGCGGTAGATGACTCGCATGCTGAGTTATACAAGCAGATTCTTACTTTTAGTTATATTACAGAGCAGCAAAAGATACCAGAGTCATGCAATGTATCCAGATTATTTCGGCAAAAAAGAGATCGGGGTTTGCCGGTCGGAAGATCTGATGTAGGATTGTGTGACACATGGCCAGGCGCATTGCAATGCCTTAAAGGAGAGAAAATAATGTCCATTAAACACCTGGCCCTCGATCTTTACCGGGCGCAGCAGAATGTCGAACGCCTGGAGAAAGCCATCAAGGCTTTCTTGCCGAACGAACCCGCCGATTTGCAGGAAGAACTGCGCATGGCCAAGGCCGAGTGGCAGATGCTCAGAAAAATGCTTGACGGCGAGAAGGAGAATGCCGCGCTTCGTGCAAAAAACGGCATCTTTGGTCGGAAGCGCTGATCTCCCTTGACAATCGACCGGCAGGAATAACAGTGTAGCCTGAACTGCCTGTCTCTGCCAGGAGTGCACGCGTTCCCGGCAGCCTCTGGTTCCGATCACTTTTTTAAGGAGGATTATCATGGCTTTTACACTTCCCCTGGGCAGCACTGCCCCTGATTTCCAGCTTCCTTCCACAGACGGCAAAACCTGTTCACTGGCCTCGTTTGCCGAGGCCCGGATCTTAGTGATATTTTTTACCTGTAACCATTGTCCCTATGTCATCGGTTCCGACGAGGTTACCCGGGCGACGGCCGAAAAGTTCGCCGACCGTGGGGTGCGTTTTGTGGCAATCAACTCAAACAGCTCGAACACCTACGCCGAAGATGACTATGCCCACATGGTCACCCGCATGATGGAGATGAAATTCCCCTGGACGTACCTGCGGGATAAATCGCAGGAGGTTGCCTTGGCCTATGGCGCGCTACGGACACCGCATTTTTATGTCTTTGATCAGGATCGGAAACTGGTGTACTCCGGCCGGAGTGTCGATAATCCCCGGGACGTAAGCAAGATGACGATTAACGATCTGGAAAGGGTGCTGGATGAAGTCATTTCCGGGAAGCCGGTGACTGTGCCGCTGACTAATCCGATCGGCTGCAATGTCAAATGGGAAGGTAAGGACAAGCACTGGATGCCGGCGGATGCCTGCGACCTGGTGTGAAAGCCATGGCTGGGGTGACCTGGCGGATTGCCGCTGTCGCCCCGGTCGCTTGAAAATGGTACATATTTCTTGAGGAGCAGGAAGGAGTGATGGAAGAACTTTTTGCCGAGCGGATTGTTAATGTTCCCCGCTCGTTTATTCGTGAGATCCTGAAGGTTTCTCTTGATCCAGCAATTATTTCGTTTGCCGGTGGCCTGCCGAATCGGGATTTTTTCCCGGTGGAAGAGATCCGACTGGCCACAGATGAAGTCTTTCGCGGCCAAGGTCCGGATATCCTGCAGTACAGCAATTCCGAAGGCCTGATCGCCCTGCGTGAATATATCGCGGCCAGATATCTTGAAAAAAAGAGCTTGGTCGTTTCCCCCGAGGATATCCTGATCACCAACGGTTCCCAGCAAGGGCTCGATCTGCTGGGGAAGGTCCTGGTCAATACCGGTGACGGGGTGATTATCGAAGAACCCGGCTATCTCGGGGCCATCCAGTCCCTGTCGATTTATCAGCCGACATTTCTGCCGGTGGAACTCACTGATGCTGGCCTCGATATCGATTCGCTCAGGGAAAAGAGCCAGGGGCACAACGTCAAGTTCATGTATGCGGTTCCCAACTTTCAGAATCCCTCGGGGATCACCTATTCAAGCAGCAACAGGCGGCAGGTTGCCGAGGTGGTGGCGGAACAGGGATATCTGATCGTGGAGGATGATCCTTACGGTGAACTGCGCTTCTGTGGCGAGCATCAGCCGTCATTCTATAGTTTGCTGCCTGGGCAGACCATCCTGCTGGGTTCATTTTCCAAGATTGTTGCACCGGGATTCAGGGTCGGCTGGATTGTTGCCCCGAGTAAAATCAGGGAGAAACTCCTCGTCGCCAAACAGGCTGCCGATCTGCACACCTCGGGCTTTGTTCAGCATATCCTCGTCCGGTACCTGCAGGACCACGACATCGATCAGCACATCGTCAAAATCATTGCGGCCTACGGCAGTCAATGTCAGGCGATGGTGGACGGTATTGCCAGACATTTGCCGTCGGATATTATCTGGACCCGACCCGAAGGGGGCATGTTTCTCTGGGGAAGGCTGCCGGGAAATATCAGTTCGATGGGCTTGTTTGAATATGCCGTGCAGGAAAAGGTGGTTTTCGTGCCGGGTGATCCCTTCTATACAACGAAGACTGATGTACCGACCCTGCGGCTGAATTTTTCCTGTGCCGATGCTGAGACGATTGAAAAAGGCATCCTGCGCCTGGCCCGGGCTCTCGAAAGGATGCAGAACAGGTAAGGCTTGAGCTGGGGGAAAGGAGGGCGCCGCATGCAAAAGCTTCTTATTCTTCTGGGCGCAGTCCTGCTGGCTGTCGGACTTTTCTGGCCCTGGCTGCAAAAACTCCCTTTCGGTCGTCTGCCGGGCGATATCTTCATCAAGAGGGAAGGTTTTCAGTTCTTCTTCCCGCTCACGACCTGCATTCTCATCAGCATCGTGCTGACTCTGCTGTTCTGGCTTTTCAGAAAATAAGAGGACGCAAAGCAGTCCATTCTGGACGGCTGTTGCAATCACGGAGGAGGTTCAGCGGATCTCGTCGCTGTCGATGTAGGCGTAGGCGCTGTGTTTGTGAATCGATTCGAAGCTCTCGACGCTTGCCGCAAACCAGGTAATGTCCGGATGGGCAAGGGCGGAAACCGCAACTTTACGCACCACGTCCTCGACAAACATCGGATTGTTGAAGGCTTTTTCGGTGACGAATTTCTCATCGGGGCGTTTGAGCAGGGCATAGACCTCACAGGAAGCCGATTGCTCCACTATCACGATCAAATCCTCAATCCAGACGAAATTGCGGAATTTGACATGCAGACTTACTTCTGCCCGCTGGTTGTGGGCGCCGTCCGAGCTGATTTCTTTGGAGCAGGGACACAGTGTGGTGACGGGCACTCGGACGGTGAGAATAAAATCCTCGTCCTCGCCGATGCCTCCGGAAAAGGTGCAGTCGTATTCCATCAGACTGCGCGTGTGTGATACCGGCGCCTTTTTCTCGATGAAAAAGGGGAAGGTCATCTCCAGGCGGGCAGCCTTGCTCTGGAGCTTCTCCTGGATCTGGGAGAGAATTCTGGAAAAACTGGCAGCACTGATTTCCCCGAGCGAGTCATTGAGGGCAGAGGTGAAAACCTCGACGCAGCTGTCATTCCTTCGTCCCGGCATGCTGGCCTGGATGCTGATGGTGGCGACTGTGTTCTGCAGACCGCCGCCTTTTTCAAGAACCCGGACGGGGATCTGAATATCCTTTATGCCGACTGATTGAATATGCATCGAGATTCCGTTTCGAGTTTGGGCAGGGTGGTTTATTGCATGTCTGTCCGCTGCGTGAAGCGACTGGTTGCGCAAAACTGGCAGCGAATGCAAACAATATGTTTTGGCACATGTGGCCCGGTGTCAGGCACGATTTTACATACACTTTTTCCTCAGTCTCGACAACAGTCATTTCGGAATCCGCTGTCGCATCCTCTTTTTCCATGCACTTACAGCAGAATCGGTGTAGTCTGACAGACCCGGTGTGATGGAAATGTACGGTTGCAATACTCCCCCTGATGGTATGACAATGGAAGATGCCGCATCCGGCGTGCGCCTTGACAAATGGCTGTGGGCTGCTCGGTTCTTCAAGACCCGTTCGCTGGCAACCCAGGCAGTAAACGCTGGCAAAGTCCGCCTGAACGACAACCGGGTCAGGGCCGCGAAAAATGCCTCGGTCGGCGACAAACTGGTGATCAGCATAGGTCACGAAGAATTCCGAGTAACGATTCTGGCCCTTTCCGGAGTCAGGCGGCCGGCTCCGGAGGCCAGACTGCTCTATCATGAATCTGAAGAAAGCCGCAGGGCCCGGGAAGAACAGAGAGAACTGCGGCGTCTGCAGAATACTGGCTTGGCAGCCCCGGCCAAGCGTCCAGGCAAGCGTGATCGCAGGAAGATTAAAGAATTTATCCGAAAAGATTGACAGGAGCGTGCAGTGAAAAAAATAGAGAGAGCCCTCATCAGCCTGACCGATAAGTCTGGTATCGAGCATTTCGCCTCGGAACTGGCCCGTCTTGGTATTGCTATTCTATCGACAGGAGGCACAGCCCAGAAGATTCGTTCTGCTGGCATCCCGGTGATTGATGTCTCCGAATTCACAGGTTTTCCTGAGATGCTTGACGGTCGGGTCAAGACCCTGCATCCGAAGGTTCACGGCGGTATCCTCAACCAGCGGGAAAATCCTGAACATCAGCGCCAGTGCGCCGAACATGGTCTGCAGAACATCGATCTCGTAGCCGTCAATCTCTATGCCTTTGAGAAGACTGTTGCCAATCCGGACTGCGGTCTGGCCGATGCTATCGAAAATATTGATATCGGTGGACCGACGCTGCTCCGGGCCTCGGCCAAGAATTTCCACGATGTCACGGTCATCGTTGATCCCGCCGATTATCCGCAGGTATTGCGCGAGATCGAGGAAACCGGCAATACAACCCTGAAGACTCGTTTCCGGCTGGCTGCCAAGGTTTTTGCCCTGACCTCGCGCTACGATACCGCTATTTCTGCCTGGCTTGAAAAGGTCGATATCGATACGAATGCCTACTTTTCCGGAGAATAACCAATGCTGAAAATGGCGGTACTCCTCTCGGGGAGTGGCAGGACCCTCGATAATTTTCATGAACGGATTGTGGCAGGGACGCTTTCCGGCAGCATCCAGGTGGTCATCTCCAATGTCGGCGACGCCCTCGGGCTGACGAAAGCCCGGAACTACGGCTATCCAGCTTTTCACGCCACCGGCAGCGACTCGACAAATGCCATTCTGGCGCAGTACGATATCGATATCATCTGCCTTGCCGGCTACCTCAAATTGTATCAGCCGCCGTCGGGTCTTGCCCGGGCGGTGATCAACATCCATCCCTCGCTCATTCCATCCTTTTGCGGACCGGGGTTTTACGGCAGCAGGGTGCACAGAGCGGTCAAGGCTCGTGGGTGCACAGTCAGCGGCTGCACGGTGCATTTTGCCGATGGCAACTACGATGAGGGACCGATTATCCTGCAGAAGTGTGTAGGCCTGGAGTATGAGGACAGTATCGATACGATTGCGGCCAAGGTGTTTGCAGCCGAGTGCGAGGCTTTCCCTGCGGCTATCAATCTGGTCGACGCCAAAGGCGTTGACTTTTTCTGGAAAAAGGTGGCGGTGTGACGGTGGAAAAACGTGTGATCATGAACAGCCAGGAGATGGAACTGGCCCTGAAAAGGATTGCCTTGCAGATCCTTGAGAAAAATCCCGTCCTGGCCGATGTGGCCTTGGTCGGCATCTATACCTGCGGCGTATATCTGGCTGAAAGGATTGGCGCCATCATCTGTGAGCAGGCGGGCACGACCGTACCGTCTGGGAGCCTTGATATCAATCTTTATCGCGACGACTGGAGCCTGATGACCCAGAATCCGGTGGTTAAGACGACGGACATCCCTTTTGATGTCGACAATGTCGATCTGGTGCTGGTTGACGATGTTATCTTCACCGGACGGACGATCAGGGCGGCGATGGATGCCATTATGGATTACGGCAGGCCGAACACCATCCAACTCGCTGTTCTCGTCGATCGCGGCGGTCGAGAATTTCCCATCCAACCTGATTTCACCGGCATGAAAACAGCTGTCCAGCCCGATGAGCGCATTCAGGTCAGGCTGACCGGACAGGAAGGCGGCAACGAAGTCGTAATTGAGCGGTGAATCGCCCGATGGAACTCCTGGCTCCGGCCGGTAATATAGAAAATTTCTTTGCCGCTTTAGAAGCAGGGGCCGATGCGGTGTATGTCGGCGCCCCCGGTTTCAATGCCCGCAATCTTGCCAAGGATCTCCAGCTCGAAGAGATCGGGGCGATGATCAGGTATTGCCATGGTCGCGATAAAAAGCTCTACATCGCGGCCAACAGCCTTCTTCTGGAGAGGGAACTGTCGCAGGTCATAGAGACCCTGGCGCTTCTCGAAACCCTCCAGCCAGACGCCCTGATTGTCCAGGACCTTGGCCTGATTCAACTCATCCAGAAGCATTTCCCGCGCTTGAAAATGCACGCCTCCACCCTGATGACCGCCCACAATTCACTGGCGGTTCAGGCCCTGTCCCGCCTGGGGTGTGAACGGGTTGTCCTGGCGAGGGAACTGACCCTGAAGGAAATCAGTGCAATCAGCGCCCGCAGCGATGTTGAAATAGAGATCTTCATCCACGGCGCGATGTGCTTTTCCTATTCCGGTCTCTGTCTGTTTTCCTCCTTTCTTGGCGGTAAAAGCGGCTTGCGCGGGCGCTGTGTGCAGCCCTGCCGGCGGGCCTACAGCGCAAGCGGAAAAAGCGGTAAAGGAGGACAGGGGAAATCCGGCGGCGCCTATCTTTTTTCGATGAATGACCTGACTGGTCTGGCGGCCATTCCCGCTCTCCGGGAGGCAGGTGTGGCCTCTTTGAAGATCGAAGGGCGCCTGCGCTCGGCCCACTATGTCCGCACTGTTGTCGCTGCCTATCGTATGGCCCTGGACGCTGGGCCTGAGGATTTCGCTAAGGTTCTGCCCCAGGCGGAAGTCCTGGTCGAGAAGGCCATGAGCCGCAAGATCACCACCGGCTATTTTTTCTCACCGCAGCCGGCGGAGGCAATTACTCCCTATCATTCCGGCAATATCGGCTTACACCTTGGCCGGGCAGAAAAGGTCACGCCAGCGGGCGAAATGTGGGTCTGCAGCCTGTCGCTGAAAGAGAATCTGCAGGTCGGTGATCGGCTGCGCCTGCACCTTGAGCCTTCCGGTGAACGGCTGGCCTTCACCTTGAAAGAGATGCGGCGCAACAATGAAACCATTGATCGCGCCTTCACCTCCGAGTCCGTCCGTATCACCCTGCCGCCGGCATATCATCATGCCAAGGGGGCTTCTCTTGAACTCTACAAGATAGATTCCGGCAGAACTGGAAAAGTGGAAACTGCCGATCTGCAGCTCAGTTCGGTCAAAAGAGATCTGATTAAAGCCCGCGGCAGACTGGCCCGGCGTATTCAGTCGATTGTCTGGGATGCCTGGGAGAGCGGTATTCGCAAGGATATCCAGGAGCAGGTGGTATCGAAACGGCCACAGACCAATGCAGGCGGCGTGCGCCAGAAGAAGGCCGGCAGTGCTGCCAAGATTCCACTGGAATGGTGGCTGAAGACAGACTCGTTGAAGGCCCTGCAGAGCAAGCTGCCTTTTTCGCCGGATCGTTTTCTGCTCTCGTTTGAAAAGGCCCTGATCGGTCAGGCAGGCCAGATTAAGCGCCTGCTCGGATCGCGTCTCAGGGATGTTGTCTGGGCCTTGCCGCCTGTGCTGCTGGAGCAGGATCTGGCCAGGCATCACAAACAGATCACCCTGCTGATTCGCTCAGGATTCAAGTGCTTCCAACTCGGACATATCAGCCAGGCAGAGTTGTTCGCCGGGCAGCGTGTCCACCTCTCAGGTGATTTCAGTCTGAACCTTTTGAACAATCAGGCGGTGGTCATGGCTGCCCAGACCGGATTTGAGGCGGTGCAACTGGCAATCGAAGCTGACCGCGAGGCCCTGCGCGAACTCATCCAGGGCTACAAGAAAACTGGCGTCTATACTGCGGGCAAGGAGTCTGCGAGGAGAGGCATCAGGCTTGGCTTGACCGTATACGGCGCTCCTGCCCTTTATACCGCCCGTCTGGCTGCGCCGCATTTTTCCTATGACAGGCCAGTTGTCAGCCCCAAGGGCGAATCGTTTGTCATCCGGAAAAGAGAAGGATTCACCCAGACCCATCCCGTGCGACCCTTTTCATTGCTGCCGTTTCTGGTGGAGATGAAGAACATGGGGCTTGATTATGTGGTGGTCGATATCTCGGGTGAGCAGATGGGCGGCCGGGCGATGCAGGAATTGCAGGAACGTCTGTACGGCACAGGCAGATATGCCAAGCTGCCTACCTTCAACTATCTCGGTAAACTGGAATAACTGCCGTTAATTGAGCTTTTTACCGCGCCCTTCGTCGAGTCGCCGCATTCCTTCCATCAGCAGTTTCATGAAAAAGCCTATCTCCGGCACCTCGAAGTCCTCCGGCGGAATGCCGGGGGTGAAGCGAAACCAGCCCGACTGTTCCTTGAGGATCTGATAAAAGGCCGAGTCTCCGATATAATCGGCATACTTGGCCTTGATCAGACTGCCCTGACGAAAAGAAAACCTGGCAGTCCCCTTGGTAAGTTGGCTGATGGTCAGGATGCCCGTCTTGCTGTTCATGTTGAGGGTCTGGAAGAGAGCCTCCGCCGGGATTTCCGAGAGATTGCCGATCATGCCGGAGGCAAGGTCCTCTGCTCTGATCTTGTTTGATTTGTTCAGCCGTTCGGCCATCAATCGGGAGAAGTAGAGCTGGATTCCCGGGTAGTGATCCAGAATTTTCTTGAAATTATGTTGGTCAATATAGAGGATTGCCGTCGGTTCGGTTACCTGGATGGTGGCGCTGACGTTATCGTTGCAGATCAGGCTCATCTCGCCGAAGACATCGCCCTTGCCCAGCGTCGAGATCTTTATGCCGGCATCGTTGAGCACATTGACGTTGCCGGAGACGATGATGTGGAAATAGCCGCCCGGATCTCCTTTACGGATGACAATCTCGCCTTTGTCATATTTGCTCAGTTTGAAGAACTGGATGACATTTTCCAGATGTTTATCATCGATATTCTTGAAAAAAGCAAATTCGCTCAAGAGATGCATCATCGAGCCGAGTTCATTTGAATAGCGTTCTTCACCGTTGGCCAGGACAAGATCGTCGTCCTTGGTGTGTTCGAGTTTTATCGAGCCGGTGCAGCCGCTGCAACTAATCATGCAGACCGGAATTTTGTCGCCGCGTTCATACTGGACGATAATCTTTGTCAGGTCACCGTTGAGAATTTTGCAGACTCGCTTGCCGAGGGGAAAATTTATGATGGTCGTGGTGATGAAGGTGTTTTCGGCTTCGTTGTTGATAGGGATGGCGATGCCTGTCAGTTTGAAATTGTCACTGTACTCATAGAGCGGGCAGGCTCTGTTTTCGACTATTCGGAAAACTACTTTTGGAAAACCCATTTCTTGTCTCGCTATAAAGTTCGTGCCGATGGGAAAAGAGGGCGGCATCTTGGTTGTGTCTGAGCTATAGAGTATCCTATGGTCGTCGATTCTGTCAAATAACGGGAAATATTTCTTGAGCTGGAGCAAATTCAACCAGTAGTGACGATACCTGTTGACTTTGTCCGGCTCTTACATTATAAATTTTATTCTTTTTCGTACATATTACCACAGATTCAAGGCTGGCGAGATTCTGTGGTCTGCCTATCGAGTACATAACCGTTAGCCCGGTTGAATATACGAGAGTCTATAACAGGAGGAATTACCACGTGGCTAATCATAAATCTGCTGAAAAAAGAAACCGCCAATCCCAGGACCGTCGCTTGCGCAATAGAGTGAACAAGTCCCAGATGAAAAATGCGATCCGCAAAGTGAACGATGCTGTTGACGCCGGTTCTCAGGAACAGGCCAAAGAGGCCCTGCTCAAGGCAATTCCGGTTATCGCCAAGACAGCCTCAAAGGGAACCATTCACAAGAAAACAGCGTCCCGCAAAATTTCTCGTCTTGCCAAAAGCGTTAATAAGATCGAATCAGCGGCCTAATGTGATTGCCATGTTCTCCTGACAGTCTTCTGGCTGGATTGGATCTGAGAATGGATAGAAAGGGCCGGAGAATCGCATGATTCTCCGGCCCTTTTTTTTATCAGCCGGCAAAGATGCTGGACAAGGCCCTTTGATACCTGGTATTCTGCCGCATCTCTTTTTGGAAGTTAACATAACTCTTTGAAGTCTCTCTATCTTTCTCAACGAACATGTCTCGCGGAACCTACTTTCCCTCTGCCGGTGCCTTCTCCGGCCTGCTGGCTTCGGCACAGCTTATCCCCGTCTGTACTGAGATCATAGCCGATCTCGACACACCGCTGACCCTGTTCGCTAAGGTCGCAGACACGCACAGCCACATTTTCCTGTTCGAGAGCATGGAGGGCGGTGAGAAATGGGGTCGTTATTCCTTTATCGGCTTTGATCCGCTCGTCACCTTTGAATCCCGGGGAGATGAGGTATGCGTTGCCCGAAAGCGGGACGGTGTGCAGACGGAGGAACGGTTAAAGGCCAATCCGCTGCATGCCATCAAGGCTCTCGTTGAGCAACTGCAGGCCGCCGAAGTTGAAGGGCTGCCCAAGTTCTGCGGCGGCGCCGTCGGCTTTCTGGGGTATGACATGGTCCGCTTCATGGAGGACCTGCCCGATAACCGGCCACTGCTGGATATGCCGGATTCCGCCTTCATGGTGCCGCGTATTGTCCTGGTGCATGACAGCTTCCGGCAGACGGTGACGGTGGTCTGCTGGGTCGAGGCAAGGGAAGATGCCGATGGCCCGGCGCTCTATGCTGATACTGTGCGGAGAATCGACGAAGTGGTGGCCATTCTCAAAGCTCCTGTCCCCTCCCATGCCCGGAACACTACCGGAGGCACCGCCGACCCGCATGTTTTCACCAGCAATATGGATGCCGCAAGGTTTCATGGCATGGTCGAAAGGGCCAGGGAATATATCCGGGCCGGTGATATCATCCAGGTTGTGCTTTCCCAGAGATTCCATACCGAGACGGATGTTGATCCGACCGTGCTCTACCGGGCCCTGCGCCATATCAATCCCAGTCCGTATCTGTTTTATCTGAAACTCGGCGATCTCGTCCAGATCGGCTCATCTCCTGAGATTCTGGTGCGCAAGGAGGGGCAGAACATCGACCTGCGACCGATAGCCGGTACTCGCAAACGGGGGCTGACACCGGAGGAGGACCGCCGCCTGGAGGAAGAACTGCTGGCCGATCCGAAAGAGAGGGCGGAGCACCTGATGCTGGTGGATCTTGGCCGAAACGATGTTGGCAGGGTGGCCAAAGGCGGGACGGTCGAGGTAAGGGATCTGCTGGTCATTGAGCGTTACAGCCACGTCATGCATATCGTTTCCGGCGTGCACGGCGAGCTTGAGGATGGCAGGGACCAGTTCGATGTACTGGCCGCCTGTTTCCCCGCCGGTACGGTGAGCGGTGCCCCGAAGATCAGGGCCATGCAGATCATCGATGAACTTGAGCCTGAACGACGCGGACCCTATGCCGGTTCCGTCGGCTATTTCGGGTTCTCCGGTAATATGGATTTCTGCATCACCATCCGCACTTTTATCATGCAGGGCAGGAATCTGTGGATTCAGGCCGGTGCGGGGATAGTCGCCGATTCTGATCCGGAGAAGGAATTCGAGGAAACCATCAATAAATCCATGGGACTGCGACGGGCGGTCGAACTTGTTGAGAAAGGGTTTTAGGTCATGCTGGTTATTATCGATAATTACGACTCGTTCACCTACAATATTGTCCAGACCATCGCCGCGAACGCCCGACAGGACGGCAGAGAGGAGGATATCCGGGTGTTTCGCAATGACAGAATCACCCTGCCTGAGATCGAGGCCATGCGGCCCGACAGGCTGCTGATCTCGCCTGGCCCCTGTTCGCCGCAGGAGGCGGGCATCTCGATTGCCGCGATCCGCTATTTCAGCGACAAACTGCCGGTGCTCGGGGTCTGTCTCGGCCATCAGTCGATGGGCGAGGCCTTTGGCGGCAGGACAGTGCGGGCCTCCCGCATCATGCATGGCAAGACCAGCCCGATGCATCACGATGGCCGGGGCGTCTTCACCGGTCTGCCGAATCCTTTTGACGGCATGCGGTACCATTCGCTGATCGTCGAGGAGGAGACCCTGCCCGACTGCCTGGTAATCACCGCCCGCACCGACGAAGGTGAGCTGATGGCCGTCCGTCACACCTCTCTGCCGCTGGAAGGCGTGCAGTTTCACCCCGAATCGATCATGACGCCGGCCGGCATCCGGCTGCTGCGCAACTTCATGAGTCCTGACTACCTGGCGATGCTGAAGGCCTGAATATTGGGATCCGGACAACTATCTGTTGAGGAAAAGCTATGAATATCCAGGAAGCGATAGGCCAGGTGGTAGTCGGCCGCGATCTCTCCGAGGCGGCGATGTACCAGGTCATGCAGGGCATCATGAGCGGCGAGGCGACTGCCGCCCAGATCGGGTCCTTTATCACCGCGCTAAGGATCAAGGGCGAGACGGTCGGCGAGATCACCGGCGCTGTCCGGGTAATGCGCGAGAAGGCGACCCATATTGATACCGGCATCGATACCGCCGCCGGCGGGATCATCATAGATACCTGCGGCACCGGCGGCGACGGTTCCGGCACCTTCAACGTCTCGACCACCTCGGCCTTTGTGGTGGCCGGGGCCGGCGGCATCGTCGCCAAACACGGCAACCGTTCGGTTTCCAGCAAATGCGGCAGTGCCGATGTGCTTGAGGCCTCGGGCGTCGCCCTGAACCTCACTCCGGAGCAGATCGGCCTGTGCATCCGGGTGGTCGGCATCGGCTTTCTCTTTGCCCCGGCCCTGCATGGCGCCATGAAGTATGCCATCGGCCCGAGAAGGGAGATCGGCATACGAACGATTTTCAATATCCTTGGCCCTTTGACCAATCCGGCAGGAGCCAATGTCCAGGTGCTCGGCGTCTTCTCGGCAAATCTGACCGAGACCCTGGCCCGGGTCCTCGGCCAGCTTGGCTCGAAAAGGGCTCTTGTGGTCCATGGTGAAGGCAATCTCGACGAGTTGACGGTGACCGGTGCCACCCGTATCTCAGAACTGGTTGACGGCAAGGTCCACACCTTTTCCGTGACTCCCGAGGAATTCGGCCTGAAAAGATCGTCTCTCGAAGAACTGGCCGGGGCCGATACCCCGCAGCAGGCTGCGGCTGAGATGCGGGCCATCCTGGCGGGTGAACCCGGACCCAAGCGCGACATGGTGCTGCTGAACAGCGGAGCCGCCCTGATGGCTGCCGGCATGACAGAAACCATTGCCGAAGGCATAGGGACCGCTGCCGGGATAATCGATTCCGGCAAGGCACTGGCCAAGCTTGATGAACTTGT
>JAIFKM010000193.1 GCA_020049575.1 Desulfobulbaceae bacterium
GATATGGCAACGCTCGCAGAACAATTCCTGACCCTGGAAGAGCAAGAACGCATCAACGAGGCAACTCGCCAGGCTGAAGCTCGAACCTCAGGCGAGATCGTGCCGATGATCGTCTCGGCCAGCCACGACTATCCGATGGCCCCGGTTGTCGGCAGCGTCATTTTCGCCCTGCCCCTAGCCCTGCTGCTCACCCCGTATATTGCCGCGCCGCTCTGGCTTGGGCATCAGGACATGTGGATCTTTCTGGCCATGTTCTGCCTGCTGGCCCTGCCAGCCCACATCCTGATCCGCAGTTCGGTTCCCCTCAAACGACTCTTCCTCCATAAAAATCAGGTCGACGAAGAGGTGCAGGAAGCGGCAGTCACCTCCTTCTTCGGCGAGAAGCTGTATAAGACCCAGGAGGAGAACGGCATCCTGATCTTCATCTCGGTGCTTGAACATCGGGTCTGGGTACTGGCCGACAGAGGCATCAACAGCAGAATCAAGCCGGAAGAATGGCAGGAGATAGTTGATTTGATCACTCAAGGTATCCGGGAAAAACGCCAGTGCGCAGCTCTCTGCGAGGCGATAAACCGGGTCGGCAATATCCTTGAGACACATTTTCCGATCAAACCCGACGACCATAACGAACTGCACAACCTGATTATCCGCTGACCAGCTGCCTCGCAGCGATCCCTTTATCGCTCAATCTCCCAGAGCCGGGGTACACCAATGTCACCGAAAATCCTGTCCATCCTGACTGGCCTGTTCCTTCTTCTCAGCCTTGGAGCTGGCAGTATCGACGCTCGCAGTCTCTACTGGCAGGTTATGGATGTACAGGCCCGACTTGACCGGGACGGTCGGCTGCATGTCCAGGAGACCCAGACCATGGTCTTCGACGGAGACTGGAACGGCGGCGAGCGTCGTTTTGCCATACGCCCTGGACAGGCGTTGCATTTCGAACGACTACAGCGTCTCGACCCTGTCACCGGAAATTTCCGGGAGCTTGAAAATGGCCCCCTGTCATCTGTCGACAACTACGCCTGGCAGGACACAACCACCCTGCGCTGGCGCAGCAGGCTGCCGTCCGATCCGCCGTTTCTCAACACGGCGATCACCTATGTCCTGGAATACAGCCTTTCAGGGGTTGTCGTTCGAGATGGCGACACCTACCTGCTTGACCATGACTTCGCCTTTCCCGACCGTTCCGGCGTCATTCAGCGTTTTTCCCTCACATTTGAGCCCGATACAGTCTGGCAGACCAAGGAAGGGTCGCCCGTTCACCGGGAAATAGCCAATCTTGCGCCGGGGCAGGGTCTCGTTATAAGACTCAGGCTGCAGCATGCCACCGGCGATCCGCAGGAAACGGCCAACCTGAGCGCTCCTGGCGAATTGTCCCGTTTCAAGACAGCGCCGCCTCCAGCTCCCCGCTGGCTGCAGTTCCTGCTGTCCGGCCTGGTCTGGTTGACACTGGCAGTCCTGGCGGTGTGGCTTTTTATCCACGAACGGAGGACCGGCCGTTTCCAGCCGCTGCCGTCTACCGAGGAAATCACACGGGAATGGCTCAAAAATACCGTATTCCGCCTTCCTCCCGAGGTGGTGGGGGCAACCTGGGACAAACAAACATCTCAACACGAAGTGGCCGCAGTAATAGCCCGGTTGGTGCAGGAACAAAGAATGAGCAGCTGGGTTGAAGAATTCATCCTGCCTTTTTTCAATATCCGTATTGCCAGACTGGCCGCCCTGCACATGACCCTGAGGGTGCCCCGCAGTTCTTTTTCAGGCTATGAAAGAAAGCTCATCGATGGCCTGTTCGTCGCTGGTGACAGCACAGACACCAGGACTATCAGAAAATACTACCGAAGCAGAGGGACCGTCTTCAATCCTGCCGCCGAGCTGGCCGAACCGCTTGATAAAAAGGTCGAGCAGCTGACCCGCAGCCGGATCAATTCCCTGAAGTATTTCTGGGCCCCGACTGCCATCCTGGCTGCCATCGGTTTTTTCCTGCTGCTGACAAACGCCTTTATACACCAGAGCGAGATCATCCTGGAGGTTGTCGGCCTTTTCCTGCTCATTTTTCTCTGGCTTTTCGGCGTTGGTTTCACCCTTAAATACAGAAATTCAGCCGAAACGTTGATCCTTAACCTCCTGCTTATGTTCCTGCCGCCGACGCTGGCCGCTGTCGGCTTCTCGCTGATCGTCACGCAATCCGGCAGCACCCTGCTGCTAATCGGCCTGTTCTTCTTTACGGTGGCAATGATTCACAATATCTGCAGCTTAGCCAAGACACGGGACAACTCCGAGGGTGTCCTGCTCTGTCAGCAGCTGACCGCCGCCAGAAAGTATTTCAAACAGGAACTGCAGAAAGCAAGGCCGGATCTAGAGGACAGCTGGTTTCCCTACCTTATGGCCTTCGGCCTCGGAGAGCAGATGGACAGGTGGTTCAGCCAGTACGGTGGATCTGCCGGTATGGCTGGCGCGGGAGACTCGACCGGCACAGGCATATCGGGTTTCAGTGGCGGTGGCGGTCAGTTTGGTGGCGGCGGGGCGAGCGGGGCCTGGATGGCCGCAGCCCAGTCACTCGCCGCCGGCTCCAGCTCCTCGTCTTCCGGAGGAGGAGGCGGGAGTTCGGGCGGCGGCGGTGGCGGAGGTTGGTAGACGGCTTATTTAGTCTTAGGTTTTTTCTCCATGACATCCTTGGCCCAGGACATGGCTGCCATGGTCTGCGGGAAACCTATCGTCGAGACCAGCAGGAGCAAGGCGTGGACGATCTCCTCGGGGGTCGCACCGGCCTGTATGGCCCGGCGGGTATGGGAGACCACCGAACCTTCCGACTGCTGCGAAGCGGCAGCGCCAAGCTGGATCAGTTGCGAGGTCTTCTCATCGAGAGGACCGGCCGTGCGCAGGGTGGCACCGAGATTCTCGACAGCTGCGATAACATCCGGGTACTGCTTCGCGACTTTTGTATAAAACGACGGTTTTTTTTTCGCCAGAGCGGGCTTGATTGTTTCGGACATAGATTCCTCCTTGTAATGTTGTTGTCTTATGAAGCTGCCGGCATATTCTTCTCCGGCACCATTTCCCACAACAGCGCCAATCTGACGTTGAATACGTCACTGCGCCGCGGTTTTACTGTAAACGTCTCTATCGCAAAGCTTTCAGGATTGAAAGAATCGGCCAGGGCCACCACCTTCTGCTCGATCTCAGTAGCCAGATTGTTCAGTTCCTGCTGCAGTTCCTGAACCTGGACCTCGGCGCGCTGCACAT
Source organism: Desulfobulbaceae bacterium (assembly GCA_020049575.1). Classification (GTDB taxonomy): domain Bacteria; phylum Desulfobacterota; class Desulfobulbia; order Desulfobulbales; family Desulfocapsaceae; genus Desulfoprunum. The sequence continues at coordinate 3,247 of JAIFKM010000193.1, forward strand.
CCCCTTTCTCCTTGACCACCCGCCCGGCACTGCGCATGCCGGTTGCGGCCTTGGAGACCGTGGAGGCGGAGAGGGCCTTTCTGCCGAAAAATGCCCCGATGACTGCCGCACCGAAGGTGATGACAGTATCTGCGGTCTTTGCTGTCACATCAACCTTTTCCTTTGCAACCCTTTCCATGGCCGAGCCGATCTGATCCTCAAGCCTTTTCTGACGCACTCCGTACGCCTGGCGCAGTTTCTCCACCTCGGCATCCTTGCGTTCGCGCAGGATATCTGCGAGACGGACCTTGAAGTCACCCAGACTCTCACCCGGCTGGGATTCCATTTTCAAGACCGCAACCCGGAACAATTCGAGTTTCTGGTTCTGGTAGAGATGGTCGGTGAACGATTTGGCCAGTTCCCTGAAATCCTTCAGCTGGCCAAACGCCGAGGGCAGAACGTAAAACCAGCTGTTGCTGGGTACCTGGGCGACACAGTTTCCCATACTGAAAGGACAGTCCTCCGCCACCGCCCAGTCCGGCCTGGCAAATGTCTCATCCAGGTAAAGACGAACCGTTGACTCACGGACAATATCGATGTTTCGGCTGCTGTTATACAACCTGACCGAGGCGGTGGCCGCCAGCCATGGTTCAAAAACCAGTTTTTCGGCGGCCATATTATGAAGATAATAGAGCTGCTCGATGCCCTGGGACATTATGGGCGGATGATCGCTGAGATCAGCTGCATCGCCAGCTGCCAGCACATCTCCGCCAGCGACGTTTCTGACAGCCGCCGAGAGAGCCGGCACGCCCTGCTCCAGCCCCAAGCCAGTCGTTCTCCCCTGCATCAGCTTTTTGACATCGGCAGTGGAAAGAGGACCTCGCAGATACGAGAGCACCCAGCGTGACTCGAACAGCAGCGGGGCATCGAGATGGGCCGAGGTCAGGATAAACTGCCTGCCCTTCATATCCGAGAGCAGTTTCTTGACCTGCGGCCGGTCAAGCTTGCCGTCGCTGGCCCCGACAATTCCATCGAGGACCCGGTCCTGATCCTGGCTGGTCTGCAACCGTCCAATAAACCAGGTGCCGATATTGGCTAAACCCTTATAATCAAGGTCAACCGGATTCTGGGTCGACAACACCACCCCTATGCCGTAGGCCCTGGCTTGTTTGAGCAGCAGGAGCATCGGTTTTTTCGAGGGTGGGTTGGCGGTCGGCGGGAAATAGCCGAAGATCTCATCCATATAGAGCAGGGCCTTCAGCGAGGCCGTTCCCTGCTGCCGCCGCATCCAGCTGATGATCTGGTTGAGCAGCATGGTGACGAAGAACATCCTCTCGGATTCGCTGAGATGGGCGATCGAAAAGATGGCTGTCTTCGGCCTGCCGTCAGCGGTGTAGAGGATCTTCTGGATATCGAGCGGCTCGCCCTGAATCCAGGCGGCAAAGGTCGGGCTGGCCAACAGCCCGTTGAGGCTCATGGCCAGCGACATGCGCTGGGCCTGAGGATAAAAAGTGTCGAGGGGAAAGACGCCGACCTTGTCAAACGGCGGATTGACGATATTGCCAATCAGGCCCTCTAGCGACAGGCTCTCGCCCTTGCGCCAGAAATGAATAAGGATTGAACTGAGGAGGATATGCTCACGACTCTGCAGCGGATCGCCTTCAATGCCGATCAGGGCCAGGAGGCTGACGGTGGTCGAATTGACCAGGCCGTTGAAGGTATCCGTGTCGCTTGCCACCTCGGCGGGCGGGGCCTGAAAACTATTGAGCACCGACACCGGGACGCCACTGCTGCTTCCTGGCGTATAAATAGTCATAGTTGTGGCGGCCAGTAGGTTTCTGATCCTCTCTTTGTCCTGCCCCCAACTCTGCAGCCCTTCCTGCCAGCTTCTGGCAGTCGCCTCGGCATAGGCCTCGACGCTCATCTCCTTGCGCGCCGCATCGGAGGGGTCGACCCAGGGCAGGAAATCCTCCGGACGCAATTCCGGGAAGGTCAGCAGCAGATTGCCCATATCCCCCTTGGGATCGATGATGATCGAAGGGATATTGTCAATGATCGCCTCTTCAATCAGACCAATACCAAGGCCAGTT
>JAIFKM010000069.1 GCA_020049575.1 Desulfobulbaceae bacterium
GAGGACCCGCTTGCCGATGCTGGTGACGTGCCGGTAGAGCACGGCCGCCAGCCAGTCGATACCGACATGGATGTTGAGATCACCCTCGCCGCGGCCTGGCAACTCCGGCAGATCCCTGCCGCGGGGGGCGCCGGTGCCGATGAAGATCGCGTCATAGCCTTTTTCCAGCATATCTTTGAGGCTTTTGACGTAGTGATTGAAATGACAGGTAACACCCATGTTAAGGATATAGTTTACTTCCTCGTTGAGGACTTCAGCCGGCAGCCTGAACGAAGGAACCTGGGTACGGATGAAACCGCCGGCGGCAGCCTGGTTGTCATAGAGGTCCACCTGATAGCCGAGCGGCAGGAGGTCGCGGGCAACTGTGAGGGAGGCTGGGCCACCGCCGATCAAGGCGATTTTCTTGCCGTTCTTGGTGGCGGGGACGCTTGGCAAACGCTTGAGGATAGATGTTTTGTTGTCGGCTGCTACCCGTTTGAGGCGGCAGATAGCGACCGGTTCCTTTTCCACCCGGCCCCTCCGGCAGGCCGGTTCACAGGGCCGGTCGCAGATCCTGCCGAGTATGCCCGGAAAGACATTGGAAACCCAGTTGATCATGTAGGCGTCGTCGTAGCGGCCTTCGGAGATCAGGCGGATATATTCGGGGACGGGGGTATGGGCGGGGCAGGCGAACTGGCAGTCGATGACTTTATGAAAGTATTCCGGATTTTCTGTCTGGGTTGGTTTCACTGGGTATCCCTTGTCTGGAAAAAGCGAAGCTGTTAAAAGAAAAGATGCCTGAATATTGTAGTATATTTGTCTGAAGATACATATAAGAATTTTTCTCTACAGGGTAAACGGCAGCCTGTCGCGACACCCGCGGAGCATGTCATGCAGATCGTCCTTGCCACCGATATCTTCGGCTTGACCAGTCATGTCGAGGTCCTTGCAGCCCACCTGCGGCAGAAGGGTCAGTTGAGTGAAATTTTCAGTCCCTTTGCTGGATTGCAGTTTTTTACCGATGAAGGGCAAGCCTATCAGTCTTTCCTGCAGGCCGGCGGCATCGAGGCCTATAGCGAGAAGATAGCAGCGGGGTTGCAGGCCGTGGAGTCGCCGCAGGTCTGTATCGGTTTCAGTGCGGGCGCTGCGGCGCTCTGGCGGGTCCAGGCTCAGCCCGGGGCCGACAACATCGAGCGGGCGATTCTATTCTATGGCAGCCAGATCCGTGATACCGCCGAACTGCAGCCGCAATGCGAGACCCTGCTGGTCTTTCCGGCCGAGGAACCGCATTTTTCAGTGCCTGAACTCATCAAACGCCTGCAGGGACGCCCGGGAATAACCTGTACCCAGGTTCCCTGGCAGCATGGCTATATGAACAGGCTGTCGCGCAATTTTGAGCCGGAAGGCTATCGGAGAACCCTGGCCTGGCTGGACGGCCAGCTCGGTCGGCCGGGGCGGAACCGTGCTGTGGAGGATTCTTCGCTCCTGACTTGAAGTGGAGTTTTTCGTTGAATTTTAGAAATGATCTCCTATATTGTCGAGTCCATGTTTGCCGGTATTAGCAAAGGAAGATGCGACGGGTTGGTGCAAATGCTGTGGTGCAGGAAATTTTTTAAAGAGGATGAGATCAAAGTATGGAAGGAAACCGTAAAGTTGTCATCGTGATGCCTGCCTACAATGCTGCAAGTACTCTCCAGAAGACCGTGGATGATATTCCGGGAGAGTATAAGAAAAATATCATACTTGTCGATGATGGCAGCCAGGATGACACGATTGCAGTTGCACGGCGGTTGGGGCTGTCAGTTATCCAGCATGCCAGCAACCAAGGGTATGGGGCAAATCAGAAGACCTGCTACAGGGCCGCGCTCGAGCAGGGGGCAGACTATGTGGTGATGATTCACCCTGACTATCAGTATGACAGCAGGGTAATTCCCTTTGCTCTTGGTTTTCTCTTTACCGATATCTGCGATGTCATCTTGGGTTCACGCATCAGGGCGCGTAGGGAAACCCTTGCGAACGGCATGCCACTCTATAAATATTTCAGCAACCGCTGTCTGACGATAATTGAAAATTTCATCCTGGGACAGAACCTAGGTGATTTCCACTCGGGATTTCGGGTGTATACGCGCAAAGTGTTGGAGACTGTACCGTTTTCTGGGAATTCGGATGATTTTGTATTTGATACACAGTTTTTGGCACAAGCGGCACATTACGGATTCCGGATCGGTGATATCCCGATTCCGACCCGTTATTTTCCAGAGGCCTCTTCCATTAATTTTTGGCGAAGTCTACGCTATGGTATCCTCACCCTCGTTGTGATGATCCAGTTTATGCTGCGGAAGGCCGGAATTGCCACCTTCAGATTTCTTCCATGAGCTGCTTTTTACGAAAATGAATATGATTTCCAAATGGTCAGAAAGGAGCGGCGCGTTTCTGGCATCTCCGGTATCAGCGTATTTCTGCATTCTCCTGTTCTTCGTTTTTAAAACGAGCCACCTGTCTATCCCGTATTATTGGGATGAACTCGGAGTCTACGCCAAGGCCTCACTGTATATGTATGACAATTCCCTCGCCGTATTACCCGGGGTCATCCCGGATGAGCTCTCCCGCGGCCATCCCCTGCTTTGTGCTGCTCTCTTTGGCCTCTTCTACAAGCTTCTAGGGCCGCATGTCTGGGTTGGGCATCTTGCCGCGCTTCTTTTTAGTTGCACCCTGCTCTTCGCAGTTTATTGGCATGGCAGAAAAATATACGGCCATTCGGTGGGTTTGATTGTCTGCCTGCTATTGATGCTGCAGCCTGTCTTCATCGCCCAGTCATCAATGGTTTTGCCGGAAATATTATTGGCGGTTTTTTGTACCGCAGCAATTTTTTTCTATATCGAAAAGCGCCTGGTGCTGTTTGCCATCTTCTCTTCTCTGGCGATAATGACCAAGGAAACGGCAATAGCGTTACCGGTGACGCTCTGGTTTGTGGAGATTTGTCAGTCCGCCCTGACGAGGAAAGTGACGGCTGAGAATCTCAGGGCCATTCTGGCAGGTCTTGTTCCCTTGGCCCTCTGGGGCAGTTTCTTGGTGCTGCAGAAGCAGGTGCATGGCTGGTACTTTTTCCCTTTACATGCAGATTACGTCTCCTTTTCGGTCGATCAGATCTTTTCCAGATTTTGTTACTATGTAAGCTTTATGCTGAAAGGGCAGGGCCGTCTGCTGTGGACGATCATTCTCGCCTTGGCAATGCTGGTATTTCTCTTCCGGCAGAAAAAGGACCCCCGTGTAAAAGTTCTCCATGAACTCATGGAAATTATCGCAGAAAAAAAGGGGATCTTTATCCTGGCAGCCTTTATTGCCTGGGGCGTGATTGTCTCAATGCTCAATTTCCACCTGGCGAGATATGTCCTGTTTATCCTCCCCAGTCTTGCTCTTATCGTTGCCCAGTCATGTGTCTATATCTTGGGCAAAACACGCATGGTTTTTGTCAGGGCCGCAGCTGTCCTGTTGTTGCTCATGACACCTCTTGCCTACTATTCGGCTGATGGTTTCAACTTTGATGCGGATATGGGATATCAACATGTCGTCACGGTGCAAAAGCGCGCTTCTCAGTATCTTGATGCACATGGGCAGGATAACAGTGTTGTGATGAGCAGTTTTCCCGTCAATGCCGGTCTCATGGAGCCTAGGGCGGGATACACCAAAAACAAATACCGCCATATTGATGGCGGATGCGCAGCACCTGAAAACGTCCAGGCGGATATCTACATCTATTCCTATCCTGGAAATCTGGAGTACTGCACGCCGAATACCGACAGCCTGGTACTCTTGCAAAAGTTCACGTCATCTTTCGCAAGAGTCCTTGTATATTCTATGAAAAATGAATCCTGAGCGCGAAGACACAATTTAGGTCGCCATGAGGGATGACCTTCTTCCCGAGAGGACTATATGGAGGAAATTTGAGGGAGGTTTTCTGCCTGTGTGGGTTTGCGGGTATGTAGAGTTTCAATATAGGGTCAGGACTTGTGAGTTCTTGGCCATGCTGTTGACAATTTCGAACAAATTGGTGATTTTGCCGACCTTCAGCTTTTTTTCAGGTGGAAGAATTCGAGGCAGGTGCCGCAGGCCTAGATCCCCACGCTGCAATGTTCTATATCAATGACCGCCTCGACCACCGTGTTGTCAGTGGCGACGATCTTCACCCCGCCGTTGCAAAAGAAAATCTTGCCTGGCAATGGGCTCAACTCCTTATTGGTTTTGACGTAATTCTGCAGCAGAGCCTATCCCAATTCCTCGCTGCAGCCTTGGCTGCGGGCGAAGCACTCGGCATTATTTTTTTGAGCCCTCGTTGTCGATGATGACGGTAATTTTTTCACCGCCGCCTTCCTCCAAGGCATTTTTGGTCTTCAATACGGGTTCGGGGCAGCTGAGTCCCCGGCGGTCGATGGTCTTCATGGTCTATTCCTCCGGCAGAATGCGGACGGCTCCTCGGTCGGCGGAGGCCGCAAAGAGGGCGTAGGCTCTGAGAGCGGTGGAGATGCTGCGGTTGCGGTCGGTTGGGGTAAAGGCCAGCCGGCCCTTTTGTCCTTCAGTTCTCCGTCGTTCGGCCATGATCTCGCTCGATACCTGCACATTGATGGTGCGGGCCGGGATATTGATCTCGATAATATCGCCGTCCTCGATCAGAGCGATGGCGCCGCCGGCAGCCGCCTCCGGCGAGACATGGCCGATGGAGAGACCTGATGTGCCGCCGGAGAACCGGCCGTCGGTGATCAGGGCGCATTCCTTGCCGAGATGCACCGATTTCAGGTAGGAGGTCGGGTAGAGCATTTCCTGCATGCCGGGTCCACCTTTCGGCCCTTCATAGCGGATGATGAGGGCGTCGCCGGCGGTGATTCCGCCTCCCAGAATGGCCTCGCAGGCAGCCTCCTGCGACGAGAAGACCTTTGCCCGGCCAGTGAAGATGAAGATCGAGGGATCGACCCCGGCGGTCTTGACGATGCAGCCCTTCTCGGCGATATTGCCGAAAAGAACCGCCAGGCCGCCGTCTTTGCTGTAGCAGTGAGCGGCATCCCGGATGCAGCCCGAATTTCGGTCGCAGTCGGCCTCGGTGTAGCGGCTGTCCTGAGAGCCGAGGACCAGGTTGCGTTTGCCGGCTGCGGCCCCGAGGTAGAGGGATGCTGCCGCCGCAGTGTGCGTGGGCCGCATGATATCCCAGGCAACGAGCGTTGCCGCCAGGCTGGGGCTGTCTGCCCGACTGACGGTCGAGTCGATCAGGCCGGCCCGGTCGAGTTCGCCGAGGATGGCCATGATGCCGCCGGCCCGGTTGACGTCC
>JAIFKM010000068.1 GCA_020049575.1 Desulfobulbaceae bacterium
AGGAAACCCGCTACCAGAGAGGCGTGGTCTGAGCGCAGTAGCCGCCAGGCCGGATGGTTCTGGCGCAGCAGTTCGAGGGTTGCGTAGTCCAGGTTCATGGGCAGGATTTCCTCAGCGTATCCACCCCAGATGCCAGAATAGACATAACCGTGCTCCTCCAATAAACCATTCAGCTTCGCCGGGCTCGCGTTCCGCTTGCATAGGAATGCGCAGTAACTGGAGCTCTGGACACTTTTTCAACGCTCTCCAATACTTGAACATACCATCCACTGTGATGTCTGCAACGAAAAATGCGGGAGTCCGGTCCGGGTCCTACTCCTTCACCGAGCCAGCCAGCAGGCCGCGGATGAAATAGCGGCCGAGCAGGATATAGATCAGCAGCACCGGCAGGGCCGCCATGATATTGGCGAGGCCGACGGTGATCGGGTTGGCGGAATGGCGGGTCAGGCAGATGCCCCAGAGGAATTCATTCCAGATCTGGGTGAACTGCCAGAGCGAGGTGACGACGAATCCGGGGATCGACAGCGGAAAGATGATCCGGGTGTAGATCGAGAAGAACCCGGCCCCATCAAGTGTCGCCGACTCCATCAGGGAATCAGGGATCTGGGCGTAGAAATTGCGGAAAATGAGTGAAGTGATAGGCAGGCCGTAGACCACATGGGCCAGGATCAGGCCGGGCAGCCCTCCGTAAAGGTGCATCGCCCGCAGGGTATGAAAAAGGGGGATGAGGACGACCTGATAGGGGATGAACATGCCGAAGAGAAAGAGGGTAAAAAGGATCTCACTGCCGGGAAATCTCCATTTGGCGAAGACATAGCCGTTGAGGGACCCGAGGACGGTGGAAAAGAAGGTTGCGCAGACGGTCAGGATCAAGGAGTTGACGATATTGGGTCTGAGCAGATCGAAGGCATCGCCGAAGCTGCTCAGATTGAGTGTCGACGGGAATTCCCACGAACGTGGCAGGCTGATGTCAACCGGCGCCTTCAGTGAGGTGATCACCGTCAGATAGGCCGGCAGCAGGTAGGCCATGGCCAGGAGGATCAGGGCGGCGTAGAAAACAATAGTGGAGAGGGTGATTTTACGCTTCATTTAGCGGATCCTCCTCTGCCGGTAACTGCTGATCAGATAGGGGATGATAAACGTCGCGGCGATCAGGAAGAGGATAATGGCGATGGCCGCCCCGCGCGAGAATTCATTGGCGCGGAAGGTGGTCAGGTACATATTCAGGGCCGGATGGCCGGTGGAACCGTTGTCCGGGCCGGTCATGGCGAAGATCAGGTCGAACATCTTCAATGAGATATGCGATAGAATGATGACCGCACTGATGGTGATCGGTTTGACCATCGGCAGGGCGATATGCCGGTAGTAGCTGGCCGAGCTGGCCCCGTCGAGCATCGCCGCATCCCGCAGATCCTGTGAGATACCTGTAAAACCGGCGAGATACAAGGCCATGGTGTAGCCTGAATACTGCCAGACCGTGGCCATGATGATGCCGAGCGTCGCCAGGTTGAAGCCGTGCATTTCCTCCATGAAGAGCGCTTTCGGGAGAATATCTCCACCCAGCCAGGCCCCGCCGCCAAGGACCACGCCCGGCACCAGCAGCCGGCTCATGGCCCGGCGCGGTTGCTGCTTGACCTGCCATAATCCCCAGATAATCAACACCGCCGCCAGGATGTAGAGGGCGATCTGCAGCAGGTTCTGCCAGTCAAATTCCATGACTGCTTCAGTCGAGGACAGCCAGCGAAACTGCAGAGGATCTAGTCCCACGTAGGTCGGCAGGATGTTGACCCCGCCCTGGGGAGACAACATCCAGCGCCAGATGGTGCCGGTGACGATGAAGGAAAGGGACATCGGATAGAGAAAGACCGTGCGGAAAAAGGCCTCACCCACCGGTTTGTTATCAAGCAGCACGGCAAGAAAAAGGCCGATACCTATGGCCCCGGCCAGAAGTGATACCGAATAGTAGACGGCATTGACCAGATCCTGCCGAAAACTGCCGCCGAGGAATCCGGCAAACAGTTCGGTATAATTGCCAAAACCAGTGAAATTCTTCACCGGATTTTCGGCCAATGAGGCCACCCCGCCCCAGTCGGTCAGGGAGATCCAGAAGGTGTTGCCGATAAAGCCGTAGACAAAGATCCCGATCAGGATGATCGAGGGAGAAAGGGTGCAGAGGGCCTTGATCCGATCGTGGTTTCTCATGGTCGCTCTCGGAAAACCCGCCCCGACTTGGCCGGGGCGGGATGATCAGTTTGACTGAGTTATTTGCCGATACCGTTCTTCACGGCGATCTGCTGGGCTGCCTTGGCCGCGGCCATAGCATCCCGTGATTTCAAGAACATCTCCATGACCGAGGCGAAATCGTTCATGAATCCTTCATTGGCCGAAACACCGTGGGCCAGTGAGCCAACGATGAGATCCTTACTGAAATCGGCAGCGGCGGACTGGCCATAGACATTGTATTTGGTCAGATCGCTGTCTGTTCGGGCGGAGATTGACCCCTTCAATGGATTGAAGGCGTCACTGCCTTCCCTGCTGCCAAGCAGGGTCAACCAGGCAATGACGTTGTCGCGGTTCGGGGCGCCCTTCGGCAGGCCGAAGGAATCCGCCAGAAACATGAACTTGCCGCCTGTTCCCGGAGAAGCAGCCCAGCCAAAATCTTTACCAGGAACCAGCTTTTTGGTGGTAGTCATATACCCTGCCGCCCAGTCGCCCATGATGTTGAAGGCTGCCCGGCCATCGACCACCATATCGGTCGCCTGCTGCCAGGAAAGCGAAGCGGCATCCTTATTGGTGTACTCCAGGACCTTGCCGAAAAGCTGCCAGGCCTTGACCCCTGCCTGGCTGTCGAAGGCCAGTTTTCCAGACCAGAGGGCCTCCCAGTTCTCCACGCCTATGGCAGACAGCGCTACCGACTCCCAGAGGTGATTGATCGTCCAGTTCTCGGCCAGAGCCAGCGGTACAATGCCCTTAGCCTTCAGAACCTCGGCGGCGGCAAAGAATTCATCCCAGCTGGCAGGAGCAGCAATTCCCCATTTTTTCAGATTCTCCGGAACATACCAGACGACGTTCGAGCGATGGATGTTCACCGGTACCGACCAGATACCCTTGTCGGTGCCAATCTGTTTAACCAGACCTGCCGGAAAGACCTTCTCCCAGCCCTGCTCCTTGAACAAGAAGGTCAAATCTTCCATGCGATCAGCCTTGACCCAGGTACCAATCAGTTCCTGGCCGGCATGAACCTGAAAACTGTCGGGCGGCTCGCCGCCCAGCATCCGGGTCTTCAGGACAGCCTTGGCGTTGACACCGGAACCGCCGGTAACCGTGGCATTGACCACTTCAACCTTCGGGTTGGCTGCCTTGTACTGGTCAATCAGGGCCTGCAGGGCCGGACCCTCGTCGCCGGCCCACCAGGAGAATATCTCGAGTTTGCCGGAAAGCTCCTTGGCCGAAGCGACAGGCGCCGTCAGCAGCATCAGCATCGCCGCGCAGGCACAGCAGAGAGTGATAAATTTTTTCATAGGTTCCTCCTCGATGTGGTTTGATAAGGGCGGGCTCATTCCCGCATGCCGTATAACAACTTAACGAAGCGCCAGACCAGACTGCGGATCAAACAGGAGCAGGCGATCGAGATCAAAACCAAGGGCAACTTTCTCCCCCGGGCGGGCTATTATCCTGCCTTCGAGTTCGGCGATCATGGAGATATCGCCGACTGTAAACTCGAGCAGGGAGTGGCCGCCAAGAATTTCTGCCAGCACCACCTCCGCCTGGACATGCCAGTCAGTCCGCAGGCCAACCAGCCGACTGCCTATCTCGATGGCATCGGGCCGGATACCCGCCAGGACCCTCTGGCCGTCGTGACAGGCGGGCTGGGGCGGAATCGGCAGATGCAGGCTGCCCATTGCCAGCATAGTGCCCGGGCCTGCGCCAGAGATCGTCGCCGACAGCATATTGATCGGCGGATTGCCGATGAAGCCGGCGACAAAGCGGTTCACCGGCCTCTCGAAAACCTCGATGGGCGTACCCACCTGCTGGATCTCACCGTCCTTGAGAATGACGATGCGGTCGGCCAGAGTCATGGCTTCAATCTGGTCATGGGTTACATAGATCGTCGTGGTGTTCATCTTCAGATGCAGCTTTTTCAGCTCCATGCGCATCTGGGTACGGAGTTGGGCGTCGAGGTTCGAGAGTGGCTCATCGAAGAGAAAGACACTGGGACTGCGGACAATGGCCCGGCCCATGGCCACCCGTTGCCGCTGGCCACCTGAAAGCGCAGCCGGTTTGCGATCAAGATAAGGCGTGAGCTCAAGAATCTCGGCAGCCTCCCTCACCTTGCGCTCGATCTCATCTCGCGATTCCTTGGCCATTTTCAGGCTGAAGGCCATGTTCTCATAAACACTCATGTGCGGATAGAGGGCGTAATTCTGAAAGACCATGGCCACGTTTCGGTCTTTGGGGGCAACCTGATTGACTGGTCTGTCGCCTATGCGGATCTCGCCGCTGCTGACCGATTCAAGGCCTGCGATCATCCGTAGGACCGTCGATTTGCCGCAACCGGAAGGCCCTACCAGGACGATGAATTCATTATCCTCGATCTTCAGGTCGATACCACGCACGACCTTCGTTGCGCCAAACTGTTTGCTGACCTTGCTCAGTTCAACCTGTGCCATTCTCTCAACTCCTTAAGCAACCGACTTCAATGCTTTCATAGGTGGCTGTCATGTGGATTCACGGATTATCAGCTGCGTTTTCAAAATGATCGTCTCGACCGGCGGCGGCGAAGTGTTTCCGGCAATGAAATTTTTCAACAACAGCGATGCCGCCTGTCGGCCGATTTCGAATGCCGGTTGGTTTACGGTAGTCAGACGCGGGGTGATCAGGGCCGAATTCGGGTTGTTGGAAAAGCCGATCAGGGCTATATCGCCGGGAACAGCAAGACCATGTTCACGCAGGTGCAGGAAAGCCCCGATAGCAACAGGGTCATTGATCGTAAAGACTGCATCGGGAGGCTCTCCCAGGGCCAGGAGGCTGCGCATGCCTGACCTGCCGTCCTCCTCGTGATAGCCGCCGCTGAGAATATATTCCGGACGGACGGACAACCCGTGCTCCCTGAGGGCAGCCTCATACCCCTCCCGGCGCTTGCGGCTGACATAGAGGGAGGAAGCACCGGCCAAGTGGGCTATTCGCCGCCGGCCGGTACCAATCAGGTAGGACACGGCAGCAAAGGCCCCCTCGAAATCATCGACGATGACCTTGCTCACCTCAAGGTCTTCCGCGACTCTGTCAAAGAGCACCATTGGAATGCCCTGCCGCATTACCGTGCGAAAATGTTCAATGTCGGTAGTTTCCTGGGACATCGACACCAGCATTCCTGCCACCCGATTGGCGGCCAGGGCCCGGGTGTTGATAACCTCCCGTTCATAGGTATCGTTGCTCTGGCAGACCATGATCGTATAGCCGGCCTGGTAGGCCACCTCCTCGATACCGCTGATCGCCGTGGAAAAGAAGGTGTTGCGGATCTCCGGGACGATCACCCCGATATT
>JAIFKM010000124.1 GCA_020049575.1 Desulfobulbaceae bacterium
CTGGCACAGTCGACGGCTTTTTTGATGAGTAGGGGCTGGTAGGGCTCGGATAGATCCGGAAAGCGTGGCCCCCAGGCATCGACATTAGGTCCGCGCAGGGGATTTTCGCCCAAAAAATTCAGATGATCTCGGATGACCATTATAGTGCCGGGGGAAAAGAGCGGGTTGATGCCGCCAGCGGCATTGGTCAGGATCAAGGTTCGTGCACCCAGCAACGAAAGGACTCTGACCGGGAAACTCACCTCTTGTGTTGAATATCCTTCATAATAGTGGAATCGACCCTGAAGAACGGCGACCGGCCGGTCTTTCAGGCGGCCGATAAGCAGATTCCCCTGGTGGCTTTCGACGGTTGCCTGGGGGAAGTGGGGTATTTCTCTATAGGGGATCAAGTGCTCAATGCTGATCCGTTCGGCGAAATCGCCAAGTCCGGTTCCCAGCTGAATGACCGTTTCCGGTAGAGCGGCGAACCTGTGCCGGCAGAACTCGACACATTCCAAGACTGCCCGCACATGGCTTTCATGACTCATACTCACGGTTTGAGCGCGTGTTTCTCAAGAAACGCCCTGATCATTTTACTGTCGGCAGGCATGAGTTCGCAGCGTGATTCACGGTCGAGGATGCCGGCAAGAGATTCAGGAAAGGTAGGCGGACGGCCGATGGCTTTTTCGACGGCATCGCCGAATTTTGCCGGATGGGCGGTCGCCAGGCAGATCATCGGTATCCCGGGTTTCTGGTAGAGCATTGCCGCTTTGACGCCGACGGCGGTATGCGGATCGAGGACGTAATCATACTGGTTATAAAAATCAGCGATAGTTGAGGCGACGTCTTCTTCAGAAACTGCGGCAGCGGCAAAATCCCGACGAATCTGATCCAGGTGGACAGAAAGGTCGATCCTGCCAGTCGTGGAGAATTCGAGCATCAATTCTTTGACACGCTCAGGTTCCTTGTCAACGAGATAAAAAAGATACCGCTCGAAATTGGAGGCAGCCTGGATATCCATTGACGGGCTGGAAGTCTGTACGACCTTTCCAAGGGAATAGTCGCCCTTGTTGACAAATCGAGCCAGGATATCATTCGAGTTGGTTGCAAGAACGAGTTGGCGGATGGATCCTTCAGGCAGCATTCGTTTGGCGATGAAGCCGGCGAAAATATCGCCGAAGTTGCCCGTCGGTATCGAGAAGGTCAGCGAGCCATCGTTCTCATGCCGGGCAATATGCAGACAGCTGTAGACATAATAGACAACCTGCGCCAGAACCCGGGCCCAGTTTATCGAGTTGATAGCCCCGAGGTTCATCCGGTTTTTGAACTCTATATCGCTGAATATCTCCTTGACGATTGCCTGTCCGTCGTCAAAAGAACCCTGGATGGCGATATTGAAGACATTGCCGTCCATGATAGAGGTCATCTGTTTTTCCTGGACAGGGCTGACCCGTTTGTGCGGATGGAGGATGAAAATACGGATTCTCTCCTTGCCACGCACACCATAGATGGCAGCGCTGCCGGTATCGCCAGAGGTCGCGCCGAGGATGTTGAGCACCTCGCCGCTTTTGCCAAGCAGGTATTCAAAAAGGTTGCCGAGAAACTGCAGGGCGACATCTTTGAAGGCCAGGGTCGGTCCGTGGAAGAGTTCGAGAATGTGCAGATTGCCGTAGTGGACCAGAGGAGTCACCTCCGGGGTATCAAAGGACGTGTAGGACCGGTTGATCAGGGCTTTCAGGTCGCTGGCTGGAATATCGTCGATAAATCTGGACATAACCTCAAAGGCCAATTCGGCATAGCCGAGGTCTTTCCAGGCAGCAAGGGTCTGGCTGTCGATGCGGGGTATTGTCCTCGGTAGAAGTAGACCGCCGTCTTCGGCAAGGCCCATCATGACAGCTTTCGTGAATGATATCGGCTGGATGCCGCCGCGAGTGCTCAAGTATTGCATGGTGATAGTCTGATGACTTCGTTAGAGTGCGGAACGGGTGGAAAGGGGACACATAATGATTTACGGAAGGGTGCTGTTCTGTTCCAGATCGGAGATTTCAACACGCTGAGCGTCGTGCCAGAGGCCTTCCAGATCATAGAATTTTCTCTGTTCGTGATAAAAAATATGCACGACCACATCATCCAGATCAAGTAGGACCCACATGCCTTCCTGCAGTCCTTCGGCGTGGGAGGTTTTAAGCTTTTTGGAGCGCATTCCGCTCTCAATGGCCTCCGCCAGGCCTTGGACATGCCGGGTGGATCTGCCGGTCATGATGACAAAATAATCTGTGAAGGAGGCAAGGCCACGCACATCGAGGACGACCAGGTCCTCGGCCTTGTTATCCAGAGCGATCTCGGCGCACAGTCTGGCGATGTCATGGCCGCTCTTGTCGCGGAACTCTTTTTTTAGTTGTTTCATAGTTATTTGTGCCCTTTTCTCCATGGGCTGTCAATTTATTTTTGAGGTTTTTTCGGGGTTCGCGGTGGAAATTCAAAGGTAATTTTGCCGTTTTTAGCAAGCAGCAGGAAGGCCTCGAATGGGCGTTTTTTCTTTGAGATGAATCCCTTGATCAACTCCGTTCTGCCCTCCGCCAGCAATTGCTTGATATGAATCGGACTGATGGCCCTGTCCAGGATAATTTTACTTATCTTCAATCCCTTGGTCTCGTCGCCGACCATGGCCGACTCGGACATATAGGCGGCCGGTGTCTCGAAAACCCGGGTGCCGTCCAGAGGCGAAAGACCAAGCGGTTCCCCCTGCTGGATTGATTCGACATCCAGGCTGTCTGTCGAGTCGGCGAAGAGAAAATCAACCTTGTTGTTGACCAGACGGACGGAGGCAGTGAACGATTTTCCCTTTTTTGATCTGAAATCGCTGTAGGGTCCGAGAGTCTCTCCTTTGATGAGAAGCGCAATCTCGGCATCCGACATAACCCTGCCGCCCAGGATTTTTCGGATGGAAATCTTTTTGTCTTCCGATATATAGGCAGTCGGCGAGGAAAAGAATCGCCTGCCGTCTATCGGGCTGAAGGGGGCTTCTTCCTGTTTCTCGGTTTTATCGAAATTCTTGACCTGGGAGATGATGTGGCTGGTGAGAGATCGGATCTCTTCCATGAATTTTTGGCGGGAAAATTCTCCCTTGAGCATCCGATTGAGTTTGTGCTCCCATTCGCCGGTCATTTCCGGCGAGGCCAGAACGTCGATCTTCATGGCCTCAAGCAGGGCCATGAGCTCAAATGCCTTGCCGGTCGGGGTTAGATCTTTGCCTTCTCTGACGACATACTTCTCTTTGATGAGTTTCTCGATGATAGCCGCACGGGTTGCCGGAGTCCCAAGACCTCGCTCTTTCATGGCATCGGCAAGTTCATCATCCTCGATGAGCTTGTCGGAGTTCTCCATGGCGGAAAGGAGTGTCGCCTCGTTGAACCGGGGCGGCGGTGTTGTCTCCTGCTCATTTTTTTCAATACTGGCACAGCAGACTTCAGCATTGGTTGGAATGGCGGTGAGCACCAGGTCTTTGCTGTCGTCGTCGGCAAGGCCGTAGATGGCTTTCCAGCCGGCATCGAGGAGGATCTTTCCCTCTGTGAGAAAAGTCTCGTCGCTGACGACCGACAGGCGGCGGGTATTGAGATAGACCGCTGGAGGAAAGAAGACCGCCAGAAAGCGCTGCACCACCATCCTGTATATCTTCAATTCTGCCTCGGAGAGATTGGCGGAAAGGGTAGTGGTGGGGATAATGGCATGGTGGTCAGTTACTTTGCTGTTATTGAAGATCCTCTTGTCGAACTGGATATAGCCTTCACGGATGGCTTTTTCGGCAAACTGGCCAAATTGCCATTCGGTCTGGGTCTTGAAGGTCTGCTTGACTGTCTCCAGATAATCTTCGGGCAGATGCCGGCTGTCGGTTCTCGGATAGGTGAGGACCTTGTGGCGTTCATAGAGGGACTGGGCGATTGTCAGCGTGTTCTGGGCGGAGATGCCGAATCGGGAGTTTGCCTCGCGCTGCAAAGAGGTGAGATCGAAGAGTTGGGAGGAGCGCTGGCTTGCCTTTTTGCTTGTTTCCTCGATTGCCGCAGGTTTGCCGGTGCATCGAGAGACAATGCCCTCAGCCTTTTCTGGTTCCCAGATTCGGTCTGCTCGCTCGTAGCTGTCATTTTCTTCTCTGGAAAATTGCGGATCGATCCATTTTCCCAGGTAACTCTGTCCGGTGAAGGAGAACGTTGCCAGGAGTGTGCAGAATGCCCGGGGGACGAAACCCTGGCGTGCCTTCTCTCGTTTTACCAGGAGTGACAGCGTCGGAGTCTGCACTCGACCGCAGGGAGTCAGAAAAAAACCGCCCCTCCTGGAGTTGAATCCGGTAAGTGCCCGGGTGGCATTGATGCCAATCAGCCAGTCTGATTCAGATCGGCAGAGCGCCGTGTCTTCGAGCGGCAGCATTTCTTGATTGGAACGCAGGTTGGCGAGGCCATTTTTAATGGCATCGCGAGTCATGGACTGGAGCCACAATCTCTTGAAAGTTTTTTGTCCGACAGAGTTGTTCCAGACGAAATTGATGATGTATTTGAAGATCAATTCACCTTCGCGACCGGCATCGCAGGCGTTGATGATTTCTTTTACATCTTTGCGGCGGATGAGTTTCTGCAGGGCGTTCAGCTGACCCTTCGTGTCGGGAAGCTCTTTCAGCGGAAAAGACTCCGGCAGGATAGGCAGCTTATCGATATCCCACTTCTGATATACCGGGTCTATCTCTTCCGGATAGCAAATGGACACAAGATGGCCGATTGCGAAAGAGACAATATACTTCTCTCCTTCATAATGGGTTCTGGCCTTTTCGAATTTGCCAGGAAGAACCTTTACAATGTCGGCTGCAACGCTCGGTTTTTCTGCGATAATAAGAATTTTATCTGTCATTTTCAGGCTATTGGAAAGAGACAAAAAGAAATGTGTCTGTCTCACGGAATTTTGCCAGGCTGTCGGCAACAAAAGTCCCGTAGTTATGGACGAAAGAGTTGTGTTTCCAGATTGTTGCGATATGCCAAAGTGTGAGATACGGCCCATGGAGGGTGGCGGATCCGGGCGGAAAACAGTCAGTTGTTGTATAGGTCCGGGTGGAGTTTGTCAAATAGAATTTCAGAATATTCCTTGGTGAACTGTTACAGGTTTTCGCCTAAGTCATTGAAAACATAGGTTGTAAAATAAACCGCCGGTTGGCTACCCGGCACGCCGATATTTTCTGGTGCTGTTCAATTTGTTCCCTGGCTATCGAATGAAAATGGGTCAGGCTCATTGGCCGAGTTGCGGGTATTTCTGATGCCAGCATTTTCAGCTGTTTCCCGTGCATGTCGACCGGGAAACAAGTGGAACAAGCAAGTGTGCGGGTCTCAATGCAGTATCTGTCTGATCCGGCATTCCTTTTTAGAAAGTTGCGCGGATCATCGACGAAACTTCACGGGTCAAGGTAAGGACTTTTTCTGCCTGGGCCATTGATATCGATCCTGTGCCGCAACTCGGGGTGATCAGGGTCTGCTGGAAGACAGTCTGCCGAGGGACGCCGAGTTTTTCCAGTTGGGCTGACTGCTCATGCCATCTGGCCACCAGAGAGGTCGCTGATTCAATCTCGATATATTCAGGCGTGGTTGGCACAATGCCGGTGGCAAGGATGCCACCTTTTTCAAGAAAACTGCGCAGGTGTTCAGGGTAAAGAATGAGTTTATCAAAATAACTGTAGGCATCATAACTCAGGACATCGAGGCCGGAGTCAAAAATGACCGACCATTCGGTATTGGCGCAAACATGCACGCCGGTCAGGCCGCCTTCGGCCCGCACTGCAGCAAAGACTTCGGCAAGACAGGCGGTGATCTCTTCGGCAGAAATGGTGATATACGCTGATGAGCCAAGGCCCGCGAGTGCGGGTTCATCAAAAAATAGCAGTGTCCTCTTGCAAATTTCTGCCATTTTTCGGGTTTGCCACCGGGCTTTGAGAGCCAGCAGTTTGATGGCTGCGTCCCGCAATTGCTCATCGTAAAACAGAGCCCTGCCGACCTGGTCGACCACGCCGGTGCAAAAGGTGAAGGGGCCGGTGATCTGGCCTTTGAGGGCAATCAGATTTTCCTTGTGCTGTCGTGCCGACTCAAGAAATGAGAAGAAACCTTGGGCGACTGCGGGACTGAGGGTAAAACGGGATCCATCAATATCGCTTACGCCCTCGGTGATCTGTAGATATTCTTCATAGAATGCGAGGAGTTCTTCTTCAAAACCGGTGCCATCAGTATCAATAAATACTTTTCCATTTTTTTCAGTGATTCCGGGAAAGCCCGGAAGAAACTGGCGCAGCATCCCTTCTTCCTGATACATCGGTAGTTGTGGCCAGATCGGAATCTCGGGAGTGCAGGAAAAAATGAGTTCAGTGGCCAGGGAATGGTTGTCCATGGGCAGGCTGCCAATAAGCAAAGGAAGAGCGCGAGGGGAGAAGTCTGACATCCGTAGTATTCCTGTAATTGTTTTGTTTGGGAAAGAGGCAGTTTGAAGGACGTTGGTGACAAGACAGAAAATACTCGAGAAAGCCGATTTGTCACACTCTGTCTTTTTGGTGAGACGGTGTCCTCCGGGAAAAATCTCTTATTCTGTGCCGCCTTGAGAAACAATTGAGCGACACAGCCATGCGAGCCAGCTGTGTCGCTTTCTAGAGTAAAGTTTGCTGAAAACCGTGTAATTAATAACAGGGCACCTGAAAACTCCTGGTCATCGGGTAGGGGAAAGCCACCCAGACGGTAGCGCCGTCATGGGGACTGCGTTGCCATTCTCCGCTGACCATCCGCTGTTCGGTGCAGACTCTGGGTTGCGTCACTATAACCTGCTGCTGGTAGGTCACCGGGGCAACGTATACGGTTCTTGGCGGAGGCGGAAGCATGCTGTAGGTCACGGCAGAACCGATAATCAGGCCGGCTGTCAGACCCGCGAGGCCGTCGTAGTATCCGTGATGGCCGTAATAGCCATGATACCTCGGGTAACTGTACGGCCTATAATGAGAATGCCCGTAATATCCACCCCTATAGGAGTGTCCATCATATCCACGCCAAGCAAAAGCGTTTGTCGAAAAAGCGAAAATAATTACAGTAAATACTGATACAAAAGTCTTTATCATAATTTTCTTCTCTCGTGTTAATTTAGACGGCATTAACTGTTAAAAGGAACGGCCAGGATGACATTAGAATATGCCGATTAGCTGCCGTTGTCAATGTGTGACACCCTCCATTCTCCCTTCTTTCTTGACAACTCCTCTAATATATGTTTGATTGCTTGCGCTAGTTGTTTGGTGCGGGTGTAGCTCAGTTGGTAGAGCACAAGCTTCCCAAGCTTGGGGTCGCGAGTTCGAGCCTCGTTGCCCGCTCCAGTTTGAGATCGGGCTTGAGACTTTTCAAGTGTCAAGTGATCTCTCTGTACCGTATACCTCCTGCTTTTTTTGCAGGTAGGCATTCGAAAGTGGGCTCTGCCCGCTTTTTTTTATGTCTGTACTCCAGAGAGGGAAGGAAGCTCTCTCTTTAAGAGTTATGGTCCTTCTTTTTGATAAAACAAGTAAAAATTGATTGCAGATTTTTTGACCACCGGTTGCAACACTGAAGAGGTTGAGGCGATAGAGCGATGAGTGAATTTATTGTCGACAAGATTGAAGCGTTTGCCGAGGCTCTCCTGCCGTCAATGGGGCTGGAATTGGTTGAAGTGCAATTTCGTAGAGAAGGTCATGGATGGGTCTTACGCCTGTTCATCGACAAAGAGGGCGGAGTCAGCTTGGATGATTGCACTGAAATGAGCCGTGAAGTGAGTCGCTTCCTGGATGTTGAGGATTTGATCAATCATGCCTATCATCTTGAGGTGTCGTCGCCCGGCCTTGAACGGCCGCTCAGGTCTCTGGCTGATTTTCAGAAATTCTCCGGTGAAAAGGCAAGGGTACGATTGCGGGAGAGCCAGGACGGACAGAAAGTTTTCCTTGGGACTATCGGTCAAATAACCGAAGATTCTGTTACGCTACTACCTGAGGGTGGTGGAGAGGTGCATTTTACCATTGAACAGATCAGCAAGGCCAGATTGTCGTTGTAATGCTCGTGACAGGCTCGTTTGAGCACACTTTATAAATACACATATTCTCCAAATGAAGAGATGTAATACTGATGGGGTAAGAGAATGCTATCGGAATTGAAACGCATAATCGACCAGATCAGCAGAGATCGCGGGATTGAGAAGCGGTTGCTGATTGAGGCTATTGAAGAGGCAGTACAGTCTGCTGCCCGGAAGAAGCTGGGCAGTCGGCGGGAGATCGAGGTTCGCTACAACGAAGAGTTTGGCGAAGTGGAGGTCTATCAGTTCAGAAATGTCGTTGAGGCGGTCGAAGACGAACAGACCGAAATTTCTTTTGAAGATGCCAAGGTACTCGATCCTGAAGTCCAGTTGGGAGATGAACTTGGCGAGAAGATGGAAAACATCACTGATCTCGGAAGGATAGCAGCCCAATCAGCGAAGCAGGTCATCATTCACAAGATGAAGGACGCAGAGCGCGAGGTCATCTTCGACATGTTCAAGGATCGTCTCGGTGAGGTCGTCAGTGGCATTGTCCAGCGTTTTGACCGTGGCAATATGATTATCAACCTTGGACGAACGGATGCGATCCTGCCCAAGGATCATCAGATCCCGAAGCGCTCATTCAAACAGGGTGACCGTATCCGGGCATATCTGATGGAAGTGCGTCAGACCGCCAGAGACTCCCAGTTGGTGCTGTCGAGGACTTGTGACGAGTTTCTAGCCAAGCTTTTCCAGATGGAGGTTCCTGAGATTTCTGAAGGGATCGTCAAGGTCATGGCCGTAAGCCGTGAACCCGGATTTCGGGCCAAGATAGCCGTCAGTTCCTCAGAGAGCGATGTCGATCCGGTCGGCGCCTGTGTCGGTATGAAAGGTTCAAGGGTGCAGAATGTAGTTCAGGAACTGCAGGGAGAGCGCATTGATATCGTGACCTGGAGCCCTGATCCGGCAAAATACGTCTACAATGCACTTGCGCCCGCCCAAGTGAGCATGGTTATGGTGGACGAGGACGCCCACTCGCTTCTGGTTGTGGTGCCAAACGATCAACTCTCACTGGCAATTGGCCGTCAAGGGCAGAATGTTCGCCTGGCTTCGAAACTACTGGGTTGGCGGATAGACGTGAAAAGTGAGCAGCGCTATGCCAACCTTGAGAATCCGGGCTACCGATCAATTCTGGCAATAGACGGTGTCGATGAGACGCTGGCAGATGCACTCTTTGCCAAAGGAATTATCAGTGCTCAGATCCTGGCGAGGAGCAAGGCCGAGGATCTTGTTGTTATCCGGGCGATTGATGATGAATTCGCGGCGTATTTGATCAAGGCCGCCCAGAAAATGACTGGTGAAATGCCTGAGGTGGTTCCAGTGGTCGAGTCCATTCAGGAAGATGTATCCGGCGATGCATTTGAGGCTGTGCAGGAAGATATCCCTGGCGAAGCCTCTGACACTGCGGAAGATACTCCGCAGGAGGCAGAGGAAATGAACGATGCCGGGAAGATCGAGGACGATCAGGTGTAAAGTGCGCAGTGGCTGAATCGATCAGAACATGCATCGGCTGCGGCGAAAAAAAGCAGAAAAACGCCTTGCAGAGATTCGTCTGGAGAGACGAGCAGCCAGTTTTTGATCCCAGCGGTCATGCCAGTGGGCGAGGAGCATATTGCTGCCACAATGAAGTGTGTCTCCATAAGTTTACGAACCAGAAGAAAAAATGGAAAAGAATATTTCGCCTTTAGGGAAATAGCCGATATAATGACCCAGATGAGTGAAATTCCGGAAACGGGGGAAATCTCTCTGAGTAAAGGACGCTGGAGCGAAGGATATACGGGAGCAGAGAATGAGCAGGGTGAGGGTTTATGAGCTGGCTAAAGAGGCTGGCATGAGCAGCAAGGCATTGGCTGACAAATTGCAGGAGAAGGGGTTTGATGTCAAGGGCCCGAGTTCTACAGTTGATGTCGATATTGCTGAAAAGATCCGCAATACGGTCCTTAAGCAGGCCAACATTGATTTGGTTGAGAAGCGGATCACCGTCGAGAGAGTGCCCGAGGTCGTTAAGCGAAAAACTACCGTTATCCGACGCCGGCCCAGAACAGAATCCGATGAATCCGCAGCTGAACACTTGGAGACCGTCTCTGAAGAGAAAACACCTGTTGTCGAGCAGCCTGAAGGCACCGAGCGGGAACCTATGCCGCAGGCGGAATCGAAAGAGATACCTGCTTTGCCGACGCAACTAGTGGAAAAACAGGCTTCGACAGAGCCATCGAGTGAAATCATCGAACCTGTCGATCCGGTTTCTGCCGTGCCTGCGGTGGAACCTCTTGCTGTTTCTGCTGATAGCGTAACGAGCAGGACAGCGGAATCGCCTTCTGAAATACCCGCTCCAGTTTCTCCCGAGACAGCAAAAGTGCAGACCTTTGAGACCAAACAGTTCTTTCCGGAAAGGGTTGTCAAAAAAGACAGGACTGTTCCTGCACGTAAAGGTTTTGCTCGGGTTGTCGGCACGATAGAGATCCCAGTCGAAGAAGAGACACCTGCCCAGCGGTTCAAAAAGAAAGCTGCGGTCGAAAAGCCGGGAGTTGGCGGAAAGCCGGTGATTGCTGAACCTGCCGCAGTCGCTGGAGTTGTTTCTGATGAGGCATCGCGTGCCAAGAAAAAGGCTAAACGGGGTGTGCCCGCCATCGTCGAGGAGACTGAGGAAAAAGGCTGGAGGTCTGGCAAGGGCGGTGTCAAGAAAGGTAAAAAAAGTGTTAAATTTACCCACTTCGGCAGCGATTATCCGTCTCGTGGTTCGGGTAAAAGAGGGAAAAAAGAAAAAGGGCGCGATAAGGCTTTGCCGCCAGCCCCTGAAATGAAGGCCAGTAAGAGAAGGATCAAGATATTTGAGACTATCAGCGTGGCAGAACTGGCCAGTCGCATGAAGATCAAGGCCAGTGAGGTTATCGCAAAACTCATGGCATTAGGGGTCATGGCGACCATTAATCAGGCTGTCGATGTCGAAACAGCAATGCTCATCGCCACTGATTTCGGTTACGAGGTCGAGCAGGGAATTACCGAGGAAATCGGTATCCAGATGCTTGAAGAGGCCGAGGTTGGCGGTGATCTCAAGCCGCGCTCACCGGTTGTCACCGTTATGGGCCATGTCGATCACGGTAAGACTTCCATCCTCGATGCCATTCGCAAGACGGATGTGGCGCTTGGTGAGGCTGGTGGCATTACCCAGCATATCGGTGCCTATCATGTTCGTTCAAGCGCTGGAGACGTGACATTTGTCGATACTCCCGGCCACGCGGCCTTTACCGAGATGCGTTCCCGCGGAGCCCAGATCACCGATCTGGTTATCCTGGTGGTGGCCGCGGATGACGGCGTTATGGATCAGACACGCGAGGCCATTCACCATGCCCAGGCGGCTGGTGTTCCTATCCTTGTCGCGGTGAATAAAATTGATAAACCCAATGCCGATATCGACCGAGTTAAGAGAGAACTATCAGACCTGAACCTGGCACCTGAAGAGTGGGGCGGCCAGACAGTTTATTGCGAAACATCGGCCAAGCAAAATATTGGTATCGATAATCTTATGGAAAGCATACAGCTAGTCGCCGAGATGCTCGAACTGAAAGCCGATGCTACCCGTAAGGCTAAAGGCCGAGTTATCGAGGCGCAGCTTGACAAGGGCCGAGGAGCCGTAGCGACTGTTCTGATTCAGGAAGGAACACTCAGGACAGGTGATTTCTTCGTCGTCGGTCAGCACAGCGGCAAGGTCAGGGCCATGCTCGATGACAAAGGGCGCCAAATCAAACAGGCTAGACCTTCGATTCCTGTAGAGGTGCAGGGACTGTCGGGCGTCCCTTCGGCGGGTGATGAGTTTATCGTGGTTACCGACGAAAAGATGGCCAAGAGTGTCAGCAGTGCTCGGGCACTGAAGGCAAGGGAAATGGAACTGGGTGCCAATACCAAGATTTCGCTCGATAGACTCTTCGAGAAGATGAACGAAGGTGAAGTTCAGGAACTGAGGGTCGTTCTCCGGGCCGATGTCCAGGGTACGCTCGAGGCCTTTGCCAAAGCGGCCGAAGAACTTTCAACCAAAGAGATCAAGGTCAAGGCCCTGCATGAAGGAACCGGTACTATCACCGAGTCCGACATTCTTCTGGCTTCAGCCTCCGAGGCCATTATCATTGGTTTTAACGTCAGGCCGACTGCCAAAGTCAAAGAGTTGGCCCTGAAGGAAAATGTCGATATACGTTCCTACGATGTCATCTATCACGCCTTGGACGATATCAAGAAAGCAATGGTGGGCATGCTTGAGCCGACCTTCAAGGAAAATGTCATCGGCAATGCCGAGGTTCGCGAAATCTTTCATGTACCGAAGATTGGTACGATTGCCGGTTGCTCCGTAACCGATGGTAAGATTCAGAGGAACGCCGGAGTGAGGGTTCTGCGTGAAGGTGTGGTGCTGTTTACAGGCAAGATCAGCTCGTTACGCCGCTTTAAGGACGATGTCAAGGAAGTCCTGACCGGCTATGAATGTGGCATCGGTGTCGAGAATTTCAACGATCTGAAAATTGGTGACAACCTCGAGGCCTTTGTCATGCTCGAAGTTGAAGCGACACTCGATTAATTATGGTGCACTGTGGCTAGTTGGGACCCTAAGAAAACACTCGATTCCATCGGACTTGGCAAGAGCGAGCAGAAACGCTCTGTCCGGGTCGCTGATGTCATCCGCAAAGAACTGGCGATTCTGCTTTTGACCAAGGTGCGGGATCAGAAACTGGTAAATGTGCATATTTCTCGCGTTGAGGTCAGCGACGATATGAAATATGCCAGGGTTTACTTTACAGTCCTTGGCGATAAAAAAGCAGTCAAAGGGGTTGAAGCGGCCCTTGATCGGGCCAGAGGGTTTATGCGAAGTCATCTTGCCAAATCCTTGAACATGAGATATACGCCGAATCTACAGTTCAGGTATGACGAAGTTTCTGAAAAGGTAGAACATATCGAGAATATTTTCCAGGAAATCGCAAAAGAGGGGCCGCGAGGTGAGGAGAATTCCTGAAACAATTACCAGGAGCATCTATGAGAAGGACAGCTTTGTCCTGCTGACCCATGTCCATCCAGATGGCGATGCCTTGGGATCTCTACTCGGTCTGGCTAATATCCTTGACTGCATGGGGAAAAAAGTTTTTTGTTTTCTCGAAGAGCCTGTTTCTCAACTGTACACCTTTCTGCCTGATGCATGCCGAATTCAATCGGATCGCAAAGCCCTGCAGGATTTTATCAGGCAGGATAGCGACGGTACGATTGCCATTGCCCTTGATTGCGGCGACGACAATCGCTTGGGTAAATATAAAGAAGAACTGCTGGCAATAACACCGTTTCTCGTCATAGACCATCATAAATCCCACAAGGATTACGGCGAATATCGATGGGTTGAACCCACGCGGTCATCAACTGGCGAGATGGTCTATGAGTTGGCCATGGCCCTTGGGGTGGAGATTTCATCTGCCTGCGCGTATAATCTCTATGTGGCAATCTGTACAGACACTGGTTCGTTCCGGTACGACTCAACACATGCCCGCACCTTGCACATCGCTGGAGAATTGGTTGAACGAGGGGTGCAACCGGCAGAGATAGCCTGCCACCTCTATGATAATTTCAGCCTTTCCCGACTCAGGCTTCTGGAACTTGTTTTAGCGACCATGCAATTGTACGCCTCAGACCAGATTGCCTGTATCCATGTTTCGCAGGAAATGCTCCGCCAAAGTGGTGCTGAATTACAGGATGTTGAAGGTTTTATAGAATATCCCCGCTCGTTGAGTACTGCTAAAGTCGCAGTTTTTATCAAGGAAGGGCAAAATGACCAACTCTCGGTGAGTTTGCGGGCAAAAGGAGAGTGCGACGTCTCGGAAATCGCCAAAGTTTTTCATGGCGGCGGACATCGTAATGCTGCAGGTTTCCGTTTGAACGGTAAATCGGTCGACCAGATCCGGGCCGAAATTGTGGCTTTACTGAGCCGTGATATTGAAAGATGCGATAGAGGAAAAATTGGTGCCTGAAGATCTGCCAATCGAAGTGAAGCCGATTGTTGATCAGGCCACGCAGCCACATTTTGAGGCGGGGGTCTTTCTGATTGACAAACCGGCGGGTCCTACTTCTTTTGCCATGGTGCACAGGCTCAGGCGCGTGCTTGGTATAAAAAAAGTAGGTCATGCGGGCACATTGGATCCATTTGCATCTGGCTTGCTTATTCTCTGTGCCGGACGTTCTGCAACCAAACACATTTCTTCTTTCATGCAGGGGGAAAAAGAATATCTTGCCACTCTCTGCCTTGGTGTTGAGACAGATACCTTTGACCCTGAAGGAAGGGTGACACAGCGTTTGCCGGTTGGCAGGATTTCCGCAGCTGAAATCGAAAAATGCCTCAATGAATTTCGAGGTGAGCAGTTGCAGGCCCCGCCGGTCTACTCGGCATTGAAACACAAAGGGCGTCCGTTATATTATTATGCCCGCAAGGGTATTGAGATTGTCAAGGAAGCGCGGCACATCACTATTCGAACGCTTGAACGGACAGATGGTGATGGAGATCTTCAGGGTGATGAGGCTTTGCTGTGTGTTCGGGTTGTATGCAGCAAGGGCACATATATCAGGAGTCTGGCAGCCGATATCGGCAGAAGACTAGGCTGCGGCGCATATCTCAAAGAATTGCGCAGAACTCGGAGCGGCTGTTTTTCGATTGAACAATGCCTGCCCGGAGATGTTTTTTCGGCAGAAGATGTCAGGGAGCAAGTTATGAACTCTGCCATGTCCCTTGAGCAAGCGTGTAAACTCTTGCAATAATCAGGCGAGTTCGATAGTGTAGCAGAAGAAGTATTAACATGGAGAGCACCGTATTCCCGGGGGACGCCACCTTGCTTTGGGGACGGTCTATTCATGGCGCGTACACCGGGTAGTTCCAGAAAACGTCTGGAGGACACCGGGTGATCAATTGACCATCACAGGATTTCGAATTTATAATAGAGTTAGCATACAGCTTCAGGAGGATCGTTGTGGCCCAGACAGCAGTGAAAAAAACCGAAATAATTGAAAAATTTAAAATTCATCCTTCAGATACCGGATCTTCAGCAGTGCAGATAGCCCTGCTTACCGACCGTATCCAGTATTTGACAGAACACTTCAAAACTCATGCAAAAGACCATCATTCACGTCAGGGTCTGCTTAAGCTGGTAGGCCAGCGTCGCAGTCTCCTTGACTACCTGAAGAAAAAGGATCTGCAGCAGTACAGATCGTTGATCCAGGAGCTAGGTCTTCGCAAATAGTACAGTACTTCTGGTGTAGTATCGTGTGGGTACATACGTCAGTGCCATGCAGTCACCTCAGCCTGCTCCGGTTCTCTGGAGCAGGCTGAGGTGTTTGTTATTTGAGGCAATCCGATTAAAAAAGAGCATACGGGGCTGGTGGATAATCCAGTCAGGATAATGGCGCTGGGCATTTCCCTGATGCTGAACATCTGGAGAAAACATGTTTACAAAAGTAGAAGCTGAAATTGGCGGAAAGATAATTTCTGTCGAGACCGGCAAATTAGCAAAACAGGCATCAGGTTCTGTCGTAGTGCGGTCTGGTGGAACCATAGTGCTCGTTACGGTAGTTGGGGCTCAGGAGAACAGACCTGATGCGGGATTCTTGCCGCTGACCATTGAATATCAGGAAAAACTCGCGGCAGTAGGCCGCATCCCCGGGAATTATTTTCGTCGTGAAATAGGTCGGCCGAGTGAACATGAAATCCTTACTTGCCGGATTATCGACCGTCCGTTACGACCGCTCTTTGCCGACGGCTATTGTGCTGAAACCCAGGTGATTGCCACGGTTCTTTCAGCTGACCAACAGAATAATCCCGACGTTCTTGCCCTTACTGGCGCTTCCTGCGCCCTGACACTCTCGGATGTACCTTTCGAAGGACCAGTAGCCGGAGGTCGGGTTGCCTGTGTCGACGGTGAATTTATCCTGAACCCGACTGCCAAGGAACTTGTAAATTCGACCATGGACTTGATAGTGGCTTGCACCCGCAAGGCTGTTGTCATGGTAGAAGGCAGGACCGATGAACTCAGCGAGGATATTGTTCTTTCGGCGATTTTTTATGCTTTTGAGCAGTTGCAGCCGCTCATCGACTTGCAGGAGAATCTGCAGCAGACAAACGGCAAACCCAAACGCCAGGTTGAACCTGTGGTAGTGGACGAAGCGCTACTGGCAAAGGTTCGGGAAATAGCCGCTGCCGGTATGGGAAAAGTTGTCTCCACCGCCGATAAAATGGAGAGAAGCGCACTTTATGCTGAACTCAAGTCCACTGTGATCTCCACTCTCGATGAGACTGGCGGGCGGTCCGGTGAGATAGCTGAATTATTGTCTTCCTTCAAGAAATCCTTCATGCGGGCCAATATCATTGATCAGGAAATCCGGATCGATGGTCGTACCTTTGATCAGGTTCGACCGATCAGTTGCGAGGTCGCTTATCTGCCCATGACCCACGGTTCCGCCCTTTTCACTCGTGGTGAGACCCAGGCCCTGGTCACTGCCACACTCGGTAGTGAGCGGGATCAGCAGAGGGTTGAAACCCTTACAGGCGAAGAAAATAACCGTTTCATGCTGCACTATAATTTCCCTCCCTACTGTGTCGGAGAAGCCAGAGGCCTACGCGGTCCTTCCCGCCGTGACATCGGCCATGGAAATTTGGCAATGCGTGGGCTTGCAGCAGTTCTGCCCAGCGAAGAGGATTTTCCTTACTCAATCCGCATCGTTTCAGAAGTTCTCGAATCCAATGGATCTTCTTCCATGGCGACGGTCTGTGGCGGCAGCATGGCCCTGATGGATGCCGGTGTTCCGATCAAGTGTCCGGTCTCAGGAATTGCCATGGGTCTGATCAAGGAAGGCGAGAAGGTCGTTATTCTCTCAGATATTCTTGGAGATGAAGATCACTTGGGCGACATGGATTTCAAGGTTGTGGGAACTCAACACGGCGTTACTTCCCTGCAGATGGATATTAAGATCGACGGAGTGGACAAGACTATCATGGCTGGCGCCCTGGCGCAGGCCAAGGCCGGCCGCATCCATATTCTTTCAGAGATGGAGAAGGGTATTGGGCAGGCAAGAGAAGAGGTCGCCGAACATGCCCCGAAATACTTTGTCCATAAGATCAATCCAGACAAGATCCGTGATATCATCGGCCCTGGCGGTAAGATCATCAAAGAGCTTTCGGCCCAGTACGATGCCAAGATAGAAGTCGATGATTCAGGACTTGTTAAGATGTTCACCGTCAATGGAACTTTGGCAGAGGCGCTTATCCAGCGGGTCAAGGAAATCACCGCCGAGGTGGAGATTGGTGCGGTCTATAAGGGTATTGTCAAGACTATCAAGGATTTCGGCGCGTTTGTAGAAATACTGCCCGGCACCGATGGTCTGATCCATATCTCTGAACTTGATGTCAAAAGGGTTGCAAAGGTTACAGATGTGATCAACGAAGGTGACGAGGTGGAGGTTAAGGTCCTAGATGTGGATAACAGAGGCCGAATTCGTTTGAGCCGCAAGGCCCTTATGGAATAGTCACTGAAGATTCCTTGGTTTTTCTGAACGCCGACTCAAATGAGTCGGCGTTTTTGTTGGCTCTGCCTAGTCTACTTATTCAGCAAAAGGATTGAGATACATGACCGAAATGGAGGTTTTGGTGTGTTGGTTGTATCCGGAAGAAACAATTGATTTGCAAATGCCCTGTTATCAAAGTCATGCAGCTTCGGGAATGGATGTG
>JAIFKM010000016.1 GCA_020049575.1 Desulfobulbaceae bacterium
ATAAACGAAGCGTTGGGCCTCATCGAAGAGTATGTCAAAGGTCTCGAGTATTCTTCCTGGACAGAAGATAGAAAGACAATTGATGCGGTTATTCGTAACCTTGAAATAATTGGGGAAGCGGCAAATCATATCCCAGATGCTATCCAGGAAAAAAATAGGGATATTCCCTGGCTTCAAATGAAGGGAATGAGAAATGTCCTGATTCATGAGTATTTTGGTGTTGATACGGATGTTCTGTGGCGAACTGTCAACGAGGACTTGCCGCCCTTGAAAGCTCAGATACAGAGACTCATTTCTGAGAGAGAATGACTGGACTCAACGTGGCAATGAAACTCAGCTGTAGATTCTCTGGATTCCCGCCTTCGCGGGAATGACGGTCGTTGCGGAAGGACGAGAATCTCTTGGCGGAGTTTTCATAAAAGAAGGACTTTCCCCATTTCCCCCATTTTTACTTCCTGTTTTCCTCCAGCCAGGCAATGCCGGCTTCGATTGCCTTCATATTGATATTCACCAGATTCTTGCGTTTTATTGACAGCGGAATGACCTTCTGCAGGGTCTCGAGGGTGATCGCGCCTGAGACCAGGGCGTAGACGGTCAGCAGAATGACATTGGCGATCTGCGGCGAACCGATGTTGTTGGCCATATCGGTGGCCGGAATATGGTAGGCGGCGACATCCGTGCGCCTGACCTGCCGGGGCACCATCGAGGAATTGACGAGAATGCAGCCGCCGGGCCGCACGGTATCCTCGAAGGCGTCAAGCGAGGGAAGATTCATGGCCATCAGCACGTTGGGGAATGAGACGATCGGCGAGCCGATGGCCTCGTGCGAAATATTGACACTGGCATTGGCCGTACCACCGCGCATTTCTGCGCCGTAGGATGGCAGCCAGGTGGTTTGGAGCCCCTCGGCGATGGCGCAGTTGGCCAGCAGGATGCCGGTTGACAGCACGCCCTGGCCGCCAAAGCCGGCGATCTTGACGTTCTGCTCTTCCTTGAGGTGGATGGAACTGGTGTGCACCTCCTTTTCATCGACGCCGAGGATCTCCAGGATTTTCCGGTCGCTGACCCGGCCTGCTTTCTTCCGATCCACCCTGTCGAAGGGGCCCTTTGCCAGATCCCTGAGATTGCCGACCGGGAAGACCGGTTCCAGATTTTCTTCGAGCCATCGCCTGGACTCAACCGCTGTCATCTTCCAGTTCACCGGGCAGGGGGACAGGATCTCAACGAGCGAAAACCCTTTTTTATCCACCTGATTGCGCAGGGCTTTTCGGATCGCCATGCGGGCCTTCATGACCTTGGGGGCGGTGGCCAGGGAGACCCGTTCGACGAAGACCGGGGCGTGCAGGCTGTTGATGATCTCCGAGATGCCGATGGGGAACCCTTCGTTGGCGGCATGGCGGCCGCTCGGGGTGGTGACGGTCTTCTGGTTGAGGATGGTTGTCGGGGCCATCTGGCCGCCGGTCATGCCGTAAATGGCGTTGTTGATGAAAAATACCGTGATGTTTTCGCCGCGATTGGCCGCATGAACAATCTGGCTCATGCCGATCCCGGCCAGATCGCCGTCGCCCTGATAGGATATGACAATGGCGTCATCGTGGGTGCGGCGGATGGCCGAGGCCACGGCGGGGGCACGTCCGTGCGCGCACTGGATGTTGCCGACATCGAAGTAATAATAGGCGAAGACGCTGCAGCCGACCGGCGAGCAGAAGACAACCCTGTCCTGAATCCCGAGGTCGTCGATGGCCTCGGCGATCAGGTTGTGGACGGTGCCATGACCGCAGCCGGGACAGTAATGGCTGACCTCGGCCCCGGGTGCTTTGCGTTCGAAGGTGGGATAGAGAGATCGGGCTTTCTGGTGTTTTATGGTGTGCATTTCTTTATTCTCCATGAAAAAACAGGATGGCTTGACGCCGGCCAGCATGTCTCCGGCTGGTCCATGTCTGCCGCTCTGTTATAGGCCACCTGTTTCCGCCTCCAGGCGATGGACGATCTCTTCGGTCGAGGGGATGCGTCCGCCCATCCAGTTGTAGAGATCGACCGGCACCCTGCCTTCGACGGCCAGCCGGACATCGCGCACCATCTGGCCGTTGCTGAGCTCGGCCACGATGATCTTCTTCAGTTGACCGGCAAGTTCACGCAGGCGGACATCCGGAAAGGGGAAAAGGGTCTTCGGGCGCAGCATACCGACCTTGATGCCTTTATTGCGCAGCAGCTGCTGGGCCGAGTGGCATATCCGGGAGGTGATGCCGTAGGCGACGAAGAGATAGTCGGCATCTGCTGTTTCAAACTCTTCGAAATCGACGATTTCCTCGGCCATGCGCCGGTATTTATCCTGCAGATGCTGGTTGTGGCCCTCGAGTTCCTCCATCTTCAGGTAGATGGACGAGAGCAGATTGTGCCGGCTTTCGGCATCGCCGTAGAGGGCCCAGTCCTTGTGGGGATTGCTCTGGATCTGCCGGGGCAGGTCGACCGGTTCCATGATCTGGCCGATATAGGCGTCTGAGAGGACGAATACGGTGCAGCGGTAGCGTTCCGCCAGTTCAAATGCCTTGTAGGTGAAGTCGCACATCTCCTGGGCGGAATTCGGGGCGAGGACCACGCCGCTGTGGCTGCCATGGCCGGCGCCGTGCACGATAAAGTTGTAATCGGCCTGCTCGGGCCAGATGTAGCCGAGGCCAGGCCCGGCTCGCTGCACATCCACCACCACGCAGGGCAGCTCGGAACCCGAGAGATAGGACAGCCCTTCGGCCATCAGCGAGAGTCCAGGACCGGAAGAACCGGTGATGACCCTCGCCCCGGCGGCAGCCGCGCCGTAGAGCATGCTGATCGACGAGACTTCGCACTCGGCCTGGAGGAAATGTTTGCCGCAACGGGGAAAAAGATTGGCGGCGGCATGGGCGATTTCGCTGGCGGGGGTGATCGGATAGCCGAAATAGTGGGTTGCGCCACCCAGCAGCGCGCCGTAGATCACCGCTTCGTTGCCCTTCATGAGATGCTTACCCATATCAGGCCCCCTTCCGTGATTTCTTGTAGACCGTTATGGCCCCGAATTCGGGACAGGTATAAAAACACATGCCGCAGGCGATGCACTTGTTCACCGCGAAACGGGCAAACTGATAGCCCATCTGGTTGATCTCGGAGCCCACCTCGATGCAGTCGTTGGGACAGGCAACCACGCAGGCCGCACATCCTTTGCAGCGCCGCGGATTGATCTCGATATAGTTCTTCTCTTCCGTTGCCATCTCAGATTCCTCTGAACATATCGTCTTGGATTTCACCGAAATAATTGATCTTTCGGAGCTTGCGGGTAACTTCCTCGGGAACCTGCTGGATGATCAGTTCATGGTCGGGGCAGCCGAGCCTGGCGCAGACCATGATCTTGTTGACCCCGCCGGGCAGGTTCAGGACGATGGCCTGGGTGCAGCCGCAGCCTCCGTAGGTGCAGAGCCGTTCGGTCATGAGGCTTATGCCGCAATGCGGGCAATAGGCCTCGGTGAAGCTGTGCAGATCGATCTCGGTGGGAATGAAGCTGTAGAGTTTGTCGTGACTGCCCCAGAAGGCGTCGACGAATATGCGGCCCCGATGGCTGCCGATTTTGGCATCGAGGCAGACCGAGGGCTCGCCGTGCAGGCGCACGTGGTCGGCCATCAGGCTGTGGCCATCGCGGCAGTAGAGCTGCTCGATGACGAGAAAGTCTTTGCCCTTTTTCTGGACATATTTGATGCCTTCGGGAAGCGCGGTGAGAAATTCAACAGGCACTTCTTTGTGCACGAGTTTCATGGGGGGCTCCTCGTCAAATGGAATTCTTCAGCCAGCCTTGCCTGACTGCGGGTATTGTCAAAGCCACAGCGGGTTTGTTCTCTTTTGAGACTATCATACATCTGCTGAAAAGAGAAAGTGGCGGATGTGAAAAAAGAGCGAAATAAGTGTTGCAGGGGCTGAATGCCTGTGTTATATGAGTTTTCCTGATTTTTTGACACGCCTGAAGCGTGCTGCCTTACCGGTCAGGACTCATTCGCGTATTTCCAGTACATCGACATATTCTTCTGGCCCTTGCGGCTTTTACATATTGGGCCTGCTACAACAAACCGTAGCAGGTCCTTTTTTTTATTTCTGCTCTTCCTGCCCCGTTTTTCCTGCCTTCATGTTCAATCTACGTAGGAGGCTCCGGCTTGACATTGTCCCCGCCAAGGCTGATAATGGAGGTGGATTGGCATGTTGGACAACTTTTTTGCTGTCGGTCGGGTAGGATGTTTTGGCAGAGCGGCCGCCGGGGAGGTGTGACTATGCTTGAACTGCGCAAATTCGTGGCCCCTGAATTCGTCTTCGGTTCCGGAGCCATCGGCCTGGTCGGGAGATATGCCCGGAATTTCGGTGGAAAGCGCGTCATGGTCGTGGCCGACCAGGGCATCATTGATGTCGGCTGCTGCGCCAACGTGGCCTCCTGTCTTGAGGAAGAGGGCCTGGATCCGTACGTCTTCTCGGCGGTATCGCAGAACCCCCGGGCCGAAGAGGTGATGAGCGGGGCTGTGTTTTATGCCGATCACAACTGTGATGTAATTGTCGCGGTCGGTGGCGGCAGTGTCATGGACTGCGCCAAGGGGATCGGCATCGTCTCGGCCAATGGCAGAAATATCCTGGAATTCGAAGGTATTGACAAAGTACCGATTCCTGGGCCGCCATTGATCTGCATCCCGACGACGGCGGGGACATCCGCCGATGTTTCGCAGTTCGCCATCATCTCCAACCGGCAGCGGCAGTGTAAAATCGCCATCATCAGCAAGACGACGGTCCCC
The DNA here is from genome assembly GCA_020049575.1 of Desulfobulbaceae bacterium. GTDB lineage: Bacteria > Desulfobacterota > Desulfobulbia > Desulfobulbales > Desulfocapsaceae > Desulfoprunum. Next base: position 4,797 of record JAIFKM010000016.1, read on the forward strand.
GACGTGGCCTTGATCGACCCGGCGGCCACCCTGACAATGGGCAGCTACCTCACCGCCTGCACCGGTATGGACGCGCTGGTCCACGCCATCGAGGCCTACGTCTCGACGGCCAACTCGCCTCTGCTTGACCTTCATTCCCTTGAGGCTATCCGGCTGATCAGCACGTATCTGCCCCAGGTCATGGAACATCCTGACGATCTTGAACTGCGTGGTTGGGTGATGCTCGGCAGTCTTGAAGCGGGCCTGGCATTTTCAAACGCCAGCCTTGGCGCGGTTCACGCCATGGCCCACAGTCTCGGCGGCCTGCTCGATCTGGCGCATGGGGAGTGCAATGCCATCCTGCTCGGGCCTGTCATGGCCTATAATTTCCGGGAGGCCGGTCCTCGTTATTGCAAGGTGGGCGAGGCCCTTGGCCTTGATCTGAAAGGGCGGACGGCCGGGG
>JAIFKM010000204.1 GCA_020049575.1 Desulfobulbaceae bacterium
CCGGCAATCCCGGCTCCTGTGAGTATCACAGCAGCGACGATGAGAAATGGCCAATGGGGTTCGGCAAGGAAAATCTGAGCAAAAACAATGGCCATTGCCAATCCAGTAACAAGACCTCCAAGAGCTCCCTCCAGAGTTTTATTGGGGCTGATCTTCGGACAGAGTTTACTTTTGCCGAATGCTCGTCCGAAATAATACGCCCCCGAATCAGAGCCTGCCGTGACTGCTGTCAATACCAGCAACCAACTGCCCCCTTCGGGCTGGAACCGTAGCGCAATAATGTGGGCACCCAGCACGCCGATATAGACAATACCAAAAACTAACCTGCAAAACAGATCGTAGCAGTCGGCATATCGCCCATAGACAGAAAAACACCACAGAGTAAGTATCGTGAACGAAAAGACTATACCGCCGGTCATACCGGCCGTTCCGGGGATAACAGCCGTGAGAATCACCGGAACAGTGATCAAACTGTCTAGAAAGAGTCTTTGCAGGAGTGAAAAGCGACCTGAACCAGCCATCCTGACATATTCATCCGCCCCCCAGAAGGCGACGGGTATCATGACGACGGCAAAAAGCGAGGGTGAGCCGTTGTACAGCAGAAAAAACCAGCAGAGGGCTATCAGGATCCCTGGAACTAAACGTTTCATTTTGGGCTCTCGATGAGCTGAGCCCCAATCCGACCGAATCGTCTCTCACGCTGCTGAAAATCGAGAATTGCCTGAAGAAATATTTCCTTACGAAAATCAGGCCACATTACACTGGTAAAGAAGATTTCAGCATAGGACAGCTGCCAGAGCAGGAAATTGGATAGTCTGGCCTCGCCTCCAGTGCGGATTAAAAGATCGGGGTCAGGGAGGTTGGCAGTATAGAGGTGGGCAGAAATAGCCTCAGCGGTAATCTCTTCGAGACGCATCTTGCCATTGACACAGGCCTCGGCGAGAAGCCGTGCAGCCCGGGCCAGTTCATCTCTCGCTCCGTAACTCAATGCAAGATTGAGAGTCATTGCAGTATTCTCGGATGTTTTCCGGATAGAGTCGACAAGCGCCTGACGAACACCGCCTGGCAGACGCTCCAACTCACCGATACAGGAAAGCCGGATTCCATTTTTCTGCATCCGGGAAAGCTCTGAAACGAGAAATTTTTCCAGTATGGACATGAGTCCACTCACTTCCTTTGCTGGTCTACTCCAGTTTTCGGAAGAGAAGGCATAGAGTGTCAGGACCTGTATACCCAGTTCTCTGGCAGCTTCGACTATATCACGCACAGAGTCAGCTCCTGCTTTATGACCAAACAAGCGGGGTTCATTTCTCTTCTCTGCCCAACGTCCATTGCCATCCATGATAATAGCAACGTGCCTGGGAAGACGCTTGGGGTCAATTACAGAGTCTATGGACATACACCACTCAAGACAAAAGGAAAAAGCAGGGTCACCTGGTTCTTCTGGTGACCGCTGCGCAGGCAGAAATGATCAGACCTCCATCACCTCTTTTTCTTTGGCTGCGGTAATCTCATCGATTTTCTTCATATACAGATCGGTTTCCCGCTGTGCCTCGTCCTGCAGTTTGAACAAGTCATCCTCTGAGATTTCTTTATCTTTTTTCTGTTTTTTCAGAATGTCGATGGCATCTCGTCGAATATTGCGTACTGCAACCCGATATTCTTCGGAAACTTTCTTTACATGTTTGACCAGATCCCGACGTCTTTCTTCAGTCAACTGCGGAATGTTGAGACGGATAATCTTGCCATCGCTTGCCGGGGTCAGGCCGACATCAGATTTCAGGATTGCCTTTTCGATGGCTGGCAACATCTGAGGGTCCCATGGCTGAATTGCGATCATCCGACTCTCCGGGATGGTCAGCGACCCTACCTGACTGAGAGGCATCTGACTCCCGTAGGCCGAGACTGTGATACCATCGAGAAGTCCAAGAGAGGCACGGCCTGTTCGCACCTTCGATAATTCGGCCCTGAAGGTATCAACACTTTTATCCATCTTCTCAGCCATTTCAAATATCACGTCATTCATATCAATCACCTGTTACGCAAAAAAGATACCACTTGACTACCGTGAACTGATCAGCGTACCCACCTGCTCTCCACAGACAGCTTTCCTGATATTTCCAGGAACGTTCATATTCAATACCATGATCGGTTTGTCATCATCTTTGGCCAGCGCGATTCCTGCAGCATCCATAACCTTGAGCCCTCGCCGAAGAACATCGTCATAGGTGAGGTGATCGAATTTGACCGCGTCAGGTTCACTCACAGGATCCTTATCGTAAACGCCGTCAACTTTAGTCGCCTTAATGATAACATCGGCATCAATCTCAAGAGCTCTCAGAACACCGGCAGAATCGGTTGTGAAATATGGATTCCCGGTACCGGCGGCAAAAATGACAACTCGCCCCTTTTCAAGATGTCGGGTTGCACGGCGTCTGATATATGGTTCACACACGGACTGCATGGGAATTGCCGACATGACTCGGGTAATGACGCCGCAGCGTTCAAGAGCGTCCTGCATGGCGAGACTGTTCATAACAGTGGCCAGCATACCCATATTGTCGGCGGTTGCCCTGTCCATCCCCTTGCTGGCACCTGCGACACCTCGGAAGATGTTCCCAGCGCCTATGACAAGTCCGGGCTCAACTCCCATTCCGATTATTTCCTTTACTTCGGCAGCAACAAATTCCAAAACCCTGGTACTGATACCATAGGAATCTTCGCCCATCAACGCCTCACCACTGAGTTTCAGAAGGATTCTTTTGTACTTTATTGGCATACAGTTCTCCCTACCTCTTCATGGGCAGCTTGTGATGGTTGACTGACAAAATCTTCGGGGATGGTGCAGGGGTCGAGCCATCTGCTGGAAGTAAGCGCTTTTTATTCCACACCTACCTGGAAACGGGCAAAACGTTTGATGGAAATGTTTTCACCCATCTTTCCGACCAGATCATTCAAAAGGTCCTGAATGGACAACTTGTCGTTTTTGACGAATTTTTGCTCAAGTAGGCAGATCTCCGATAGATATTTTTCGATCTTGCCAACTACCATTTTCTCGGCAATATTTGCAGGTTTGTTAGATTGCTTGCAGGATTCCATGGCCTGCTGAATATAAATCTCTTTTTCCCGGGCCAGTACGGCTTCAGGCACATCTTCACGGCTTATAGAGACAGGATTGGTGGCGGCGATATGCATTGCTATATCACGAGCAAATTCTCTGAATGAGTCATTTTTTGCAACAAAATCAGTCTCACAGCCAAGTTCGACCATGACACCCAACTTTCCACCTGCATGGATATAGGTCTCTATAACGCCCTCACTCGTCGCACGGCCAGCTCTTTTTGCAGCAACAGCAAGACCTTTCTGGCGCAGCAGGTCCACGGCCTTTTCCATATCACCATTGGTGTCGGCAAGGGCCTTTTTACAATCCATCATACCTGCGGCAGTTTTATCCCTCAGGTCTTTTACCATCTGACTTGTGATATTCATGGTAAACCTCCGTGAATTAATTTTTTAAATGTCAATTTTGATTTTCTTCCAAAGTTCGCCAGTCTGCGACCTTGACACTCTCAGGAAGACAATTGGCTAAAAATATTAAAAAGGGGCAGTCACAAGACGCCCCTTTTTAAAAATATACATATTATGACAGTTCTCCTGCAGGGGGAACAACCGGGACAGTTATTCAGTTTCCGCGGCAGATGATTCCTCCATAAACGCAACTCCTGTGTCATTGACTGCAGCAGCCATTGCTTCCTCAGAAGCATTGTCACCATCACGTTCCGCCTGTCCACGCAAAATTGCTTCGGCGATCATAGAACTTACAAGCCTGATGGAACGAATTGCATCATCATTCCCAGGTATCAAATAATCTATACCATCAGGATCGCAGTTGGTATCAGCAACAGCTACGACAGGGATATTGAGCTTTTGCGCCTCTGAGACGGCAATTGATTCTTTGCGCGGATCAATGATAAAAATGACACTTGGAAGATTCCTCATGTCTTTTATGCCGCCAACGTTTCTTTCAAGTTTGATCCTCTCCTTTTCCATGAGAAGAATCTCTTTCTTGGGGAAACGGTTGATGGAACCGTCTTCCTGCATCGATTCAATTGCTTTCAATCGATCAATACTACGCTTGATAGTCTGAAAATTTGTCAACATGCCACCAAGCCATCGGTGATCAATATAAAACATACCGCATTTTCTGGCTTCTTCGCTGATAATTGCCTGGGCCTGTCTCTTTGTTCCAACAAACAAAATGCTTCCGCCTTTTTTTACTTCCTGCGTTACAAAAGTGCAGGCCTTATCAAATAGACGTTTAGTTAAGTCAAGATTTATAATGTAAATGCCGTTGCGCGGTCCATAAATATACGGTTTCATTTTAGGATTCCAACGACGGGTCTGATGACCGAAGTGAAGTCCCGCTTGCAGCATTTCCTTTACAGTTGCATTTGCCATTTTTCCTCCGTTTCCTGGTTTGGCCTCCATCTTCTCTTCATCACTTGCCCAGTCAAGACTGCAAAGCAGTCGAACCGTAGGTGACACCAGTTTTCTTGAAGATGTGTGTATGAGAGTGTTGAAATTTTGCCAGAGAACCTATTCCCTGACGTTTAAATAACATCGTTTTTTACCATAGTGCAGTAACAATAGCAACACTAGGCTGAGCCCTGTGGAAAGATCTTACTATTTTTTCACAATTGAGGATTTCCCAGTAAAAAGCAGCTTAAGCCATTCAAAACCAAATTTCTGAAGTTCTGTATCTTCCTGAGCAATGCAACGTCGTGTTTCCTTTGACAGAGCAAATTGTTCGATAAGTTTTTTTTCGGCGGCAAGCTTTCTGAAGCCATCAATATCATAGCAGACCATAAAAGCAAGCTGCTGCCTCGGGCCACCATATCCTTCCCCCTGCCACGGATTCCCGGCAAAGATAGTATCCATTTCTGTCCATAGTTCATTCATCATATTGTAGTCAACAAGTCGTTGGTCACGAATCCACGCCCTGACTGTATTGAACTTTTCCTCGTTATGGCCTAGACAATATTGATGATGAGTCAAAAAGAAATATTCACGGTTGCTTCCTTTTTCAGGTTTTCTGTCTACAGCCCTTTCAAGAGGATAGGTTCGACAGGCGGAGGGTCTGTCATTATAGACAGTGCATCCAGATTCAGCGAGGAAAGGGCAAGCCTTCCCTTCGTTTCCAGCCAACTTCAACATTACTGTCGGGAAAAA
>JAIFKM010000035.1 GCA_020049575.1 Desulfobulbaceae bacterium
AGCGAGGCCCGAGCCACTTATACAGCACACTTTCTTTTCAAGGATGTCCAGCCAGTTTCAACTGATACCGATGCAGCCTTGACTCTGGCCCTGCTCAAAAACAGCGACGGGCAGGTAGAACTCATCACAACTCCTTCCGGCACCGAAGCAGAAACTGGGAAAACACTCATCTCTACTGCAGTTACTTCATTCCAGCGGCAACTCATTAAAACCAAGGTATCGCCACTCCTGCTCGCTTCCGGTGATTTCACCGATCTTGTGGGTAATGAATTCGCTGAATTCCAACCCGGTGGTTTTATCCTTTCCGATAATGGCCAGAAAATTCTTTCTCGCTTTGCTACTTTTTTGACTGCTCATCCCGCTATCAGCCTCCGGATTACCGGTTGCGCCGATACGATAATCGATGGCAATGCTTTAAAAAAGCAACTTGAGGAGATTGAAGCAAAGCGAGTCAGTCAGGAAAATACCCGTCGCAAGACCGCCTGGGAGCATGATAAAGTCCTGGAGTTGGAAAGGCGCAAGGCTCAGCAGCAAGTATCCGGAAAATCTGGAAAGACCGGGACATTACCGCCACCCCATGTGGCAAACGAGTTCAAACCTGTTCTCCCACAGCCAGTTGTCATTGATGACAAAATGCTTGAGGACCTTGCCAGGGAACGGTCTATCAGGGTTCACTCTCTGATGACAGGCAAACTCGGCATTGCCCCCGAAAAGGTCATTGTCGAATCCGAGACCAAAGTACTTTCTGAGGCCAACAATCCTCATAATCGGACCCTGATACGTCTTGATGCCTTCTCTCCGGCCAAGTAAAGATCTCTCTGTGATTTCTTCATCACTTTAAAAGACTCGTGAACAGATCATCTCCTCGATGAACAGGATACACAACCTCTTTGTTGATCAGCCAATTCTTGCTATGTGGAATGCTCCATGGCACACGATTGAGCCAGTCCTGCGCTGGCTCGGATTTCTCTCGCTCTGCACTTTTTTCATCAGCCTGGCGGTTATCCCCTGGCTTATCAGCAGATTACCCCATGATTATTTTTCCAGACACACTTCTTCAACCATCCCAAAAACTCGACTTCCATTCCGCGGTCCCTTTTGGTTTGTACTGCGTAATCTTGTCGGCAGCGTGCTGTTTTTGGCCGGTTTTGCCATGCTTTTTCTCCCTGGCCAGGGGATTCTAACTATCATAATTGGTATCTCCCTCCTGACTTTTCCCGGCAAACACCGTCTCCTCTCCACCCTCACAAGGCGACCTTCTGTGCAGAAAGCTCTTGATTGGATCCGGATAAAAACCGGTCGGCAATCTTTCATCTGGCCGGAAAAAATAGCAGCCGCCTCGACACCTAAAACACGGCAACAGTAAAAGAGAGCAGCCGCCCCTGATCTGTCCCGCAACGCTTTCAGAAAAAAGAACTTTTTCGCAAATCAGGAATTTTTACCTGCCCTTTTTTCCTTTTTTGCGTATACTGAACATGATATTAATTCCTGGAATTTATTCTTTTACCGGCGCCCAAGACCATTATTCAACATGAAAGCAACAAATCAACACAAAACAGACAGCCCAACGCAGGATATTGCCAGACTCGTTCACAACCAGAAAAGTCTGCTTGATGTAATGCCGGCCATGGTCTTCATCATCAATGGATTCAAATCAATCGAATATATGAATCCCAGCGCCATCCGTTTTTTCGGCAATCTTGTTGAAGGGGAATCCAATGACCGGGCCCACTCGGCAGAAGACACGATCAACTCCCTGCTACTCCTGGTACGTAAAGGCCAAGTCCTTAAAAACCCATCTGACAAGCATGAAGATAAGATAAATGATCACCATATTGAATTTGCCCTGGCACCATTTCTGGGATATCGGGGTGAACAGCTTTATTGGCTTTTCCTGCACGACCTGACAGAAGAAAAGACTCACATCGAGGAACTCTCGCTCTTTCACAACAGTATTGAAACCATTCTTACCAGCAAAATAAATGAACTGAAAGAAAGTGAGCGGGTACGGCACAGCCTTTCCCTGGAACTCAATCATCTCAAAGACCACTTGAAAAAGCTGCCTGCCGAAGGAACAATGGTCGGTAGCAGCAAAGCCCTGGGCGAGTTACGTGATATGGTCTTCCAGGTGGCGAAATCAGATGCAACCATCCTCATAACCGGCGAATCCGGCACAGGCAAAGAATTGGTAGCCAACCTTATTCGAGAGACCAGCAACCGCAATGAAAAACCGTTTTTAAAAATTAACTGTAATACCATCAATGATTCTCTGCTCGAAAGTGACCTTTTCGGCTATGAAAAGGGAGCCTTCACCGGGGCGGATAACAAGCGCAAAGGAAAATTTGAAGTTGTCGATGGCGGCACCATCTTTCTTGACGAGATAGGAGATATCAGCCCCCGAATGCAAGGTGCCTTGTTGAGAGTCCTGCAAGACGGAGAATTAATCCGGGTTGGCGGAAACACACCGATCAAAGTTGATGTCAGGGTAATTGCTGCAACCAATATCGATTTGGCAAAGGCTGTCCAGGCCGGAGTTTTTCGTCTTGACCTGTATTATCGACTCAATATTATCAATATTTCAATCCCGCCACTACGCCAACGTAAGGAAGATATTGTAGATTTAGTAACCCACTTCATAAGGAGGTACCGAACAGCCTTCAAAAAGGATATTAATTTTCTGCCGCAATCGATCATCGAACGCCTTCTAAATCATGACTGGCCAGGAAATGTCAGGGAGTTGGAGAATGTCATCCAACGTGCCGTACTTATGGCAAAAGGAAATATAATTACGGAGAATGAATTGCTTTTTGATCAGCAGGCGGAAGAAAAACATGTATACCCTTCCATGTCCTACCTGCAACGACTGGATGGCCTGCCTCTGAAAGGCAAAATCGCCGAACTTGAGCGCGAGATAATCCTGCACTCTCTTGAAAAAAACCGAGGAAATGTCGCAATGACAGCCCAGGACCTGCAACTCGGCAAAACCGCCTTCTACGACAAACTGAAACGTTACGATATTACGCCAAAAGAGCTGAAATAATCACAACAAAGGCACATATATTGCAACTGAATTAAACGGGGCGCGGCAACTGCGTTGTCAGCTGGTGATTATATCAAGTGAACTACGACTATGGCCGAACATATTACCCATTCAAAATTTTGTCCTTACTGGTCAGCTGTTTCTCTTAAATGCAGCTTATGCACCGACGGGCTGTTTATCCCGATGGATGATCACATTGAAGTGTACTGCAAAACTGAGGAGTATTCCATGTGTCTGCAGTACAACCTGAGACACGATTCAATCAACCCATCCTCTCTTCATGCCGGCACAATCCCAAGCAACAACCGACGTAAATATGAACGAGTTGAAAGCACCCATTGCATAAAACTCGTTCGGCTCAATAGCTCCGGCAGAACTGCCTCACACTTTTCATCCTTGGCAAACACTATAGATTTAAGCATGGGTGGACTTCGTCTGCGCACCCATGAGCCCCTGATCAACGATACGGTCGTTCAATTCTCCTTTGATGACTCTGTACCGGATCTTTTACAATCCGGCACTGCCACCATTAAATGGTGCTATCGAATGATAGATACAGCCGAATACCAGGCCGGCCTAGCTTTTCGGAGCAACCAGACAGTGGAGGCCATGGCCATGTATCTTGGCGTTCACAGCCAACGACGTTAAACCAGCGCTTCTCTTTCTCTCCTCGCTATTGTTTTTCTCACGAGCCACACCAACCCCAAAACAGGAATTCCCATAACTGCCGTCATCATAAAAAAGTTTTTATAACCAAAAGCCGTCACAAGCGTCCCTGAATAGCCCCCCATAAGTTTAGGCATCAAGGTCATGACGGAGCTGAAAATCGCATATTGCACCGCGGTGAAGGAAATGCTTGTCAAACTTGAAAGAAACGCGACAAAAGCAGTTGTTGCAAGCCCTGCGCTGAGGTTGTCGGCAGCGATCACAACCGCTAAAAATTCCACATCCGCACCGGCGCCGGCCAGCAGCATAAACAGCAGGTTTGTAATTGCTGAAAGAAACGCGCCAAGAAACAGGATTGAGTTAACCCCGAATCTCAAGGTCAGCATTCCCCCCAGAAATCCCCCAATCAGGGTCATCCCCAAGCCGAATGTCTGCGAGACATAAGCAATTGCCTCCTTACTGAAACCGATATCCAGATAGAAGACATTTGCCACCACCCCGAGAACGACATCGGAAAGCCGATAGAAGCCAACGAGCGCCAGGAGAAGAAGGCCAGGTCTCAAACCATATCTACGAAAAAAATCCTGTACCGGATAGGCGTACGTTACAACAACCATCTCTCTATCGACAAAACCCAATCTGACTCCAAACAGGGCCACTCCCGCCGCAGCCCCAACAGCCATGGCAAATCTGCATATTTCAAATACAAAAGAAATGACTTGGCCCAAAAGGGGGAAACTCTGGAGTAGCAAATCCTGCAGAGTTTCAATAGCGTCTCCACCTATAAAAAATGTCAGCGCAAAGACAGCCGCCGTCATCACGAACAAGGCAAACAACCGGCGATATTGCGCTGGTGTGTAAACATACCGACCTTCTTTCTGCGACAAAGGTTCAGCGACTGTCAGAGTGGTGGCGATCCCAACCACCATAACAAGGGCCATGACCAAATACGTTATTCTCCACGAACCATAGTCATAGGCATTCTTGCTCGTACCCAGTTGTGAAGCCAAAAGAAGAGAACCAGCTCCGGCGACGAGCATGCCGACCCGGTATCCGGCTATATACATGGAGGCCATCATGGCCTGCATCGACTGTTCAGCACTTTCAATGCGATAGGCATCAATGACTATATCCTGCGTTGCAGCCGAAAAGCCAAGCAAGACCGCGGCGAATGCCATGAGCGTCAGATTGCCAGGATTCGCGGCGGGATCAACCATTGACATCCAGGAGATTGCCGCCATGATGAGGATCTGGGCCAGAAGAAGCCAGGCCCTGCGACGCCCCATTTTTCGTGTGAGAAATGGCAGAGGCATAAGGTCGACAAGCGGCGCCCAGACAAATTTAAAAGAATAGCCAAGCGCGGCCCAACTGAAAAATGTAACCTCAGATCGACTCGCGCCAGCCTCGCTCAACCATACCGAGAGCGTGGAAAAAATCAGCAAAAGAGGTATACCTGCCGAAAACCCAAGGAAAAACATAGCAATAACCCGTGGATGCGTCCAAGCGGAAAATATCTGCCGCCAAGACCTATTATGTGCAATCTCACCACTCATCCTTGTCTTTTCCTCCCAATACGATTATCTTGATCATGTATTTGCAAGAAATGAAAAATTGATTTTCCACCGTCTGAAATGTCCCATGCAGACGGATCAGCCTGCAGCAATACGGGCCTTTGCAGGGATCTGCACCTAATTACACTGCACAAACCTATATCGCTACGATTCATTTATAAAATACCCAATTCAGCTGCTTGCGCGGTTCTTTTCATTGTAATGAATATTCAAATCTACAACACATTATCTGGTCGGAAAGAGCTTCTCCAGCCCCTGGAACCAGGCCACGTCAAACTTTATGTCTGCGGTATAACATCGTACGATTATTGCCACATTGGGCACGCCAGATCGGCACTTGCTTTCGACATGATTGTTCGCTATCTCCGATATCGTGGTTTTCGTGTCACGTATGTGCGCAATTTCACAGACATTGATGACAAGATAATCAACCGGGCAACCGAACAGCACACCACCACCGAGGAGTTGGCCAACAGGTTCATTGAGGAATTTTATACCGACATGGACCGACTCGGTATTGATCGTCCCGATGTTGAACCCAAGGCAACCGAGCATATTGCTGAAATGATTGAACTGATCAGCGAACTCATCGACAAGGGAATGGCGTATCAGGCTGGAACTGACGTTTACTATGCCGTCAAGAGCTTTCCTGAATACGGAAAGCTCTCGCACCGTAATCTCGATGATATGCTTGCCGGGGCCAGGATCTCGATCAACGAGCAGAAAAACAATCCGATGGACTTTGTTCTCTGGAAAGGCTCAAAACCCGGTGAGCCAACATGGGACAGTCCCTGGGGGCCTGGACGACCCGGATGGCATATCGAATGCTCAGCCATGAGCCGGAAATATCTCGGCGAGACTTTTGACATCCATGGCGGCGGCAAGGACCTCATCTTCCCCCATCATGAAAATGAGATAGCCCAAAGCGAGGGGGCAAATGGGCATACGATGGTCAACTGCTGGATTCACCACGGCTTTGTCACCATCCGCGACGAAAAAATGTCCAAGTCTCTCGGCAACTTTTTGACAATACGAGATATCCTGGAGAACTACCACCCGGAAATTCTCCGGTTTTTTATCTTTTCCACACAATACAGAAATCCCCTCGATTTTTCTGAAACAGCAATGCAGGACGCCGCTGCTGGTCTTGAACGTCTATATGCCTGCGTATCTCAAGTCGACGAACTTGCTAAAAGGGAAAGGACTAGGGCGGAAAGCTCACTGTCAGAAAATGATATCGGGCTGTTGGGTGATATGGAAAGCCGCTTCCAGCAGGCGATGGACAATGACTTTAATACTGCCCAAGCTCAGGCGGTCCTCTTTGATATGGTGAAAATAATCAACAGAGCCTGCAAAGAATTACCTCAGATGCCGGCCGAAATCGATGTACACACACTAGAGGCAGCAACACATACATTGAAGAAATTGGCGGCCGTCATGGGGCTTCTGCAGCAGGATGCCGCCTCGTTTCTCGCAGAGCAGAAAGAGAAAATGCTTTCCGGTCTTGATATAGATGAACACTCTATTGTTGCCTTGATTGACGAACGGTTCAAAAACCGGATCGAGAAAAACTGGAAACGCAGCGATGAAATCCGCGATGAACTTCTAGCAAGAGGCATAGAACTCAAGGATGGTCCGAAAGGGACTTCATGGAGCGTTAAGCGTTTCTAAAAACTCCTCTTTTCAGGTGAAGCCATGAAACGACTCCCCGCAGTTGCCAACCGCTTTTATCCTGGAACGGCAGAAGGTTTGACCCTGGCAGTCCAAGGATTGCTCCCGGCTGAACATAGAGTCAAACAAAAGGCCATTGCCGTGGTTTCACCGCATGCCGGCTATGTTTATTCTGGGGCTGTGGCTGCTGAGGTTCTCGACTCTGTCGAAGTCCCTGAAACTGTTGTGATTCTTGGCCCAAATCATCATGGCCAGGGAAGACCAGTCGCCATGGGCCAGGCAACTTGGCAAATGCCCACAGGTGACGTAGAGATTGATACGGAGATAGCACTAGCTCTGCACAATACTCTTTCCTCTATTGAATTCGACGAAAGTGCCCACCGCTACGAACACTCCCTTGAAGTACAGGTCCCTTTTCTGCAGGCGATGCAGAAAAATTTACGCATAGTACCTCTCGTCATATCCCATATTTCCGACCCTCTTTGTGTTGAAATAGCGGAGGCCCTGGCCAAGGTGATCACGGCCGCAGACAAGGAGGTGCTCATTGTTGCATCCAGCGATATGACCCACTATGAGTCTCGTAGATCAGCTGGCAAGAAGGATCATCTCGCCCTCGAGCAGATAGAGCACCTTGACGCCAGTGGATTGTACCGCACTGTCATGGACAACAGGATAACCATGTGCGGAGTCATCCCTGTTACCATCGCTCTTCTCACAGCAATCCAACTCGGTGCCAAAGAAGCAAGAGTGTTGACCTACACAGACTCTGGGGAGATCTCAGGCGACACTGATCAGGTTGTTGGATATGCAGGGATAGTCATTTCCTGAGGGCTACAGAGCAAACCGTTTTTTCTTGACAGCGATTACTATTTCTTCTATATATCTGACCGCATCGCATACGCCTATGTTGGGGGATGGTCTAATGGTAAGGCGGCGGACTCTGACTCCGCTTATCGAGGTTCGAGCCCTCGTCCCCCAGCCAAGTAAATTCAAGCACTTATCGAGAAATCGGTAAGTGCTTTTTTTGTTTTCCGGTATTTTGTACAACCCCTGTACAACCTCTGCATTGTATTGCATAAAAAAGGTCGGTGCAGATTTCTCCACACCGACCTTTTTTTCGTTCCGCCATCTTCGCCGCCGCGCCTTCGATATCTTCTTAGGTGATCTCAGCAACGTTGCGTTGCTCATTGCGTTGAAGACTCCGGTGAGCCGCTTTTTGTTTCCGTTCTATGACTGGCTTGCCCGGGAAATTGCATCTCCGATATGGCCTCTGAGTTGCGAACCTGACTGCGAACTTCGTTGTCTGTTATTCTTTTTCCGAAGATTCCGGCGTGGGGTTGGGCTGCGGCGTTGTTTTCTTCCGAAATCCGAATATGTGTAACTCTGGCGGCGGTTCGCTCTCCCACGGTTCCTTGGGAATTTCGCCGTTCTCGTACTTTCTCAAGAACTCGTTGAAGAACTCTTCCGTCTCTTTGAGATATTTCATCTGTTGCCTCCCTTGTGACTTATATTGACACAGATTTCCCTACACCGACCTCTTTTCGTCCCGCCATCCCCCGAGTCCGTGTGATGACAAAGACTACTCTTCTTCCGAAGATTCAGGCAATGAATTGGGCGGCTTTGTTGTCTTCATCCGAAATTTGAATATGTGTAATTCTGACGGCGGCTCGTCCTCCCACGGTTCCCTGGGGATTTCTCCGTTCTCGTACTTTCTCAAGAACTCGTTGAAGAACTCTTCCGTCTCTTTGAGATATTTCATCTGTTGCCTCCCAGATTGCTTCAAGATTCACGGCGCCGTTTTTGCCGACAAAAGGCGCGGCTGTCTTTTTGTGGCGGATACTTCGGATGCTCTATCTGCTTCTGCTAGTCTAACGGTTCTTCGGCTGCAATGATCAGTTGCCGCCTATCCCGGTGAAAATTTCTGTCTGTTCCAATACCGATTAAAATCACTGGTTGTATCTTCAAACAGTTGGGTACAACCGTGGAAACCATCGCTCAACCGCATCAATCGGAAATGTGAGGATAAGCGGTTTACGGCTGCTCTCTGATTGCAGATAGCCCTTTTTTATCAGCTCAGAAACTACATTCCGGGCCATCCTCTCACCGTAACCAGTAATCTCACCAGTCCTACCCCGCTGCACCTCGCCGGCCAATAGTGCTTCACGCAGCAGAAGAAACGAACCTTTAGGCAAACGTCCGGCGTGTACCTCTTCTTTTATATGCAGATCCATGCGCCTGAGCAGATCTTCCGGATCGAGCAGCGTGGCCATGAATTCGACCTGATCGATACAGATGGTCAGAAAGAATTCACAGAACTCAATCAGCGCCTGCATCGACAACGCCCCGCGTCCATCCAGATCCCCGCGCCGGGGCAAATCGGCGGCCATGAGCAAGGCCTTGTATTTCTGCACGTTGCGGGCAAGCCCTCTGGCTACTGACCATAGGCTGCTTCCGACACCACAGCTGATAAGGGTTGCATGGGACATAAGACGAGCCACCCTCCCGTTACCGTCATAGAATGGATGAATCCACAGCAGACGATGATGAGCAGCGCCCAAGGCGGTAATCTGCCGTACTCGTGACAGTCGCTCAGGATTATACGCTTCGGAGAACCGTTTCAGAAAAAGGGGAAGTGCCGAGGCACTTGGCGGAATATGTTTTCCTACTTGCACCCAGCCTTTCCGCAGCTCACCGGGGTTAACCCGCTGTAGCTCTCCTGTCTCGGGATTCGCAACCCAGAGTAGTTCTTCCGGCATACGCTGGCAAAATTCTCTGTGCAGCCAGAAAAGATATTCAGAATTTGTTTTTTCTATTTGAGGGTCTTTCTGCTGATCAATCAGCCGCTGCACTTCGATATGGGCTATGGCTTCGTGCTGCAGGGCTCGTTTCTCCGGATCGGTCGAGTAGTCGGCATGCACCAAGGCTCGATCTATATCGCGGGGGTGTGTATCATGTCCCTCGATAAGATTTGAGTAGTAGCAGTTCATAGAGCGAACGAGATCTCCGATCCCCTGGCGGACTTGTTGAGGCAACTGGCTTGCCAGTCCACTGGCCTTGGTAGCCAGATCGAAGGCCAGATCCTCAAGCCGCTGCTCGTTTTCTGGAGGTAGCATCGGCTCCATTGATGTTATGCTTTCTCCGCTTGCCATGCTTACTCACCTATTTAATTATTGCCGGATGGAAAATTGGATCAACACACTGTAAATCAATATGATACAGAGTGATAGAAAAATATAATTGCCGGTTTGATTGCCGGTTCTTGAAAGAGGTCGCGGAATTGACTAATTCAACTATTCTGCAATTTCAGCACTGCCTGTTTGAGTTGGTTTTCTCCGATATGAGAATATCTTTCAGTGAGCTTAAGATCGGAATGACCGAGAAGATCCTTGATCAAATAGAGGTTGGTGTCAGCCTCGACAAGCCAACTTGCAAAGGTGTGCCGTAGCGTGTGGAAGTTCACCCATTGCTTCTTGTCATTCACTCCCTGGTTGAACAGCTTTCCAACAACGTCATAGTAGATATGGCTTATCATGTAGTGGGGCTTGTTTTCTCTGCCACGGGCCGGGAATACAAGCAAGTCGCGTGCGCCGGGGCCGCGTCGGGCAAACATCTTTTTGATATCGGGGGTCATGTATGCCGGTCTGTTTTTGCCGCTCTTGGTGTTCCGAAGGATGATAATTCCCTGAAAGGGATCGACATCTGACCACTTAAGGTTTGCAACTTCCCCGAACCGCATACCTGTAAAGAGTGAAAGCATTGCCATATCGTGAACCTCCCCCGATCTCTTGGCAAGCTCAGAGAGGAGTAGGTCGGCTTCTTCGCGTGACAGATAACGATCTTTCCTGTTGTCTTCTTGGGGCCGGACCACTTTCCCCCCGGCTGCGGGGTTCTGGCCTGAAAACAGACTCTCCCGGATGGCGTAATTGAACACTTGTCGAACCACCGCGAGAGCATACCGAACCGTCCGGGCTGTCAACCCTGCATCTGCCATGTTCTTTTTTAAACGTTCGAGTTGGATCTGGGAGATTTTCCCCAATGGCGTATTTTTGAACACCGGAAGGATATGAAGGCGGGTCAATTGTTCTTCCCGCTTCCAACTTTTTGCGGACCGCTTGTTGTTCTGAAAATAAATCAAATACTTGCTGAAGATATCAGCATAAGAGAGGTTCTTGATTTCTTCCCGTTTCTTCTGCTCAGCGCTTTCTTTCTTTTCCTGCTTAACGATCTTTCTGCTATCGCGCAAAGACTGCGGCCCTGACCCGGTTGTTTTGTTGGCCTTAAGTTTTGCCAATTCTTTTGCCGCGTCTTTGACGGTCCATCCTTTCTTGCTCGCCCATCCCAGAGCCTCTTCAACACGATTGTTGTCAGCGTCATAGTATCTGACTGTCAATCAGCACTGAATATTGCCCCCCTTTCAGCGTCGAAAAATGACCCCCTTTTTTGATAAAAAAATCACGATCTCTTCTTGAGTCTATACGACTCGTTACCTGTTTCTATAATATCGCAATGATGGGTCAGTCGATCCAACAGAGCAGTGGTCATCTTCGCATCGCCAAAGACTTGTGACCATTCGGCAAAGTTCAAGTTGGTCGTGACGATGAGCGAAGTTTTTTCATAGAGTGTACTTACCAGATGAAAGAGCAGGCTACCCTTGCGGCAGGGAAATGGAGTACAGTAAAATATGCAGCGACGGCACCCAACAATCCACTTCAAAGTGAAGAGACACTATGGATCACGGTATTCTATTTGATCATTCCCGTACCGCCCGGATCGGTCTGCCGGAAGCGGTTTTTTGCGAAGGAAAACCGGTCGAGGCGTTAGTGGAACTGCTCTCCCGATTCGGCAAGGGCTCAGGGCGCCCAGTACTGTTCACCCGCCTTGCTCCGGATATGTTCAATCAAGCGCCGGAAGCGATCCGAAAGGGGTATGATTACCATCCCTTGTCCGGAACGGCTTTCGGGGAGACGCTTGCCCGGAAGAACAAGGGCACGGTTGCCGTCGTCTCTGCAGGGACGGCGGATGGTTCCGTGGCATGGGAAGCGGCCCGCACCCTCGCGTATCTCGGCATCGAGCACAGAATTTTCGAGGATTGCGGCGTCGCCGGACTGTGGCGGCTCGCAGAGCGTCTGGAAGAAGTCAACACCTGCGATGCGGTGATCGTGGTGGCCGGGCTGGATGCGGCGCTATTAAGCGTCATGGGCGGCCTCACCTCCAAGCCGATCTTCGGCGTGCCGACTTCGGTGGGATATGGCGTTGCCCTGGGCGGCAAAGCAGCGCTGGCGAGCATGCTCTCCAGCTGTGCCCCCGGCGTTGCGATCATGAACATCGACAACGGTTACGGGGCAGCCTGCGCCGCCGCCAGGGTGGTCAACGGGTTGTGAGAGGGAGGGAAGGTGAGTGACCATGTTCGACCTGATCAATGCAATTTCCGTCATAAAAGGGATGTATCCACAGCGGCTATGATTGGAAGCAGCCAAAGAGGTATTTTGCCTCACATGCAATAGCCGCCGGGAATCAAGCGCCTCAGAAAACCGTTTACGATGAAGTTATATCAATTGACCCGCCTTTCGCGCCCCTGCCACTCCTTTTCACGCAGCTTGAACTTCTGGATTTTGCCGGTTGCTGTCTTTGGCAAGCCACCGAATTCAACATATTTGGGTGCCTTGAATTTGGCCATCCGTTCCTTGCAGAAAGCAATGATTTCTTCAGCTGTCGGCGCCGTTCCTTCTTTCGGGACAACAAACGCCTTGGCTACCTCACCCCACTTCTCATCCGGTACTGCAATCACCGCAACCTCAAGAACATCCGGGTGACGATAGATGACATTTTCGACCTCAACAGTCGAGATGTTCTCACCACCGCTGATGATGATATCTTTTTTGCGATCCATGATCTGGATATAATTGTCAGAATGAATAACCGCCAGATCGCCGCTGTGGAACCAGCCACCCTCAAAAGCCGTAGCAGTTGCCTTGGGGTCTTTGTAATAGCCCATCATCACGTTGTTGCCGCGCATGACGATTTCGCCGATGGTCTTGCCATCACGGGGCACAGGCTGCATTGTTATCGGATCGACAACATCAGTAAACATCGCCACGACATACGACACCCCTTGTCGGGACTTGATCTTGGCCTGTTCTTCGGCCGGGAGATCAGCCCACTCCTCCTTCCAGGCACAGACGGTATGCGGCCCGTAAACCTCCGTCAAACCGTAAACGTGGAGAATAGTTGAGCCGATGGCCTCCATGTTCTGGATAATGGTCGGGGCTGGCGGTGCCCCGGCAGTAATGATCTGCAAAGCATGTTTGAGTTTGATACTGTTCGCCGTGGCGTATGCGGACATGCCGATCAAGATAGTTGGCGCGGCGCAGAGGTGAGTTACCTTTTCTTTCTCGATCATGGTGTAAATCTCTTCGGGAACAACCTTGCGCAGGCAGACATGAGTGCCACTCATCGCAGTTACACCCCAGGTGAAACACCAACCATTGCAGTGGAACATCGGCAGGGTCCAGAGATACACCGAAGTTGAGTTGAAACCAGCCTCCAGCATCTCCCCCAAAGCGTTGAGATAGGCACCACGGTGGTGATACATGACACCTTTGGGCAAGCCGGTAGTGCCACTGGTGTAATTGATGGTGATATTCTGATACTCGTCGTCGACGACAGGATAAATAGGCTCAGGAGAACCGGTTGCCAGAAACTCAGTGTATTCCGCACCAGGAAGAGGCCTATCGGCACTGACGTCGCAGATATTGACAATCGTTTTCACCTGGGTCAATTCAGCTAAAATCGGCTGCACGACGTGCGCAAATTCATTGTCGACAAAAAGAGCCTTGGCATCGGAGTGATTGATAATATAGCTGATTTCAGGAGGCGCAAGGCGAATATTGACGCTGACCAGCACTGCGCCGATCATCGGTACAGCGAAGTGCGCTTCGAGCATGGCCGGTGTATTCGGACAGATGAATGCGACCTTGTCTCCCTTGCCTATACCGGCTTTCCGCAGAGCGTCGCCAAGGCGATTAACCCTTTCATAAAACTCTTTGTAGGTATAGCGCTTCTCGTCGTAGACAATAGCAGTCTTATTCGGATAAATCATCGCTGACCGGCTGATAAAATGAACCGGCGTCAACACATCAAAAAAGACATTCTGGTTATCCATGGCGCTTTTATCTCCTCAATTTTTTAAGATGCTTGCTGTGTGTAACGACCCCATTGATCTTCTTGACCTTTGCGCTCCTCTCTAACCGACAACCTTAACCACCCGGACTCATGCACAGATTGCCAGGTTTGTCTGCTATAAAAAATATGATCGAGCGCTCGATCATATTTTTTATAGCCAATTCTTGTATTATGTCAAACTGTTTATTGGCTGCTGAATTTAAGGGCTGATACGAGCTCACGGCGAATCACTTGATCGAATGCGTGATTGATCAAATGGTTCGAGAAATTGTCATTTCCATGAACCACTCAAAAAGATAGCTGCCGTATCACGTCAGGCTCTCATTTCTCTTGAGTCATTTGACAGTCCATGACATATTGGCAGGGAGACGCTTCATAGTTCAATTTTTTTAGAGCGATTCCCAGACAACGATACATCCAAATCTTTGAGTAGAGCGCGCTTAACTTGGCACATATCACGGGGGAACCATGATCTGTCCGGATTGTCGACTAGAGCTGCCGCAAGGCTCCCGTTTCTGCAAGGAATGTGGTCGAAAACTCAATCTCGTCTGTTTCCAGTGCGACACGAGTTTGCCCTCCGACAGTAAATTCTGTCTGGGCTGTGGACAAGATCTGCGCCAATCCCAAGACTTCTCAAAAATTGATTATCAGCAGCCGCACTCCTACACCCCGAAACACCTCGCCGAAAAAATCCTCACCTCGCGAAGCGCCATCGAAGGTGAGCGTAAAATCGTGACCATCCTTTTTGCAGATGTTGCAGGTTCAACCGCCATATTTGACAAACTTGATCCAGAGGTGGTGCATGAAATCATGGACGGCTGTTTCCGAATCATCCTCGACAATATCCACCATTACGAAGGATCTGTGAATCAGTTCAGAGGTGATGGGGTTATGGCTCTATTTGGCGCGCCTATTGCCCATGAGGACCATGCCCAACGTGCCTGTCATGCAGCCTTGGCCATCCAGAAAGCGCTTGGCCCATACCGACAAAAGCTGCTACAGAGTCATGGTATCGATTTTGCCATGCGTATTGGCCTGCATTCCGGACCAGTTGTTGTCGCAGCCATTGGCGACGACCTGCGGATGGACTACACGGCGCAGGGTGACACCGCCAATCTTGCTGCTCGGATGGAATTCAGCGCCGAACCCGGGAGTATTCTCGCCTCACAGCACACGTATAAGCTCTCTCGTGATTTTTTTGTTTATGGCCCAGAGGAACTGTTTCAAATCAAGGGGAAATCAGAAATGATCCCCGCCTACCGACTGACCCAGGCGGCAGAAGTGCAAACTCGTCTTGGCGCTTCAAAGGCCCGCGGTCTGACCCGCTTTGTCGGCAGAGGGCGTGAATTGGAGACCCTCAAGGAGGCATTTGCCACAGTACAATCGGGTGAAGGCCAGGTTGTCGGCATTGTAGGCGAGGCAGGAGTGGGAAAATCCAGGTTGCTCCTTGAGTTTCGTAGAGGGCTTGCTCCTGGAGAGGCCACCTATCTTGAAGGACATTGCCTGCATTATGGAAGTGCCATGCCCTATCTGCCGGTATTGGACGTGATCCGGACCTTTATCGGCATCAAAGAGGGTGAAACCGAACAGGCTATTCAGGAAAAATTACGGCAGAGAATTATTGCCCTGGATGCGAATCTCCTCTATGCGGTTCCTCCAATTTTGGAATTACTGTCAATCGAGATTGAGGACGAAACCTTTGCCGGGATAGAGCCGCAACAAAAAAGAAAGATGACCTTCGAGGCCATCCGTGACCTGCTGCTCCGAGCCAGTCAGAACCAGCCATTGGTCCTGATCGTGGAAGACCTGCATTGGATCGACAGAACCACCCAGGAACTGCTGGAGTATATGATCCATTGGCTTCCCCGGAACAAAATTCTCCTTATCCTGCTCTATCGCCCTGAATACACCCACCAATGGGGCAGCAAATCCTACTACCGGATGATTGGCTTGAACCAATTGTCCTCTTCCTGCAGTGCAGATCTGGTGGACGCCATTCTCGAAGGGGGCGACGTGGTTCCCGAATTACGGGAATTGATTCTCAGCAGAACTTCCGGCAACCCACTTTTTATGGAAGAACTGACCCGCTCACTGCTTGAGAACGGTTCCATCGAAATGCAGGAGAATCACTTTTTCCTTCGCCGGGGCATCTCCGGCATAAAGGTTCCGGATACTGTCCATGGCATTATCGCGGCACGCATGGATCGCCTTGAGGACAGCCTTAAACGGATAATGCAGGTGGCCTCCGTTATCGGGCGCGAGTTTGCCTACCGCATTCTGGAGACCATTTCCGGCGTCAAAGACGGACTCAAGTCCCAGTTGGTCAACCTTCAGGGCCTTGAGTTCATCTATGAAAAAGGCCTTTTCCCGGAATTGGAATATATCTTCCGGCATGCCCTGGTTCAAGAAGTTGCCTATAACAGCCTGCTTGTTTCCAGAAGAAAAGAAATCCATGAAAAAATCAGCGAAGCCATCGAAAAACTGTATCCCGAAAGGCTGGAGGAATTTTGCGAGGTCCTTGCCTATCACTATTCGCTGAGCGGAAACAAGGCGAAAGCCTATGAATATCTCAAGCGTTCTGCAAAAAAGGCTATTCGCAACAACTCACTGCTTGAAGGTACCCAGTTTTACAAACAGGCTGCAGATATCCTCTCGAAACTACCGCAATCAGATGAAAATAAGAGAGAACTGATCAACCTCGTTTTATCAATGCGAGGCCCCATGGCCCGGATTGGCGATGCTGTCGATTATCTCCCGCTGCTTCTCACAGCCGAAAAGCTTGCAGACGAGATGCAAGAAATTACCAAAATACTGCAAATTCGCAGTGCCTTAGGGGTCTATTACATTTACCGGGGGGGAAATCCACAGCTCGGCTGGAAGTATCTGGAAGACTGTCTTGAACAGGAAGATATCGTCCAGGACGTCACGCTCATGATACCGATTGGCTTTGATCTGTGCACCTCAAGTCTCTTATCGGGAGACTGGCAACGAGTGAATCATATCGCCCCTTTAATGATCAGTCTCATTGAAAGATCTCGCCTACAGAATCAATTTTACGATCGAAACATGAGCGTATATGTATGCATTATCGCTCATTTGGCCATAAGCACAACAGGATGCGGAGATATTGCAGAGGGAGAGCGTTTGTTTGCGAAAGCCTTTGCTGTTGCGCGCGAAATCGATAATCTCGCGTCCAAGGCCTATGTAGAATGGGCTTATGGCATTATGCTTTGCTTTCTTGATGCGGAACGAGCAATCGGACAGATGGAAACCGCGATCAAATATCTCGAGGAATCGCAGAACTTACTGCTGCAGGGTGTCTCCTGGTGCTGGCTTGGCTACGTCCATTGTTTAACAGGCGACGCCAGGATCGGAAATGATCTCACCGAGAAAGGACTCAGAATGCACACTGATCTCGGCGTGCCGTACTGGCAATCTTTCTGTCACTTCTTCTACAGCACTGCTCACTTCGAACTGGGCGATACGGCAATGGCCCGAACCCACGCAGAACTCGCCCTGCAATGCGCACTGAAAAACAACGAAAAGCAGGTAGAAGGATTATCAAGAGCCTGGCTTGGCAGGGTATTGGCTAGAATCGAGCCTTCTCAAGCTG
>JAIFKM010000102.1 GCA_020049575.1 Desulfobulbaceae bacterium
CTTCTGCTCGGCGGTACCATAATAGATCAGCGGCAGCATGCCGATGCCGGTATGGGCCATATAGGTCAGGCCGAAATTGAGAGCGAAGGCCATTTTCTCCATGACCAGCATGCTGGTTGCCTTGTCGAGTTCCAGCCCGCCGTACTCCTCCGGCGCATCGATCATCATCAGCCCGAGTTCGGCGCATTCCTTCAGTTTGGTGACCACCAGTGCGAAATTTCCGGCCTCGATCTCGCTGTTCAGCGGCTTGATCTCGCTCGTCACAAACTGTTCGGTGGTCTCGGCAATCTGTCTGTGTTCGTCGGTGAAATCCTCTGGAGTGAATACCTCGCGGCAATCGACACTGGTTGCCAGGAATTCGCCGCCGGCAAATATTCTGTGAGCCATACACTCCCCCTTTTCATATCCTGAACCCCAGCCATTGAAGGCCAGCGGATGATTTTTTGGATAGACTGCCGGTCCTGTCCTGGGATTCCCGGACAACGGCGCAGTGGTACTCGTGCTTATATCATTTCAAGGGCGCAGGCCATGGACACGCCGCCACCGCCGCAGAGGGTGGCGAGGCCCAGGGATTTGCCTCTTTTTTTCATGGCATACATCAGGGTCACCATTATCCGGGCGCCGGTCGAACCCACCGGGTGGCCGAGGCCGATGCCGGAACCGTTGACATTGGTGATTTCCCGGTTCAGCCCGAGTTCTCTTTCGCAGCCCAGATACTGGGCGGCGAAGGCCTCATTGACCTCAATGAGCTCGAAATCCTTCATGCCGAGACCGGAAGATTTGAGGAGATTGCGCACGGCCGGAACAGGAGACAGACCCATGACAGACGGGTGGCAGGCGCCCCTGGCCACGGCCCTGATCCTGGCGATGGGCTGTATGCCAAGCTCCTTTGCCTTATCGGAGGACATCAAGACCATGCCGGTCGAGCCGTCGTTGATGCCGCTGGAGTTGCCGGCGGTGACGGTGCCGATCTCGGGCACGAAGGCCGGCGGCAGTTTGCGGAGCATATCCATGGTCATGCCGGGCCGGAAGTGTTCGTCTTTGTCGAATATGATCGGCGGTTTTTTCCTCTGGGGAACCTCCACCGGCACGATCTCGTCGGCAAAGGAGCCATCGTGGGTGGAGCGTTCTGCCTCATTGTGGCTCTTGAGCGCCACCTCATCCATCTCCTCCCGGGTGATACCCAGATGCTGCGCGATAAACTCGGCAGTATGGCCCATGATATAGGGCTTGCCGACGAACATGCTGAGCGGCGGCAAGCTGGTGTCCACCGGGCCGTCTTCAGGATGGGGAATGATGTGCGAACCGCAGTGCAGGGCGTGGATCAGATTATCGACAAAGCCCTGATCCTGCAGGCGGCAGCCCCAGCGCGCAGCCGGAACCGAGTAGGGGACGCTCGACATGTGCTCGGTGCCGCCAGCCAGGATGATGTCGGCCATGCCGGCCTGGATCATGGCCATGCCCGAGATGGCGGCCTCCATCCCCGAAATGCAGACCCGGTTCACTGTGACGGCGGTGACGGTCTCCGGGAAGCCGGCCAGCAGCGAGCCCACCCGGGTGACATTCAGGGTGTCGGCCGATTCCATGCAGCAGCCGTAGCGAATATCGTCGATCAGGGCCGGGTCGATGCCGGCCCGCCTGACAGCTTCCTTCATGGTGATGCTGGCCAGAGTGGCGCCGTTCAGGTCACGGAGGGTTCCGCCGAACGCGCCGATTGCAGTCCGGCAGCCGGATACGATGACAACATCTTTCATGAATTTGCTCCTTTTGGCTGGGCTTTTATTGTCTAAGTAAAAGGTATTGCATGTAATATTATTGCTTTTCGTCTACCGCAGAAAGAGTCAGGTCGGGCCCGAGTTGCTTATCGTCTGATCCCGTTGAAAAGCAACTCGGTTATGCTTTTGGCCGTGTCATTGGTGGATACCTCTTCATTAAATATGGCCCGGTTCAGGCATGAATGCTCGAGAGTGCCGAAGATGGCGTTGCGGATAGAGGCCGGGGGGAGGTCCTCCCGGATTTCGCCGTCGGCGACGCCCTCGTTGATGATCTCGATAATGAGTCGATTGAATTGCCGAACCAGGGCATAGGCCTCGCTCTGGAAATATTCTTCCGAGTTTCTTACTTCCAGCAGGATGATCCTGGCAAACACCCGATGGTTGGCATATCTCTCGATAGATGACCAGATGATCTTTTTCAGCTTGTTTAGGGCCCCGTCGATGCCCTGCAGGTCCCGGTCGATCTGAATCAGGAACTGTTCGTAGTGTTCTTTGAGGACGTGATGGAGGAGATCTCGCTTATCTTTGAAATATTTGTAGATCAATCCTTCGGTAACGCCAGCCGTTATGGCGATCTCGGAAATTGTGAGGGATTCGAAGGTGCGATCTTCCAGCAGGCTCCGCATCGCATTGATGATTTTCAGTTTGCCCGGTGGGCATGTGGTGACTTGCTTCTCCATGATGAGTGGATAAATAATATTTACTCGAAATAAATTGATAAAATATAGATATAAAAAGAAAATATAAATTCATGAATAATTTGTGAAAATTTAGTAAATAAAATTTACCTTCTGGCGTGCAGCCTGTCAAGTGAGTTCGTCCGAGGGTGCGCTCGGATTCTTGGAATTTTTTGGCTGCCGGTTACAACGATATTTTGCTGTTCCGAAATTTGGTGTGAGTCGGGATCTTCCGATTGATCGGCATTGACATGAGAGCAAAAGAGAGTAAATCTATCGCGTCATAAATCGTTGGCTTGGCCATCGTCGATTTGGTTTTTAAGTATCTTTGCGGCCAACTTATGAAATGCCGATGAAGAGATTTTAAAACATATATACCCTGTATGTTTCAGGACGCCGAATTTTCAGCATTATCCCATGCAATCCACCCAAATTTCCACAGACCACCACTACCGTCCCGATATTGACGGCCTGCGGGCCATTGCTGTTACTTTAGTCCTGATTTTCCACGCTTTCCCCGAGTCTCTGCCGGGCGGTTTTGTCGGGGTCGATGTATTTTTTGTGATTTCCGGCTATCTCATTTCCGGCTTGATCTTTGCCGATTTGCAGAAGGAGCGGTTTAGCTTTGCCGATTTTTATGCGAGGCGAATTCGACGGATTTTTCCGGCTCTGATTCTGGTGCTGACAGTTTCCTCGCTGCTGGGCTGGTTTCTGCTGCTGCCAGATGAATATTCACAGTTGGGCAAGCATGTGGCTGGCGGTGCGGGCTTTGTCTCTAATTTTGTCCTGCTCGGTGAAGCTGGCTATTTCGACAGCGAAGCCGAGTTAAAACCTTTATTGCATCTCTGGTCGCTGGGAATCGAGGAGCAGTTTTATTTTATCTGGCCGGTACTGCTCTTTTTCGCCTGGGGTCGGCGCTGGGCGCCGCTGGGGTTGATTCTGCTGGTGCTGGCCTCCTCGTTTGGGCTCAATATCGATCGGGTTCACGAACAGGCCACCAGCACCTATTACCTCCCTTTTACCCGCTTCTGGGAACTGATGATCGGCTGTGCCCTTGCCTACCTCAGCCCTTTGGCGCATAAGGGGCAATGGTTTGCCCAGGACAGGCCTCAATCCCTTGTATTGCTGCGCAACGGTGCTTCCTTGGCGGGTCTGGCGGCGATTGTGGTCGCTGCAGTGGTCATCGACAAAGAACGGGCTTTTCCCGGCTGGTGGGCGCTACTGCCTACCCTGGGGACTTTTCTGCTCATTGCCGCTGGACCGGTTGCCTGGATCAACCGCATCGTATTGGCCCACCCGCTGATGGTGTCTGTGGGACTCATCAGTTTCCCGCTCTATCTCTGGCATTGGCCACTTCTCTCCTTCCCGCGCCTCACCAGCGTCGATCCCCCTTCGCCCGAGATGCGTGTCGCGGCGTTGGGGCTTAGTGTTCTGCTGGCCTGGCTTACCTATAGATGTATCGAACGGCCGATCCGCTTTCGCAGCAGGACGACAAGAGTTGTCCCGATCTTGGCTGGGTTCATGGCGGTGTTGGTGGTGACGGGATATGGTACCTTTCTGGCCGACGGCATTGCCTGGCGAATGAAGGACAAGGCTGATTACAGCGCTTTTTTCGGCTGGAATTATACGATGAGCCACAATCTCATGGTCGAAGACCGGCATGAGTGCAACTTTTATGACATCATCGATCACAGGATAAAGCCCGCTATCGACAGCAGCTGCTACACTCCCCAGTCGGATAGTGTGGTATTTTTATGGGGGGATTCCCATGCCCAGCACCTTAATTTCGGTCTCAGGAGCTCGCTGCCCGGCGATGTTTCCCTGCTGCAGGTGAGTTCTTCGGGCTGTACGCCTTCGGCGGTGGACCGTGAAAAAGATGCCCTTGGCACCTGCAATCGGGCTAATCGCTTCGCCATGGAGAAGATTGCCGCCATCAAACCTGACACGGTTATCCTGGCGCAATCGGTTGACCACCAAAGCAATGATTTTGACGGTCTGGCGACCCGCCTTCAAGAAGCGGGGGTGGACAATATCGTGCTTATCGGCCCCGTACCCCAGTGGCAGCCCTCACTCTACAAACTCATTCTGAAGAATTACTGGGGCGCAGTTCCATCGCGGCTGAATCACCATCTGCGGCAATCGGTATTCACAACCGACCGGATCATGAAGGAGCGTTACAGCGGTTCGTTGCAGATTTCCTATATCTCACTCGTTGATCGCCTCTGCAACGCCGAGGGCTGTCTGACCTATCTCGACGGCAATCCGAAAGAGGGGCTCATTACCTACGACTATGGCCATTTTACGCTGCCGGCCTCCAGGTATGTCGTGCAGAATTTCATAACCCCGGTGCTGGAGCGGCAGATGGTAGCACGCCATTAGCCGCCCCGCCTCTTGCTGCATTTGTTTTTCTGCAGGAAAATTCTCATGAGTGCGCGGAGCGGATTTGAATCCTGGCAAAAGAATGTGTTATACTTGAACGAGGTTTCGGGGACATGAGACTCCTTCGTTTGCTTGCCAGCGAAAGGCGGCAAACGGAGAGCTTGACACTGTTTGTCGTAGAGGTTCATCTGTGAGATTTTTCAGGCTCTATATTGTCCTTTGGTTCATTGCTCTTCTGCTGCCGATACTGTCCTGCAGTCCGGTCGAGGCTGTTGACTCCAGCGGGTGTGTCAGCCTGGAGAGCGGTGACCCCACTGAAATCTCATTGGCAGGGGCGATGAGATATTATGAAGATCAGAGTTCAGAAAT
>JAIFKM010000160.1 GCA_020049575.1 Desulfobulbaceae bacterium
GATATTCCGTATGCCGTAGCGCCGTCGGATGTAATCAACCATGACGGCCTCGATATTGACGATGCAAAAACCCCGGTCGCCAAACACCGTCTGCATGGCATGATGACCAGGTGGGCGAACGATGGCGAAGGCCTTCTTGGCCTCCTTGTCCATAACTGCCCGGGCAGCGCGCAGCGTGCCGCCAGCCGAGATGAGGTGGGATTCGGTCAGCAGTTTCTGTGACGAGGGTGCGCAGAGGTGAACTCTGTCGATATCCTGAAAACTTGCCAGCTCCGGGTTGAGAAAGAGGATGTCCTGAACATCTTCAAGGCCTTCTTCGATCAACTGGTCCCGTGTGTAGAGCAGTCGCTCCTCCCGCTCTGGGTGGGTCGGGCTGATGCACCAGTCAAAGGCTGGAAAAAGGATGAGGGCAGTTTTGTTCTCGGCGAACGGCATAAAGGACATGGCGACCTCTCCTTAGATGGTGGCAAGGCCCGGTCTGATCTGGGCCTTGAGGTTCAGGATCTTGCCCGATGTGGAAAAGCCCCGGACGACATTCATTTCCAGGCGCTCGAGAAAATCTATAACATATTCCCCCTGCATGCCCATCTCCTCAACCATTTCGGAGATAGCCCGGTCAAGCCGTTCTTCGGCCTGAGCCATGCTGAATGCCGTTGGGATACGTTCAAGGCAGGAGATTTCCGGGATGCTGAGCTGGCCATCGGCGGTATCGGCATAGAGACTGGCCTGCACCGTCAGGCGGGTACGGGCTGCGCCGATGGCGTTGGCCACCTCGTAATCGACCGGAACAATGCAGGGAAGGTCGAAACTGCGACTGAGAAATGACTCAAGGGCCGCTGCCGGACCACCGATTGCCACGATCTGCGCGGGACTGATCTTGCGGCGGTGGAGAAAGGCGGAAACGGTATAGACCGGCCTGCTGAAAACCCGTTCAATCATTTCTTCAACCGCCTTGCGGATATGCTCGGCAAAGGTTGTCAGCAGTTGGGTTGCCGTCTGTTCCGGCGGCTCCCCCGGGCAGAGCATGTTCATGGCCTGGCCAGCCTTTTTAGCTGAACCGATCTGCAGTCGTCCAAGGACAACCATGGCGTCGGTCGGCGTCGGCATGGTGCCGCCCTGGGCCATCGATGTGCCCTGGCGACCGGGGCCAATCTGGAAGGCATTATCCTTCCAGGCCACGACGCTGTCGCCGCCGAGACCAATGCTTACCGTATTGAGAGCCCTGATCAGGGTGGGACGTCCGGCAATATTGATGCCGTAGGGTTCGAGCAGCGGCGTGCCGTCGACGAGCAGGGCGATGTCGGTGGTGGTCCCGCCGACATCGAGCAGGATTGCGTCTCCTGTCTGATCACAGAGGGCAAGGCTGCCCATGACGCTCGCTGATGGTCCGGAGTGTACGCTCTCACAGGGAAATTCGCTGGCCCGGGAGAAGGGGATGGTGCCGCCGTCTGCTTTCAGGATATGGCAGGGGCACTCGATTTTCAGATGGGCCAGGCCTGTTTCGATGGATTCCTTGAAGCTGAGAAAACGTGAGGTGAGGGCGGCATTGAGCCAGGTGGAATAGACCCGGCGCGGGAAATTGGGCAGGCCGGAAATGCGGTGGCCGAGACTGATATGGGGGAAATGGCCTGTCAGGCGGTCGGCGATATATTTTTCATGGCTGTTGTTGCGATAGGAGAATTTGCTGACGACACCGACCGATTCAATCCCCAGCTGCTTCATGGCGACGATGGCGTCGTCAACATCGGCCAGGTTCGGGTCGCGGATGATGTGGCCCCGGTGATCGATGGCGCCGTCGAGAAACCAGGTGGGGCCGCCCTGGGCGAGAAACTGGGGGTTCAGGCCGGGGCCTGCTTGAAGCAGCATGCCCACGGGATCAAGGGAATCGGTGACAATGGCATTGGTGCAGAGGGTGCTGCTCAGGTGAATTCTGTCGAGGACATGACGGTCATCAGGGACAAGGGCCTCGAGCAGGGCGATAATCGACTCGCTCAGGTGTTTCTGGTCGACGATGACTTTGTGTTTTGCCACCACCCTGACGCCATCGAGCAGCACTCCGTCCGCATGGGTCCCTCCGACATCTATCCCTATTATCATCGCCGCACCTGTCCCTGCAAAAGAGAAATTGACGCTGTCTAAATGCTCTATTGTATCTTATCTCCCGGTCTCGATTTGTCATCGAAAATCGCCTGCGATGGTTGAGAAAATCAAGGACAGACAAGTATCGCCGGAAATGGCGCCTGGCGAGTCCTTTCGTCAGGCGCTACCAGGCATTCATCAGCGCCTGGGTTATTTCCGCAGGGTAGCGATGCTGCGGCGGCAGATGATGAAAGCGAGCAGAAAGGAGACGAAGACGGCGCCGCCAGCCCAGAGGCAGAGGATGACGAGATCGGTCGGCGGCATGATCGAATGTCTCAGCCAGCCCCTGACGAGGCGGTAGATCGGCAGGATACCAAGGCTGATGATCGATAACTGGTAAAGGATGGCGCAGAACAAAAAGAGAATTGCCCCCGGGCCCATGGCGGCGGCCCTGTTCTCTGACTTGAAGTCGGCGAAATATGTGCCGAATCCCAGGGCCATGGCAACGGTGGTCCAGGTGAGAAGCAGCGAGAGAAAGAGGGATATCCACTGCATCGGTCCTTCAATGTCCAGCAGATGATTGGATACCAGCACGAGCAGGAGGGTCAGGAGGGTGAATGGCGGCAGATAGAAAAGGTATTTGTAGAGGAGAAATCGTGAGAGCGGCAGAGGGGCGCTGCCTATCAGGTAAAATGCCCCTCGTTCGCTGCTCAGCGATGGATAGACAAAGCGCGCAGCCAGAGAGGCGGCCATGAAACCGACCAGGCCGATATTGGCAAAGGCGATGAGGTGGGCCAGATAGTCGGTCGGCATCGGCGAGCGGTCAAGCGGCAGGGCTTTGAAGTTATAGAGGTAGACGACGACCAGGGCGCCGACCATGAAGAGTTGGGACCACTCACTTGAATCGCGCAGGAAGTATTTCAGCTCCTTGCGCCAGATCCAGGCCCAGGTCCCGGGAAACGAGCGGGTTGGCCGAAAACGCATATGGCCGCCGAAGGATTCCTGCGATTTGGAAAAACCGGCGAAAAACCAGCGGCGCATAGCTATCTCTCCAGCAAAATAAAGGACAAGGGGCGTTGTTATCAGCAGTCCGGCAAGCAGCCAGTCCACTCTGCCGTCGAGCAGGTAGGTGCCGAGCAGGTTGGCTGACCAGCCGGCCGGCAGCCAGGGCCCTGCCGGAGCCGAGATGGCCGAGAAGTATTCGATGAATTCACCGTAGCGGTCCGGATTGACCAGATCCTCAGGGCGCATCAGCCGAAAAATGAGATAGAGCAGGATGCCGAAA
Organism: Desulfobulbaceae bacterium; assembly: GCA_020049575.1. Lineage (GTDB taxonomy): Bacteria > Desulfobacterota > Desulfobulbia > Desulfobulbales > Desulfocapsaceae > Desulfoprunum. The sequence goes on from JAIFKM010000160.1 coordinate 3,365, forward strand.
AGCAGCGACAGGTAGAGGATGATGTCCTTGGTCCGCCTGGCTGGAAAGAAGTAGACCAGGATGACGGTGGCGAGCATGGCGGTGGCCGAGGCGATGAGCGCCATGGCCGGTACCGCCAGCAGGAGCAGGGGCCAGAACAGAGGCCCGGCCTCGAACACCCGGGCGTAGGCCCCGAAAACCGGCAGCGAAAAAACCAGAACCATCCAGGATGTGCTGATCGTGGTGGTGACAAAACGCAGCAGATAGATCTCGTCTGCCTTGATCGGCGCGGCGAGGATAATCTCGTTGTCGCTCGAAAGATACAGGGTTGATACTGCCGTGACCATCGAGGAAAAAATCAGCATGGCGAAGATGGTGATCCAGGCCATCTGGAAGATCTTCAAACTGAGGATGACGCCCAGTTCGTTCTGGCTGTGGAAGTAGGTGAGGACTCGCAGTGTTCCCAGGTAGATGATGATACATACCGCGAAACCGAGAGCGAGGATGAGGATGGCCCGCAGGCCCAGCTTTTTTCCGGGAAAGAAGCGGTTGAGGTTGCCGAGGAGCCAGGGGCGGAAGAGTCGGGTCGCCATATGCTTCACCTGCTGCCGTGGTCTTCGGTGTCCTGGCGCAGGGCCCGGATGATGCCCTGCAGTTCGTAGGCCCCGGTCAGCTCGAGGAAGATGTCCTCGAGATTCTTCGTTCCCGTTGCCGCCTGCAGCCGCAACTCCTCCATGCTGCCGGTGGTGGTGAGTCGGCCATGCTGGATGATGCCGATACGGTCACAGAGCTCCTCGGCGATTTCCATCGAATGCGTTGAGAGAAAGATGGCGGTGCCGCGGGCGGCAAGAGATTTGAACAGTTCCTTGACGATGCGGGCGCTTTTGGGGTCAAGGCCGACCATCGGTTCATCGACGATGATCAGCGGCTGGTTGAGCATGAAGATCGAGGCCATGATAAGTTTCTGGCGCATGCCATGCGAATAGCCCTCGATCAGATGGTGTTGCCAGGCTGTGAGATCAAAGAGTTCCAGATATTTTTCGGCCTCTGTCAGGACCTTCTCGGTGCCGGACTGCAGATAGAGGCTGGCGATGAAACGCAGGTATTCGTCGCCGGTAAGTTTCTCATAGAGGAATGGGCGGTCGGGGATATAACCGGTCTTCTTCTTCGCTTCCTGCGGCGAGCGATTCAGATCCTGACCGTCGATCGTCACTGAACCACCTGAGGGCAGCAACAGGCCGGCCAGCATCTTGATTGTGGTGGTCTTGCCGGCCCCGTTAGGTCCGAGAAAGCCGTAGATCTCGCCGGCCGCGACCGTCAGGCTGACAGAATCCACCGCCGTGAAACTGCCAAAACGTTTGCTCAGATTGTTGATCTCGAGGAGGGGGGCGGTCATGGTGTGGATTCCTTCGGCGGTTGTGAGATGTTTTCAGCAGGACTCGGTGCTTTCTGCCGAGGCTGTGGATTTCCTGCCGATTCCGGAGATATCGGCTGCGGCAGGGGTTCAATCGATAGCTGCCCGAGGAGCGCCCCAATGCGCATCTGCTCGCTGGTTTCTCCTTCGATGAACTTGATATGACTGAGATCGGCCGGCAGCTGGTTGCTGGTGGTATCGAGGCTCAACCACTTTCCGCCGATACAGATCTCGTTCCAGGCATGATAGAAGAAAGAACCCTTCATGAACACCACGCCGGCGGCAATCCGGCAGGGGATACCGCTCGCCCGGGCCAGTGCGGCGAAAAGGACGGCGTGTTCGTTGCAGTCGCCTCGGCCGGTTGCAAGCGTGGTCAGGGCATCTGGCAGACCGATGACCGGGCGCTTTTCGAGATGATTGTGGACATATGCGGCCAG
>JAIFKM010000106.1 GCA_020049575.1 Desulfobulbaceae bacterium
ATCCCTGCTCTTTGTTGCAGATTCTGCATCAGCGAATTACCTGGCCGAGACCTTTCTTCAGTTAAGTAGCAAGGCAGCATGCTCACCAGGCATCGTTCAATTTCCACCCAGCCCTTTTCCGGCATACCTTGAAAAGAAGCGCGCTTACCTTTCATTTTTGTCAGTAAAGGATACAATAGAGCTGGAGGGAGGAAAATTCAGGCCGCCCATCTGCCCGGTGCCAGCCCCTATCCCTTCCACCCCACCTTCATCCGATCATCGTCTCAACCGATGGTAATCGCAATGGATACATCCAGGACCTCAGCACCGGCCGTTCTCCTTGCAGGACTCCTGCCGGAAGAAACAGCGCTCATAGAAAAACTCATCGCGGTTTTCGACATTGAGGCCTGCCATGTTTCACTCGACGATCTCAATGCTCCGTCCCCTGAGTTCGACAACAGAGAGATATGCCTCGCTGTTTTCCATGCCAATGAGCAATTCGGTCGCCAGGATCGATATATTCGACGGATCAGCGAACTGCTTGAGCGACCAGTTCCTTTGCTCGTCCTGGTGCCGGAAAATTCCGCATCTCACATCCGTGAGTATGTGCATGCCGGCGCGGACGATTTCAGTTTGCTGCCTCTGGACGAAGACAGTTTCTCCGTGCGTTTCTATATCCTGCTGGAGTGGGGCCAGGCCCTGGCCGGATCGCCAAAACCCTCCTATCCCTGGGACGAACATGGTCAGCAAAGCAAGAAAAATCTCTGGCGGCGCCTGGTCGGCCGCCTGCAGGAAGGCATTTCCTTTTTCGCACCCCGCAACCTGACCGGAGACGAAGAAGGCCGGCCCATTTTCAACAAATGGCAACAAATCCGTAAACTCGGCAGCGGTGGTTTCGGCGAGGTCTGGCTTGTCCAGGAGATCGGCAGAGAACAGTTGGCCGTTGCCAAAATTCCCCACGACCGGGGAATGAATATCCGCGCCCTGCGCTCGGCCGCCATTCTCAAGCGCCTGATCCATCATCCCAATATTGCAGGACTTCTGGAGGTAGTCAAGGAGGGCGGGAAATATATCCTCATCCAGGAATACGTTGACGGCCCGACCCTGCAGCAGCTTATTGAAAAAGGCCTGGAACCTCGTGAAAAGGAGAATCTCTTCCGGCAACTGTTGGCAGTAACAGCGTATTCCCACCATCACCGGATCATGCACCGAGATATCAAACCTGATAATATCCTTGTCGACCGGGAGGGAAAACTCAAGCTTCTCGATTTCGGAATTGCCAGAGATCTCACCTGGCAGAAACCGGACTCCGTATCAGAAGGCTCACTGGAATTTATGTCTCCCGAACAGCTCGAGGGGCAAAGCAGCCTGGCCAGCGATGTCTGGGCACTCGGGGTAATCCTCTATATTCTCACCACCGATCGGATGCCTTTTTGTCGGGATAACAGTCCTCATCCGATGGACGTCACTAGCGAAATGGACATCAAATCTCCAATTCTGGTCGACCCCCGAATCCCGGTAAAACTCGACAGGATTATCATGAGATGCCTGCAGAAAGATCCCGCAAAGCGCTACCCTGACGCCATAGAATTTCAAAGCGAACTCTTAAAAACGCTGCCAGGTTTCGGTGAAGGCAAGCACATTCCCAGCCCGCTGTGGGGTTGGTCAGTAGGATAGTCTCGACAGCAGTAGTTGTTTATTCACAGCCCTTCTGCCAGACGCAGGGCCAGCGACTCAGGCAGACCTGCAGAAAGTATTTTTGCAGCAGCTTTGTCAATATCATAGGCTACGCGATAAAATTCGACCAGATTTCTGTCCGAATCATAAACCAGATACGAGGCTCGCGGATCTCCATCCCTCGGCTGGCCGACACTGCCGCAGTTGAAAATCTGTCTGTTCAACTCCGCAACCGGTACCACCATATGATCCTGCGGCATGCGTATATAGATGCAGAAGAAATTTTTGCGGGTGATGGCTGCCGCCACGTGGGTGTGGCCTATAAAAAGAATTTTGGCCTTGCATCGGGCAAAGGATCGGGCGATGTACTCTCTCTCCTCGACATAATACCATTCGAGGGGTCTATAGGGATTTGCATGGCAGTACAGCACATCTCCCCATTTCCGGCTGATCTCCATGCTTTTCAGAAATTCCAGGTTGCTGTCCGTCAGCTTTGCCTTTGTCCATTGAATTGCCCGCCGGGCATCGCCGCCCATGCAGTAGGCCTGACTGACAGCAGCGTGATCATGATTTCCCAGGATGAAGCCGATATTCTCCACAGACCGAAGCAGTTCGATGCAGGCGTTGGGATCAGCACAGTAGCCAACGATATCGCCAAGACACATGAAGCTGTCTATCTGCCGGCCCGCTGCGTGTTCAAAGAAAGCCTCAAGGGCCTCCAGATTGGCATGCACATCGGAAAAAACTGCAACTCTCATTATATTCCGTCATCTTGACAGGTTGGGGGGGCAGCAAACCGAGTCTGAGGTGTTCGGCTGAAAAGTTGTCGGCGCAAAGAAGCAGAAAAACTGCGGCCTCTTTACGGAAGATATCCCGGATCATTAAAAATATCAAACTTCGAAGTGATGAACCCCATCTCAATTCACTTCTGGCAGGAACTGTGGTAACATAAGAATTACTTTGTTTATCTATCGGACGCCTTATCTCTCGGGAGGCAACCTCTGAGCGCAGGCCTGCTGCTCTGTGATCAGCAACATTTTAAAAGGATACATTATGCCAACATCCCAATACTGGGCAGATCGTTATGTAGAAAAAAAAACAAGCGCAGCCGAGGCTATCAACAAGATACTGTCCGGTCATCGGGTATTCATTGGTTCGGGCTGCGGCGAGCCCCAGACATTAGTTCAAGCTCTTGCTGAAAGAGCAAATAATTTCAGCGGATTGGAAATCGTGCGCTTACTAGGACAGGAAACATCATCGCTGACCGCAATTGCCGATCGGACAAAAGATACCAGTCTCAACATCCGCTCGATCTACCTGGGATCAACGAGAGATGCCTCGATCGCCAAGCATAAGCGCTTTGTAACACCAATGAATATGTCCGATGTGCCCGGTCTTTTCACTACTAAGAAATTACCGCTGAACGTCGCCCTGGTTCAGGTCTCTCCCCCTGACGACTTCGGCTGGATGAGTCTTGGCATCTCAGTCGACGTAACGCTTGCCGCCGCCCGTTCCGCCGACCTCGTCATTGCCCAGGTCAATCCGCGGATGCCGAGGATCATGGGCCAGAGCTTTCTTCATGTGAACGACGTGCATATAGTCGTCGAGCATGAAGAAGATCTCCTGGCAATACCACCGACAAAAGAGTATTCCGAGGCAGCCTTGCAGATCGGCCGCCATATCGCCCGGCTGATCGAGGATGGATCCACGCTGCAGATTGGCCTTGACGCAGCATCCCAGGCCACAGTTCAGGCACTCTCGACCAAAAATGATCTCGGCATCCACTCTCAGTTTATCACCGATGACATCATGCACCTCTACGCTATCGGCAATATCAACAATCGTAAAAAAGGGCTCAACGTCGGCAAGATGGTCGGCTCAATGGCCATTGGTAGCAGCAATCTCTATGAATTCCTGAACAACAATCCGGCGATTGATTTTCATCCCTCCGATTATGTCAACGATCCTTTTATCATCGCCCAGCATTACCGCATGGTTTCGATGAACGTCGCCAGGACGATGGATCTGACTGGTCAGGTTGCTGCCGAGGCATCGGCTAGTACCCGTTTTGCTGGTGTTTCCGGGATCCCCGACTTTGTTCGAGGGGCACGCCGGTCACCCGGCGGCAAATCGATCATCATGATTTTCTCAACCTGTGAAACCCCTGAAGGCATTGAATCCAACATCAAGCCAACAATAGACAGAATTGTCGTCGTGCCACGCGGCGATGTCCACTATGTCGTCTCCGAATACGGGGCTGTCAACCTCTTCGGCAAGAGTCTACAGGAAAGGGCCATCGCCATGATCAGCATCGCCCATCCGGATTTCAGGGAGGAACTATTTGCCGCCGCCAAGGAACAGGGCCTGATCGGCAGCGAAAGGACACTCGGTGAGGCTGTCAGAGCTGTTTATCCTGTCAAGCTCGAAGAGACAATCCTGGTCAACGGCGAAGAGATTACCATCAGACCGTCAAAACCTGTTGATGAGCGGCGCATTCAGGAGCACTATTACAGTCTGCCAAAAGAAGATGTGTTCTCCCGCTTCTTCCACCAGAAAACAATTTTCGGACGATCAGACGTGGAAGCCCGCTCACAGGTCGACTATATCCACGATCTGACACTTGTTGCTGTTGTGGGTGAGTTTGGCTTTGGTCGGGTGGTCGGAGTAGCCGAGAGCATGCGACTGAAGGATTCGAACATGACGGAGGTTGCCTTCTCGGTCAGTCCAGATTATCAGGGAAAGGGACTTGGTAAAATCTTTTTGAAAAAACTGGCGGCAGCCAGTCGGGAGAACGGTATGCTCGGGCTCACAGCATATACTTTCCCGAGCAATACAGGGATGATTCACTTGTTTAAAACCCTGCCCTACAAGGTTAGAACCCAGTATGAGGATGGTGACCTTGTCCTCAGTTGCAAGTTTGATGAACTTGCCTGAATAAAAAAATCCACCGGATTCCTCCATTTGATGGAAATCCAGTGGGTTTTTCACACGTGTTTGTATGGTATTACAACAAGTTACTCGAGAGGTGCCGCCATATCCTGGGAGCTCACGCGGTCATATTCGCAATGTGTGACCCGTTCTCATTGTTTTTTCCCTTACGTCAACGCCAGAAATTCCTCTTTTGCCTGTATGCATTTTCTCGCCTGCATTCCCAGTGTACCAACCATACTCGCGTAGAAAATTCTCAAGTCGGGCTGATCAATACTCGCCCTCTGCCAGGCTCTAAACGGTGGAGCACTGTCAGAACAAAGGGTTCCGCCTTTGCTACGCCAAAGCGCCTTGCATCCGCTGCATGTCTCACCTTCACGGTCGGAGAACGGGCACTCGTTCATCCAACTGACGCCCCCCTTCAAAACATGTTTCAAATAATATTCCCGATTATTGACGGGATGCGCGCTCAACCATCGTCACATTGCTACAAACTCATTCAACCGTTCAGGATCATACATAGTATTCCTCCTCGTTGGGATGGGCCGTGCTGTTCGCAGCCAGAAGAGACCTTCGCCTCTCGCCTATCATCAGAAAA
>JAIFKM010000009.1 GCA_020049575.1 Desulfobulbaceae bacterium
GATCTTCTTGGGAAAGGTTGTTTTTATGCAAGGAAATGGTGAGCGTGCCACCCTTGACCTCCATGGCATGGAAGGCATTGGTGCAGAGGTTCATAACTGTCTGGTGAATCTGGATTGGGTCTGCCAGTATTATTCCGACATCGGGATCAATATTCTGTTTGATGGTAATAGTGGACGGCAGTGAGGAACGAAGCAGGGTAATGGCTTCCTTGACGATGAGTGCAGGTTGGATGGGGATTTTATGGCTTTCGGCCTGGCGGCTGAAGGCCAGTATCTGTTTGACCAGGTCTTTGGCCCTGTGGCTGGCTTTTAAAATCTGATCGATATCATGGATACCCGGCGAGTCGGGAGGAAAGTCATCGCGAATGATTTCCGCATAGCCAAGGATAGCCCCGAGCATATTGTTGAAGTCGTGGGCGATGCCGCCGGCCAGGGTACCGATGGCCTCCAACTTCTGGGCCTGCTGCAGTTGGGCGGTCAGCATCTTTTTTTCTTCCTCTGCTCGCTTGCGGTCGGTGATATCCTGTACCAGAGCAACAAAGTAGTTAATTGTTCGGTCGGATTTGCGTACGCAGCACACGGAAATTGACCCGTGGATGACGGACCCGTCCTTGCGAATGAACCTTTTTTCCAGTGAATAGTTATCGCTCACGCCTTCCAGGATGCGATTAAACTGCGTGACATCGCGCTCTATGTCTTCGGGATGCGTGATCGCCGTCCAGGTCAGCGTAACCAATTCTTCACGTGGATAGCCTAAAATTTCGCAGAGCCGTTCATTGACCTCAATCCAACCTTTTTCCAACGAAGTGATGGCAAAACCAATGAGCGGCAGGTTGAAATAGCTGCGAAAACGCTCCTCACTCTCCCGTAGCGCCTCTTGGGCCAAGTGATGAGCGGATATATCAATGGCTGAAACAGCGAGGCATTGGGGGATGCCGTAATCGTCCCTGATAAGATTGCCGTTCATCAGCATGGGGAAGGCCCTGCCATCCTGATGGCGATGCCAAACGGTCGTGGTCGTGAAATACCCCTCCCGCATCATGGTGGCATTGAGACGGTCCACCGCTTCCATTTGATCCTGGCTGTGAAACAGCGACAGATGTTTGCCAATCAGTTGCTCGGGCTCGTATCCATGGATGTTGGCAAAGAACCGGTTGACATACTGCAGATTGCCTTCGAGATCGGCAATTGCCTTGCCGTAAACCGCATTGTCTGCAATAGTCTTGAATCTCCTGTTCTCCTCTTCCGCCTGCTTACGCTGGGTGATGTCGTTTGAGATAATCTGGACGCCGAGCGGCGTACCACTTGAATCCAATATGCGGGTGAAGGTGCTGAGGTACCAGGTAATCATCGTCGGCAGCTCGACCCTGTCCTCATACACTTGTGGCGCTTCTGAATTGATGGCCTTTTTGATCCTGTCCATGTAGACAAGCGCGGCCTCTTTGGGAAAGAGCTCATGAATCGACTTGCCTGCAAAGTCTTCCGGCCTGCCGTTCATATGCCTTGAGGCGATTTCGTTATACGAAACGACAACTCCATCTGGTGTGTAATAGCCGATGCCCAGCCCGGCAGATTCGTGCAAGAGGCGGTACTTTTCTTCACTTTTCTGCAGTTCGAGACGACTTTTCTGCAGTTGTCGGTCGAGACTGTGGCGATGCAGGGCCATTTCCAGGGTTGCCGCCAGTTCCCGCTCGGGAACCGGCTTGATGAGGTAGCCATACGGTGCGGCAATCTTGGCCTGTTGCAAAAGGGGATCGTTGGAGAAACCGGTCAGGAAAACGATGGGAACATCCGAGGTTCGATGGAGAATTTCAGCGGTACGGATACCATTGATGGCCCCGGCCAATTCTATATCCATGAGCACCAGATCGACCTGGTTGTCCTGAAGAAAGGCTATGGCTTCTTCCCCTGAGGCCAGGGGGTCAAGCACCGTGTAGCCCTGCATGGAGATCATCCGCTGCAGGTCCATGGCGAGGATGGCATCGTCTTCGACCATAAGAATGGTTGCCTTACTCATGTCCTTTTCTCCCGTTACGCATCGAGAATGTCAAATGAAAGCGTGTTCCACCCGTATGATCAACTTCGTATGAACCACCCAGCTGATGTTGACCAAGCATCCGCACGAGAACAAGTCCAAGAGATTTCACCGTTTTTAAATCAAATCCTTGCGGCAGGCCGACACCGTTATCGGCAACAGACAGGCTGAAGATGTCGTTGTCACGAGTCATGGCAACCACAATCGCGTCGCCTTTCTTGAGTGTTTCCGACCGCTCTTGGGGAAAGGCATATTTGAGGGCGTTGATTATCAGTTCATTGATGATCATGCCGCAGGGCACAGCCAGATCAAGCGGCATCTCTACCCCGAAGGCATTTATCTCACAACGGATACTCGGGGAACCGAAGGAGGTGCGCAGGTGGGAAATGAGTGACTGGAGGTAATCTTGAAAATCGATTCTGGCGAGCGACTCGGAACGATAGAGTTTTTCGTGCACGAGACTCATGGCCTTCACCCGTGCACTGAGCTCAGCCATGACGGTCTGGGCCTGTGGATCGTTCATGGCCTGGCGTTGCAGGTTAAAGAGTCCGATAATGGCGGCCATGTTGTTCTTCACCCGGTGATGCACCTCGCGCAGCAGCACTTCTTTTTCCTGCAGAGTGGCTGTGAGCTTTTCCTCGGTCTGTTTGAGAAGTGTGATATTTGAATGAGCAACCACCACATGACCGAGAGCACCGCTCAGTGGCAAAACCTTCATGTTGAACCAGCGGTTCTCTGTAGGTGAATGGCAAGGGTAGATGATCTGAAAGGCGTCCAATTCACCTTTCTGCACCTGCAGTATTCCTGCAAATGCCTCTGCGGCAAAGGACGTATCGCCGTAGTCCTGTGACCAGTTGCAGAAGTAGCTTGTGCCGATACCGATGGTTTCGCCTGTATGACAATTTTCCTTTTCGAAACGGGTCCAGGCATTGTTGACGTCGAGGATACATCCCTGTTCATCGAGAATGGCAAGATGGTCGTCGGTTGAATTGAGAATACGCCTTGTGAAATCAGCCTGTTTATGAATACTCTCCATCGCCTGTTTTTGTTCGGTAATATCTGTATTTACGCCAATATACCGAATGATTTTACCTGTGCTGTCTCGCTGCGGTGCGGCCAGGCCATACACCCATGTGGTTTTCCCGCCAGGTGTCCTGAATCGATATTCAAATCCCCAATGGCCTGCGGATTCGACCATCTGCTGCCAATTGCCATAAACCATGTCCCGATCATCGGGATGCAGCCCAGCCATCCAGCCTGTACCGAGGGCTTCAGCCTGGGTCAGGCCCGCCATCTCGCACCAGCGCGGATTGGCATACTGACATTGGCCCTCGGGGCTGGTGAGATAAATACCGACGGGTGCCAGGGAAGCGAGCGTTCGGAAGCGCTCCTCGCTTTCTTTCAGAGATTCTTCGGCCCGTTTACGAAGAACAATATCCCAGACCAGATCACCAAGGTTTGACAGCAACTCGGTGTCTTTATCGTTGTATTCCGAACTCTTGTTGCCGACCCCCAAAATAGCCACGATCCGCTTATTGCGAAACACCGGGACAACCAGCTCCCGGACCACCGGTGCGTGACCGTCCGGCATGCCCCTGCGGTGCGATAGGCCGGCGTAATCATTATGGACGATCGCACGCCTTTGACGAATGCAGTCAGCCCAGACACCGGCAGCCTCAAGGTTATAGTGCAGGCCGAGGCCTTCCACCTGACAGAATGTACCGCTGGTGGCGGTGGACCAGCCCTGCAAGGTGATGGCTTTTTGATCATCATCAAGGAAATGGAAAAAGCCGATGTGACTGTCCGTCAAGGCTTCAGCCTCATCCAGGGCCATTGTCAGTACATCATTCTGGCCCAGGGAAACCGATGCCTCGCTCAGCCGGAGCCTGGCCGCGAGGAGTTCGGCGGTTCTCCTGCGGTTGGTTATATCTCTGGTATTTGCAACGACTCCAGCAACCTGGTTGAGAAGATTCCGATAGGGGAAGTATGTCACCTCAACGAACCTTCTCCCCAAAGTGGGATAGTCAAACCATTCCTGAAAACTGACTATTTCACCCTGCAGGCATGTGTCGAAATGCGGTTTGATAAATTTTTCAAAAACCTCTTTGCCCAGATACTCAGCCACTGTCAGGCCGATAAATTTATCGCGGCTGACACCGGAAAAGCGTTCATAGGCATCGTTGACAATGACATAGCGGTACTGTGCATCGAGAAAGGCAATACCATCCGGTGCGGAAGAAATAATATTGAGATATATTTTCAGATGTTCTTCCGTCCGTTTACGGTCGGTGATGTCCTGGATGTTGCCTCTGACTCTGGCGACCCGCCCATCCTCCCAAACAGCTTCTGCCGTGGTTCTAATCCAGAGCTTGCGGCCCTTGTGGGTTGTGAAGGAAAATTCGAGGTCGTAGGCTTCTCCCAACTCGACACAACGTTGGAAGGCGGTGGTGATTTTCGGTTGATCCTCGGGGGTGTAACATGCCTGGCTGAGTACGATGTGCTCTGGAGAACCCTGCGCCACTTCTCTCGGGTCGATATCATGGATGCGGTAGGTCTCTTCCGTCCAGGTCATGGTCTCTTTTGCCACATCCCATTGCCAGCCGCCGGATTTGGTCAGTCGCTGGGAGATATTCAAGAGATGCTCCATTTCTCGGTGAAGATCCGCTGCCTTGGCCTCAAGCTCGGCAACTCGCTTTCGGAGGAAGGTCAGTTCGGAGGAATCTCCGGTGGCGCGCTCGTTCATATTCGACCTTTCATCGTTGGCCAGAAAGACATGGCAGAGAGACCCGGAAGATACTTCCCCGGCCGGGGTGACTTTCCACCGTTATCTCGCCTCTATGGGCGCGGAGGATGCCTAGATCTACGGAGAGTCCCATAATGATCGAAATCTCCGGTGGCAAAACAAGACCTGCTTCCGAATGTTATCATTTTTATTTTGCTTTTGACAAAGAGATTATTTGAGCCGGTAATCAGCTCCTTCCAAACATTTTTTCAGGAGGTGCCGGTCACCCTCTTTTTTGTGTATTGAGCTCAAAAATTAGAAACGATTTTTACTTTTTGGGTTACCACAGGCATCCATGGGCAATCTTAACCATAGAGCAAAGCAGCAAGTTATCC
>JAIFKM010000013.1:0-4087 GCA_020049575.1 Desulfobulbaceae bacterium
CGATGGTGCCGAGGTTGGCCTCAAGCTCATGCCGGGTCATGCCGATGCCGGTATCGGTGATGGTCAGGGTATGTTTCGTATCATCGAGGCTGATATTAATTTCAAGAGGGACATGACCGTCGAAGACATCAGTTGCCGTAAGGCTCTCATGGCGGAATTTCTCAAGCGCATCGGCGGCGTTGGAGATCAACTCGCGCAAGAAGACGTCCCGTTCCGTGTACAGCGAATGGATCACGATATCGAGGAGTTTTTTGGTTTCAGCCTGAAATTCATGGGTGGTTGTTTTGCTTGTCATTGCGTGCACCTTGTACTCGTTTGGTTAAAAAGAAGAGGCCGCAGGGCAGCCTTTCCATTGATTTTTTCCTGAAAGTCGGCGAAAATGTTAAGCATATATAATTGCATGTCAAGACGTTCGGCCCATATCAGGCCTCCTTCCAGCAAAGCAAGATGGATCCAATGAGAGTCATTGCCTTTGGCGACATTCACATGGCAACACAGGCTTGTGAACATATTCCCGGCATCCGTCAGGCAGATCTGATCATCCTGACCGGAGACCTGACCAACTTCGGTTCACGGCCAGAGGTTAAACAGGTTCTTGGCCAGGTGATGACCTATAATCCAAACGTCCTCGCCCAGATCGGCAACATCGACCATTTTGAGATTAACGACTATCTTGAGCAACTCAACATTAACCTGCATGGCCAGAGTCGACTTGCCCAAGGCCGGCTTTGTATTATCGGTGTTGGCGGATCAAATCGTACACCTTTTCGAACACCCACCGAGTTTTCAGAGGATGAATTGCTGAAAATAGCCACAAAGGCCTATGAACAGGGACTTGAGATGATCTCGCTTGCCGAAACGGCACTCGGCTGCAGAATACCGATACTGCTCGTCTCCCATGTGCCGCCGGCAAACACCCTGGTCGACAGGCTTGTCCATGGAAAACATGTCGGTTCAACCGCCATCCGCAGAATCATCGAAACTCATCAACCCGATCTCTGCATTACTGGTCATATCCATGAGGCCAAAGGTGAAGACAGGATAGGCAGAACCACTATCATCAACCCCGGCATGCTGCGCAAAGGCGGCTGGATAGACATCCATCTCTCTCAATCAACCCTCCACGCGGTCTTGCAATGACAGAACAATTCGAAACTCTTATAATCGGCGGCGGCCTTTCCGGCCTCACCGCCGCCCATAAACTCAGGATTCATTCGCCCGAACACCGCTTGTGTATCCTCGAAAAATCCGCAGTGGCCGGCGGAGTAATTCGCACCCACAGGGAAAACGGCTACATTTCCGAAATCGGACCGCACGGATTTCTCGACAACTGCCCGGAAAGCCGTCAACTCCTCTTGGAAACCGGACTCGACAAGGAGTGCGTCAGAGCTCCCCTCATCAATTTTGTCCGTTATGTCTGCCAGAACGGCCGTCTATGCTGCATCCCGCAGACCCCGAAAAAGATTCTCATGGCCCCACTCATCTCCTGGCGGGACAAGCTCCGAATCCTCTCCGAGCTCTGGACAAAACCAATTCAGGGGGAACCGACTGTGGCAAAATGGGTCGCCCACCGCTTTGGCCCAGCATTGCTGCCCTTCGCCGATGCAGTCTTCACTGGTACCTACGCCGGTGACTACAACGAACTGACTATCGACAGCGTCATGCCTGGAATCCGAGCATTGGAAAAAGAACACGGCTCTGTTATCCGTGGCCTTATCACCAGAATGTGGCGGGCAAAACGTTCTGGCCAACCATCGAAAAAATTGCAGATGCCGGCAATGACCAGTTTTCCAGGCGGCATGTCCCGCCTGAACGAGCGGCTGGCCGAGGAACTGACACCAGGTGTGGATATCCTGTTCAACTGCGGGGTCGATTCAATTGCCCGCAGAGATGCCGTTTGGCAGGTGACCTCCGAAGGAGGAATACATACCGCCAGAAACATCATTCTCGCCCTGCCTGTCAACGCGGCCCTGCGTCTCCTTCAGGGCATGGAGCCTGCCAGCCCGGTAAAGGCAATCCCTGAAGCATGGATTGTCACTGTTGTTCTCGGATTTGCCGGAGGGAGTTCGCTGCCCCCCGGTTTTGGCTATCTCACGCCGGAACAGGAGGCCCGCTTCACACTTGGCACTCTTTTTTCCTCAAACATGTTCCCCGGCAGAGCCCCCGAAGGCCACATTGTCTTCGAAACCCTGATAGGCGGTCGTCGCCATCCCGAGCGTCTGGAACTTGACGATGCAACTCTGACCAGATTGGCACTGCAGGAAGCGCGCGAGATCCTCAATCTGACCGGAGAACCGACCTACAGCACGGTCCTGAGGCCTGAAGGCGGCATCCCGCAGCTTGGCAGGGGATATCCACAGCTACTGGCCTGGCGTGACAAGCTGGTACAGGACACTCCGGGTCTTTTCATCAGTGGCTTTGGCTGGGAGGGAATCGGCATCAATGACATGATAAAGACCGCCGACAGAGCAGTTGCAGCGCTGTTGAATGCCTCGGGGACTGAGGAACATCAAACTGAAATAAAAAGAGTTTATTTTTAAAAGGGGTATACATTCAAGCTGACGCCGAAACATGCTATGCGTACAACAAAAACCACGAAGGGCCTGATCACTGTCATGATCAGGCCCTTTGCCTTGAGTGCAGCATAACGCCACCTCTTTCAGTGCTGCTTCGCTGTATCAGAGCTGCTTCACCTTATCACTGAGCAGATCGAGCTGGGCCCCTATTGATGTATCCCTGGCAGTGAGCGAAGTGACCACCTTGATGGAATGCAGGACAGTCGAATGATCACGATTGAAGACCCGGCCGATATCGGCAAGAGACTCGTCGGTGAATTTGCGGCTGAGATACATTGCCACCTGACGCGGGAATGTGAGCATTTTTTTCCTGGAGCGGGATTGCATGTCCTTGACGCTCACTTTGAATTGGCTGCTGACAAGATCACTGATCATGGCCGCAGTCAACACTTGAGTATGCCCGACAATATTGGCAACCACCTCTTTCACCAGATCGAGATCCACATGCCCTCCCGCAAGCCTGGCCCTGGCCCTGATGGCGATGAGCGCAGATTCGACCTTGCGAACATCTCCCCTGATATGCTGGGCAAGATAATCGGCCTGCCCCTCGTCAAGAAAGAGCTGGTGCTGCGTGGCCTTATTCTCGACAATGCGCAAGCGGGTGGAAATATCCGGAGCCTTGATGCTGGCAACCAGGCCTGCTGTCATTCTCGAGCGAAACTCCTCATCGATGCCCACCAGATCCCGTGGCGCACTGTTTGCCGTAAGAATCACCCGCTTACCTGATTTAATCAGTGAATCAAGGATGTTATTAAGCTCCTCCTGGGTTTTCTTCTTACCGGTAAGCGAGTGAACATCCTCAACCAGCAGGATATCGCAATGCTCATGATATTTCCTCTTGAACATATCCATGGTGTTGGACTGAATCCCCCGCACCATTTCAGTGGCAAACTGCTGCGCTGTTACATAGTGCAGCCTGGTCATCGGCGACTCACTGAGAATCTGATGCGCCACTGCATGCGTCAGGTGGCTCTTGCCCAGCCCTGTACTGCTGTTGATGTACAGACACGGACCGACTGAATCATCACTGACGGTCATTGATTTGCAGGCTGACTGAGCCAGGATATTGCTGTCACCCACCATGAACTCAGAAAAGGTATAACGCGGGTGCAATGAACGTATTTTCGAAGTATTTTCAGGAACATTTGGCAATCGTAGCTGCCCCTTCTGAGGTGAAATGCTCTGCGGCTTGTACTCTTTTTCACAGAATACGATTTTCTTTGCCGCACCTCCCGACTCTTTCAATTTTTCCTCAATCATGCCGAGATAATGCTGTGAAACATAGGCACTGAAATAGCGATCAGGGCTAGCGAGAAATACGGTACCATCCTGAACCCGGACGCACTCAAGAGGATCTATCCAGAGAGCATAGGCACTCTCTGTAAGCTCATCGTGTAATTTCTCTTTTGTCTTCTCCCAAATCATAAATTTTCCTTTATTTAACAGGTATAATAGCGATCCAGAGCCATTTAAGACAATCCTGCAGAATCAGCGGTGACATTCACCACCTT
>JAIFKM010000013.1:4114-10026 GCA_020049575.1 Desulfobulbaceae bacterium
CGTATTTATGCGGGATGATTAACCCCATTTCCCATTCTGCGTCAAAGGCGATATTGAGAAATTTCTTATCAGGGCAATATCTTATTATCCACATCGGCAAGCGCTGAACCAGCCTGTGTTTTCCGTCGGCATCCTATTGAAGCCCTTATCTTTAGGGTCTTTCAGAACACACCCTTTTTCTCACGTCAAATGGAGGTCTTAGTTACAGGCAGTGAAAGTTATCCACAATTTAAGAAATAGGTATAATTCGATTTTACTCTATATTAATCTATATATTTGATATTTTCTCTATATTACTCAACGAAAAAATCAACAACCGAGGATTTCAGGGAGATTCCATCAATATTCAAAAGCGAACAGTTTCCTTTTTTTTTCTTAACATGCTCATCAAGTACTACAATGCCGTAACTGCTCTTGCCAAAGATGGGACACGGCTGCATTCAAGGACAATTGCAACAATGGTGCAGGCAGATGAAAATACAGTCCTGGGAAGATGACTGAATCTTGATGATCAAAGGTCTTTTCCTGATAGACAGGCTGAGAAATTCCTCATCTCTTCGAGAGATGGTTGTGCCAATGTTTGTAATGTGCACTCACCATCAGGAGATCTGTTTATCAGCTTGATTTCCCTTGAAAACATTGAAGAAAAGATCCATAACCGGAAGAAAAACCAACACCTTACTTGGAAGCAGTGACTCTCGCAAACGTAAGCACCTGTATCTCTTCTGCTCCCTTGTCCAATAAAGTTTTTGAGCATTCGGCAACCGTCGTGCCGGTGGTGAAGACATCATCGACAAGGCATACAGAACGCCCACGTAACAGGTTGTTTTCAGGTACAATAAAGGCTGAATGCAGATTTTTCCGGCGAGCGACCCCGTCTAGAGAAGTCTGCGGCGGGGGATCTCTGACCCGCCGCAAAAGATCAGTCCTGATATCCTTGATACGAGTTGGAAAAAATATAATAATTGCCGACTGGGGAATCTCCGGCATCTGAACCGTCTCAATAATTTTTGCCAAACCCGGAAGGACAGTTGTATCTCCACTGTATTTCAGACGATGAAGAAGTTGACTTACAGGCTGATTATAATGGATAACAGCCATGGCTCTCTTGAAGGGAGGGGGACGACGAAGACAGGAACCACACAACTGTCTCCGGTTCGCTTCACCGGATACCTCGGCACCACAACACCTGCAGACTGGCAATCTGATATATTTTATAGCCTTCAGACAGTCGCTGCAGAGTGCCCTGCACTCCCCATGCAGAAATCTGCCGCAGAGAAGACAACGGGGCGGCAAGAGAAGATCCAGCGCTGCTTTCAGCAAAAGCGGCAATCCATGCATGGATAATTCTCCTTTCTGAACAAACTCGAGCCCATCAGTCAGCAATCATCTCAGCCTGCCAGCCTTTCCCATTGCTATATCTGGACGAGATGGCGTTTTCCCAAGTCATTGGCTGCAAAATTCACCTCTAAAAAGAAGTGAGCGATCTTTTTAAGCAAGAGTGATTTGCGGTCTTTGCAATTTATATTAAACATGGCATAATGATCACAATTTTCAGCCCATGTACCTGCATTTATCGGATCTGAACATATTTTTCATATAATTCACTTACAGTTAGCTGAGCTGCTCTAGTCTCATCAATCATGCATACTCGTATCTTCAACTCCATCAGGACATCACCTTCAGAAAGGAACTCTCTTATGGATTTCACTAGGATCCCCCGTTCACTCCTTCACCGGCCGCCACACCCTATTCTTTCCATTTGCACTGTTCTTTTCTGCCTAAGCCTTATCTTGTCTGCAACACCGGTATATTCCGCGGAGCAGAATACCACGTATCTGCCTCTGAAAATAAATAGCCAAAAGGATACTGACGTCTTGGCGGAACAGGCGGATGTCTTTCTCGAAGAGGCACTGGTCTCCAATGGCCTAGTCCTCATGCCGCGCAAAAAAGCCGAATCGCTCGTCCAGTATCAGGGCGAATGGCCACCGGCAATTCCCCAACTGCAAAAAGTTGCGGAAACCTTCGGCCTGGATAATGTCGCAGCTGGCAGCCTGACTTTTGTTGGTAATCAGATCAGTCTCGATATCAAGGTCTTTGACCTGCTCTCACCCAAAAATCCACGCTATTACTTCAAGGACGGTCTTACCATGGACTCCTTGCGAAGCGGTATTGCTGCAATTGTCAGCGATATTCTTCTCTACAGCGGTAAAGATCAGCGTATAGCCTCCCTGGCACCGCAGGGCAACACCCGTATCGATTCCGGCGCAATCCTGCGTAAGATAAAAAGCAAGGCCGGAGATATTTACAGTCCCGCCACCCTGAGAGAAGATCTCAAGGCTATCTACGCCATGGGCTACTTCAATGATGTCCAGATTGATGTCAATGACGGTCCCAAAGGCAAGGAAGTGCTCTTCAAGGTTGTCGAAAAGCCGGTTATAAGCTCTCTGGTCTTAGAAGGTGTGGAGGAACTCAAGGAAGAAGATGTCCTCGGTGCTGCAAATATAAAAGAGCACTTTATTCTCAACCCGGCCAAGATCAACGCAGCGGTTGATGCCATCCGTGAGCTTTATAAGACAAAAGGCTTTTATAATACTGAAGTGAAGTCAGAAATATCCTATCCCGACAAAGAGGGTGCTGTTGTCCGGATAATCATCAATGAAGGCAAGAAAATCTATATCAAAAAAATCGACTTCGTCGGCAATACTACTTTTGATGACGATGATCTGACTGATGAAATGGAAACCTCCGAAAAGGGTTTTTTCAGCTGGTTGACCGCCACAGGTACCCTGAAAATGGATGTGATGAAGCAGGATATCGATAGAATTGTAAGCTTTTACAATAACAACGGTTTCCTTGAGGCAAAGGTCTCTGAGCCAACCATCCGCCAGGAAGAGGAGTGGTTGTACCTCACCTTTGCGGTGGAAGAAGGAACTCGTTTCAAAGTTGGCACCATCGACTTCTCCGGCGATCTACTCTCAGACAAAAAAGACCTGCTGGAACTTCTCACCATCAGGAATGAAGAGTTTCTCAACCGTCAGGTCTTGCGTGAGGATATCCTTAAAATTACAGACTCCTACGCAGAGAAGGGCTATGCCTTCGCCACAGTTAAACCGGATATACAGAAATCCGCTACTGGCGGCAGGCTCGATATAAATTTTCGCATCGAAAAAGGTGATCTTGTTTATATCGACCGGATAACGATCAAGGGCAACAGCAGAACCAGAGACAACGTCATCCGTCGTGAGCTGCGTATTTCCGAAGGCGGTGTCTTTGACTCCAAGGCCTTGCGAGAAAGTACTCAGGCTCTGCAGCGCCTTGAATATTTTGAAGAGGTCAACCTCACCCCTGAGCCTTCACTTGATCCGACTCGGATGAACATCACCATCGAGGTCAAGGAAAAGAGTACAGGAACGTTCAGTGTCGGAGTCGGCTACAGTTCCGTAGATGAAATCATCTTCATGGGCCAGATTTCAGAAAACAACTTCCTTGGCCGCGGTGATACGCTGGCCCTCAGCGCCAACGTAGGTGGCAACAGTTCAAGATACAATCTCGGATATACCAACCCGCACCTCAACGATTCCGAACTCTCCTGGGGATTTGATCTTTTCGACAGTGAAAGGGAATACGACGACTACACAAAGGAATCACAGGGTGGAGGTTTGCGTATCGGCTATCCGGTCTGGGGTAAATGGCGCCTGGTCGGTGGATATACTTGGACTGATACAGATCTGTCAGATGTCGCCGACGACGCATCCTATGTAATCCGCAACTCTATCGATCTCCATGTCACCAGTGCCGTGAAGTTCTCTTTCATCCGCGATACCCGAAACAAACTCTACGGCGCATCGAAAGGTTCATATCATATTCTGAGCACTGAATTTGCAGGCGGACCCTTGTCCGGTGATGCCGAATTCACCAAACTCGAAGGTACCACCAACTGGTTTTTCCCTCTTGTCTGGAAGACTGTTTTCCATTTCAAGGGAGCAGCAGGCCAAGTCTGGGAAAATGAGACCGACAAGTTGCCGGTATATGAGCGATTCTATCTCGGCGGCCTCAATTCCATGCGAGGCTTTGAGTATGGTGATATCAGCCCGGTCGATCCAATCACCGGCGATAAGATCGGCGGTACCAAGATGTGGTATACCAATTGGGAGATCAATTTCCCCATTGCCGAAAGCCAAGGCGTACTGGGTGTTCTCTTCTTCGATGTAGGCAATGTCTTCGACGATGAAGATTGGTCTACCGAAGAAACCAGGCAATCCACCGGTCTCGGCCTCAACTGGCTGTCTCCCATGGGGCCACTGCGCATTGTCTGGGGCTACAATCTCGATCCCAAGATCGATGAAGACCAATCGGTCTGGGATTTCAGTGTAGGCGGGGTATTCTAAATAATCTTCATATCCTGATCTCATCCTCTTTTACTTTGCCGGTTGCACCTCGTGTAACCGGCTCTTTTTTTTATCAATGTTCAATCGACTTCAGCAAATTTTCGAACAATCAAAGACAGTCAGAATCAGCGGTCTTCGCGGCAGCAGTCCGGCCTGGCTCGCCTCCTGTGCCGCCGAATATAGACATTGCTGCTGCATCGTTCCGGATGAGCAGATGGTTGCTCTCTTTGAACAGGACCTCAGGCTCTTCACCACACGAGAAATCCTCACATATCCTGCCCATGAAATTCCTCCCTATACCCCCCTGTCTCCCGATTCTCAGATAACCGCTCAAAGACTCGCCAGCCTGTATCGACTGAAGGAAAGCAAGGAGCCTCTTCTCTTTGTCACTTCCATTGAGGCCCTGATGCGCCGGGTCATGCCGGAGGCCGCACTCACCCTGGCCTCGGAACTGATTTTGAGCGGGGAGGACTGCGATGTTGCCGCTCTCCGGAATAATCTGATCACCATGGGCTATGAACAGGTTGCTCTGGTGCAGAATGTCGGGGATTTCTCGATACGCGGCGGCATTGTCGACGTCTATCCGCCACCCTTCACTCTCGAGGGTGGCCGCACCATTGAAGGGCCGGTCCGTCTTGATTTTTTTGGCGACACCGTTGATTCACTAAGGATATTTGATCCCTTGACCCAGCGTTCGACTGCCGAGATTTCAGAGGCAGTATTTCTACCGGTAACCGACATTCTAATCAAACACCACGATACTGCCGCAAAAGCAAGGACGGCGCATGCTTTTCACCGACAGGCGATTGATCTAGACTGGGATAGGATCAAGAATGCCGCACTTGTCGAACAGATCACCAATGGTCAGCGCTTTGCAGGGATGGAATTTTTCCTGCCACTATTTTATACCGGATTACCGAATCCAAGTTCCACGGTCCTTTCCTTCTTTCCCAAGGATGCCACTCTGTTAATAGTCGAGCCAGAGGCTGTTGGGCAGAACATAGAACTGGTCTACGAACGTATTCTCGCCAACTACAAGGCTGCACAAGACTCGGCGACTCCAGCTCTGCTTCCGACCGAGCTTTTTCTCGACATTGAAGAAACACGCGGCCAGATAGCCTGCTTTAATCAACTCCTCTGCACCGACCTCAGCAAAGACACAGACTGCACTGTTGCAGTTGCCACCCAGAACCACCAGCTGCTCAAACAGGAAATAGCTCTGCAGCGCCGCCAGAGGGGCATCCTCATGCCGCTCGCGGAGCAGATTACGACCTGGCAGAATAAGGGCGATCTGGTCATTCTCTGTTGCCGTTCCGCGCGGCACATGAGAAATCTTGGCGAACTGCTTTCAAAGCATCATCTGCATATTTCCCAAATCGAAAGCCCCCTCGCGCTGCAACGCCCCCAATCTTCTCTCGACACCCGCGATCTTCACCTCTGTGAACACCCTCTCAACCAGGGCTTTTCCCTGATTGATGAAAATATTCATATTCTCTCCGAGAGTGAGCTTTTTGGTGAGAT
>JAIFKM010000120.1 GCA_020049575.1 Desulfobulbaceae bacterium
TTTCGAAGGTCTTTGTATTCTATCAACCCATCAACTTGACCTTACTACTGAGCCGTTAACGGACGAGGAAAAATCCTCGCCCGTTGAGGGCCAACTAACCATAAAGTGTCTCAATCCACCTGATCGCTTCCGAATCATTCACCTTACCCAAATACCGTTGAGTGGTTGAAAGGTCTGCATGCCGCAAAATGACTTTGCTGACGATTTCAAGAGGAGTGCCTGATCTTGATGCAAAAGTGGCTGCGTGTCGACGAAGATCATGTGGACGGAGTTCTACTGCAACCATGTTGCCCGCCTTCTTTACCATCGACCAGGCAGCAACATATGAGATGGGGAAAATCCGATCGCTCAAGCCGATTTTATTGATTCTGACGTAATCGTTTAACCTTACCAATAATTTTCGTGGAACATAAACGATCTCTCCAGTCCGTCCACTTTTCGGGTTCTGAATGGCCAGGCTTCTCTCTTGAATATCAACCGGCATGAGGTTTAAAACTTCACCGACCCTCATTCCTCCCCTGGCCATCAGTTCTAAAATTAGCCTGTTCCTGATATTCATGGTCCGAAAGATGATCTCATCGACCGTCTCTTTATCAACGATTTGCCATTGAATAGTCAATGGACGCTTAAAGATCTTTTTGATAACTGCGGTATTGCAAGGATTGGTGAGGGCTGGCAATCCGGTATTGATGCTAAAATTGTAGAAAGATGCGAGTACCGAGTATCGGTTTCTTTTGGTTGCCTGCTTGTTGTCTTTTGTCAGGGAGAGCAGAAAACCCAGCACCTCCTCAGTGGAAATGCTGGCAAGATCACGTTTGCCGAACTGGGATGTGAAACGGGAGAGGACATACTCACAGGTTTTGACGGTATTTTTTTTTGGAGTTGGCCTGGTGATACTGCAGATGGAAATCGACAGCTTGTGATACTTTCATAGTGCACCTCCTGTAGTTTTGAGAAAATCTGAAAAGGGTTTACAGGTTATGATATCATAAAAATACAGGATTCGTGACTGGTGACAGCGATGGGCATTCAGGAATAAGGTTAACCTTGGTGGGCACTTTTACGCTAAGCATTGCCAGGGGGAATCTCTATCTTCGAAAGCGTTGTCCCTAAACATCCAAAGAAATGTCCGGAAGTAGTTGTCAAGCCTTTTGAGGATAACGGGCCAGAATATGAGAAACCTTTCACCGTGGTGTATACGCTGTGATTGCATGACATGGTGAAGTATTGTCTGGGTGAAAGATCTGGTGTGAATCCGTGGGTAGCTGAGGAGACAGTCGGAGGGGGCTCACAATTGGAGGTTTTGCGAGAAAAATTTGTAAGACTAGGGTGAAAAAGCTACAATAGAAGTCGTAACTGGTGCGATTCCGTTCAGAGAGCCGATTTTTTAAGGCATTCTGTAAAAGGCAGCTAGTAATCACCCTATAACCAAATCATGCTCCCCCAAACTCATTACAACTTTGCTATGGTGGTGATGAGCCTGCTCATTGTTGTAAACTTCCTGTTGGCTGGCTGCGCCCCCGACGCAATGGCCAGTACGCAGCTTCTCGCTGCGCCTCTAACCGAAACAGCACAACCCGCTTCGGTTTACCGGGAAGCGCCCATGCTGGCCGAACTGGTCAAGGCAGGCCAACTGCCGCCGATTGAGCAGCGCCTGCCCGAAAACCCCATGCTCATCCAGCCCGAGGAGCGCGAAGGTCAGTATGGCGGTACCTGGCGTATTGTCAGGGTGACAGGAGATAATACTGCCATAATTCGCACTATCCAGTATGAGGGCCTGGTGCGTTGGGATACGGGCTGGACCAAAGTTATCCCCAATCTCGCCCAGTCATTCGAGGCCAGCGCCGATTCTCGGGAATTCACCTTTCATTTGCGGCGGGGGGTCCGCTGGTCAGATGGCGCGCCTTTCACCGCCGACGACATCCTGTTCTGGTATCAGGGTGTTTTCCGCAAGCCGGAGCTTCGGCCTCTTGATATGTTTTTCCTGAGGGGCATGGAAGAGGAATTGACCGTTGAAAAGATTGATGACTATACCGTCGTGTTTCGGTTTGAGGAGCCTTTTGGGTTGTTCCTTCAGCATATGGCGACGATGTATGGGCAGTTTGTCGCGCTGTACCCCAAACACTACCTGCAACAGTTCCATCCCGACTACAACCCCAATATTGATACGCTTATCCGGCAGGAAGGGGCCAAGGATTGGGTGGAACTCTTCAACCGGCATCGCAATGGCGCGATGACCGGTATCTTTCCCGGCACGCCGACGTTGTTCGCCTGGAATTTTGAAGTGGGCACAACGATCAGCGTCACTCCCGGCGCCACGTTTACTGCAGTGCGCAATCCCTACTATTGGAAGATCGATACGGAGTATAAGCAGTTGCCCTACATAGATCGGGTGGAATACGCGGTGGTTGAAAACACCGACGCCGCCACGGCGTGGGCGATAGCGGGCAAAGTCGATATGCAGGATCGGAGTATCAATGCAGCAGCCTTCACGCCGGAAAACAGGAAAAAAGGCGGTTATGGCACGTTCCAATCGGTGTCTGCCTTCTCCACCAATTTAGACGTCTACTTCAATCAGACGGTGGATGATCCTGTCAAGCGCGAAATCTTCCAGAACCGGGACTTTCGCATTGGCCTCTCCTACGCCGTCAACCGTCCGGCGATGATTGCTGAGAGCGGGCTGGCGGTCAAACCGATGCAAGCCGCACCGCTCGAAGGGACGCCCTTTTACAATGAGCAGTTGTCCACCCAGTACACTGAGTACAACGTTGATAAGGCCAACCAATATCTCGACAAAGCCGGGTATAGCCGGCGGGATGCGAACGGTTTTCGCCTGGGGCCGAATGGTCAGCGGATCCAATTCACCCTGGTTGTCTCAGACCCGC
Source organism: Desulfobulbaceae bacterium (assembly GCA_020049575.1). Classification (GTDB taxonomy): domain Bacteria; phylum Desulfobacterota; class Desulfobulbia; order Desulfobulbales; family Desulfocapsaceae; genus Desulfoprunum. Next base: position 2,886 of record JAIFKM010000120.1, read on the forward strand.
CGCCTCCCACTGTGGAGGATATCTACCTCTATGTAAAGCGCCTTCAAGCCGATTGGCGAGCCGTGGGGGTGGAGATGCAAGTGGAGACGATACCGCGTCCGAAATACGATATCATGCTCGACAGCCCCATGAACAAGGAATTTAACCAGTATGACGCGATGGTTTGGAACGGTGATGGCGGCTATGATGTCATCCTTGGTCCCTGGGTCTACCTCCCCCTGCCGACCAACCGTTTTGCGCCGCGCTGGGGCCTCTGGTATCAGAATGCCCAGGATTCCCAAGCTCAGGAACCACCGGCGTATGCCCAGCAGCAGTTATCGCTGTACCGGGAAATATCTGCAACCAGCGACAAAAGACAACAGGAGGAGCTTATGAGGCAAATCCTGGCGATTGCGGCAGAGCAGTTTTACGTGATCGGCCTTCACTCTATGCCGATAGGATATGGCGTGGTGCAGGCCAACTTCCACAATGTGCCAGAGTTTATTTTCGGTTCGTGGCTGTATCCCAACCCCGCGCCGACAAATCCGTGCCAATATTTTATAGAACAGCCGTAGGAAAAACCGGACACTATCCGGAGGTGCATAGCTGTGGGACCAACTCGCGATTCTTTTATTCATTCCTTGCAATTTCAATAAGGAGGTTGACCGGCGAATCGAACGGAATGTGTTGCTGCCTGCCGCTTTAATGAATGAAGGCTTGCTGAATCTGGATGTGATCACCGATGGTAAAAGAATGAGAGAGTTAGTGGGTGAAGAACTGGTCAATGCATTTGTCATCGGGATCAACGGAAACATTTTCTACTCCATGAACAGTGAAGATATCGGGCGTTCCGCCGGCAGTGTACCTCAGATTGATGCAAAGCTCCTGACCCCAAGCCTCACCACCCCCCTGGTTCGGCAAGATGAGCAGCAGGGGCGTGTCTTTGCCCTGACCCCCTTGTTTGGGGCAGACGGGCGAAACAATATCTGGTTGTTTGTGGTTGGTTCTCTGGCGGTGGTACTATCAACTTCTCTTGTCATTCTGGTTGCATTTAACCGCATTATTTTCAACCCGCTGCAACAGATATTGAGCGGTTTGCGGCTGGTCGAGGCTGGCGACTTGACTACGCAACTGACCAGAGCCACCACGCGCGATGAACTGGGTGATCTTGCACGGGCGTTCAATCATATGGCGTTACAGTTGCGGCAAAATATGGAGAACCTGCGGAAGGAGCGGGACCTCGTGGCTCGTATTATGGAGACCAGCCCCGTGGGTATCACCCTGATAAACCGGGAAGGATCAATCACTTTTGCCAACGCCCGCACCGAACAGCTATTGGGATTGACCAGGGATATGATTACCGGACTTGATGTTAACGCCCTGGGGTGGCGCATTTCGGACTACGATGGCCGGCCCTTCCCCGACGAGATCCTGCCCTTTCGGCAGTTAATGCAGACGGAGCAACCGATATACGACGTGCGTTGCGCCATTGAGCCCTCCGACGGACAACAGGTGCTGCTCTCAATCAACGGTGCACCCCTCCTGGATGAGTCGGGCCGGGTGGAGAGCGTCATCCTCACCCTTGAAGACATTACCAGTCGCAAGCGGGCAGAGGAGGCGCTGATCCAGTCCCGGATTTTTCTGGATAAAATTATCAACACCATCCCCGATCCAATCTTCGTCAAAGACCGGCAACACTGCTGGGTCCTCTTAAACGATGCCCTCTGCACGTTCAAGGGTTACGAGCGCCAGGAACTTCTCGGGAAATCCGACTATGCTTTTTTCCCGGAGAAGGAGGCCGACATTTTCTGGGATAAGGATGAAGAGGTTTTTACCAGCGGAGTGGGTAATATCAATGAGGAAAGCTTTACCGACGCCAACAAGGTTACGCATACAATTATCACCACCAAGACGCTGTATGTGAACGACAAAGGAGAAAAGCATATTGTCGGTATTATACGAGACGTAACCGAGCAGAGGAGACTTGAAGAACAGCTGCGACAGGCCGCAAAGATGGAGGCAGTCGGCACGCTCGCCGGAGGAGTTGCCCATGATTTCAACAACATACTGACCGTCATTCTCGGCCACAGCGATATGGCGCTGCAGCGCGCCGAAATAGATGGCAATGTAACCACTGATCTTCAACAGATCCGCATGGCAGGCCAACGCGCAGCTGCTCTGACCAGCCAACTGCTGGCCTTCAGTCGCAAGCAGGTAGTGCAGCCCAAGGTGTTGAACCTCAATGAGGTGATGGTGGAGACGGAGAAAATGCTCAGGCGGTTGCTCGGTGAAGACATTGATTTGGTCAGCGTACCAGATCCCGGGTTGGCACCGGTGATGGCCGACCATGGTCTGATCGAGCAGGTAATCATGAATCTGGCCATCAATGCCCGCGACGCCATGCCCCGGGGCGGCAAACTCACCATCGAGACGGCAAACGTCTATCTGGATGAACAGTACCACCAGCAACACCTTGATGTCGAACCTGGTTGTTACGTTCTACTTGCCATCAGCGACACCGGCACCGGCATGGACGAGGCGACCCTGTTACGTGTTTTTGAGCCGTTTTTCACAACCAAAGCAAGAGGTAAGGGCACCGGTCTGGGGTTGGCAGTAGTTTACGGCATTGTCAAACAGAGCGGCGGACATATCTGGGTCTACAGCGAACCTGGAAGCGGGACGACATTCAAGGTCTATCTGCCGGCGTTCGAGCAGGAAGTGGAGTTGCTCACAACCGGTCACGATGCTGACCAACCGCTCAGAGGAGGATCTGAGACTATCCTCGTGGTGGAAGATGATGAGTCTGTTCTCGATCTGGCAAGCAAAATCCTGCGCAATTTCGGTTATACGGTGCTTGAAGCGCATGATGGCCATGAGGCGCTGAAGATGTGCAGAGAGTATGATGGGCCGATGCATATTCTCGTCACTGACGTCGTTATGCCAAGCATGAATGGCCGCAAACTTGCCAGGAAAATCGAGGCACTGCGTTCTGAAATGAAGGTACTCTACATTTCCGGCTACACTGACAACGCTATTGTCCACCATGGGGTACTGGATGCCGGAACCGCCTTTCTCCAGAAACCATTCACGTCCGAGTCCCTGGCCCGTAAGGTTCGGGAGGTAATTGACAGCTGATGATGCACGATAAACAGCGAACCTTTAGAAAAAGGCCGTTTCCAAAACCATAGTCAAATCTATTTCATTGACTTAGAAACTTCACCGAACTTACCCCAACGCCATCCAACTGTTTTGAATCTCAGGCTTTTCCTTCATTGTGCGCATCAAATGGCTGGGAGTATGAGCGATATGCCCCACTCGAGTATACACAATAATATGGATAGGCTGATGGGAAACAGTACCGACTCACCGGAACCCGCAACAATACGCAATCCCGGTAAGCCTCACTGAACGGCAAGTCCTTCTTTTTTAATTAACAACCCTTTCCAAGTTCACACGCTGGCCCAGAATTGCGGTTTTCTGATTCCCGGCTATCGGATAAAAATTCGTTCAAGGATTTGCGTAATATCTTGTGCTCGGTGTAGCCTTTCATGAGCACTGTCTTGTCAGTTCCTTGTTGTATCACAATCATAGGTAGAAGCGGTTTTTCAAAAGACTTGGTGTAAATAATGTCTTTTCCCAGCAGGCTCTCAATGACCATAGGAAAAATCACATGACTATTACGAAAGCAGATCTCGTTCAGCAGGTATTCAAAAATCACGGCGACTTGACCAAATCTCAGGCTACCGATGCGGTTGAGGCTTTTCTGCGGTTATCGAAAGATACCCTTATCACGGGATCAGATCTGCTGTTGAGTGGGTTTGGGAAATTTAACGTCAGGGATAAGAATCCTCGTCGGGGACGTAATCCACAGTCAGGAGAGGATCTCATGCTCAATGCCAGACGAGTCGTGACGTTTAAACCATCTGGGATTTTGCGGGATAAGGTTAATGAGGTATGATTTTCTCCTGTAGCTGACATTCTCACGCGTTCTGCAGCAGCGATTGATCTTCTGTATCGTCCGAGGTGCAGAACCCTCGAGATGTTGTGAGAATGATCTCTCCAGATTAGGATCCAGAGGCATTCCAGCCCACCACCCACATAGCTGATGATTGGGTTATTCTTCGAATATATAGTGAAATTATATATACATGCGGTTTTTTCGAGGCAGCTTTCTGTGCTGTACTCCTCCAAAGAACCTGAAAACTTAATGTTTCAATAAAGGCAGGGGAATTGAGAAGATCATTCCTCACGAATATGCTCCCCTGCCTGAATTGTGTCGATAATTACTAACAAATCTCATTTCACATGTCTTGACGGTTACTTGAGTACCAGCCGCCCATTGAGAGGCTGAACGGGACGGTTGTTGGGGTGATGCATGGTGTGGGAAAATTTTTCGATCTGTTCCTTAGATGCCGTATTGAAATTCTTCATGACCAACCAAAGAACTCCTTCTGTGCACGGCGGGGTCGTCAGAGAACCGCTGAATCGATAATAATCTCGGATCTTCGGTAGCAAGGTGTTGGCACTGATACTCCTGGGAATTGCCTTCTTGTCTCCTGAGTTTTCAGGCATAAGTGCCCACGATTTTTCAAGTTCTACATTTGGTTCTCCTTGTTTGTACAGCAGAGCAACGACGGCTATATTGCCACCTTTATCGATATGGACAAAATGGGCCTCCATCGGAAAAGATTGGCCTTCAATAGTATTTTCACTCGGTGAATGAAAGTGAAATTGTTTCAGCTCGAACTCCTGGCCATCAACTCTGATGGTGTTCGCCAGGTTGTAATTTACTTGGATAGTGTGGCCATTGTTCAGAATCTCATTGTCACCGGACTGGTAGTTGAAGACAATTGGCGGCAGTTCACTTTCTACCATGCCGGTCAGATCCACCGGTGATTGGTTTTTTCCCGTTGAACAAACCGTAAATTGGGGATCAAGTTCCCCCCAATGCTCAGGGCCTTCTGGTCCTGAGTATCCCCATTGGGCTTTCTCTGCTGCCAGAACGGAGGATGCCAAGCATATACCAGTAATGATAAATGAAAATCCCAGCGATCTTTTCTTCATAATTGATTCTCCATAGAGTTTTAGTTACGTAGAGTCGAGATTGCAGGTTGAGAGAAAAGGCGATCTCCACTGAGGGCGTGGTATGGCGACTGTGCCCTGAGAACTCTTTCTCGCAGGGCACAGCGATTCATCAATACTTGCCGAACTCACTGTCATCGAGGGCAATGACAGGGGCTGGGTGCTCCTGTCCTGCCGATTGCCGGTCACTCTCTCCCCAGGCTGCCTTTCCTGGTGAGGGAGCAGCCAATCTCGGGGCGGAACGCTTCACTCTTACCTGTTGGCTGGATGAGTTATCCTGCTGGCCTTTGATCCGGAATCTCGATACCAACTGCCGCATCTGGTCGGCCTGTGATGACAGCTCCTCGGCAGCGGCAGCGCCTTCTTCAGCGGCAGCCGTGTTGGACTGGATGACCTGATCGACCTGGGCCAGACCCTCGTTGGTCTGGTTGATGCCCTGGGACTGTTCGTTCGAGGCGTGGGCAATCTCGGCGATGATATCGGTGACCTTACCCACGCCCTCGACGATCTTGACAAGCGAGGCAGAGGTCAGGTCGGCCATCTCAGTACCGCGCTGGGTCTTCTGCACCGAACCCTCGATCAGTTCGCTGGTTTCACGCGCGGCCTTGGCACTTCTGGCCGCCAGGTTTCTTACCTCTTCGGCGACAACGGCAAAGCCCTTGCCGTGCTGGCCGGCGCGGGCTGCCTCGACTGCGGCATTGAGTGCCAGGAGGTTGGTCTGGAAGGCGATCTCGTCGATGACCTTGATGATTTTAGAGATATTGCGCCCGGATTCGTTAATCTCAGCCATTGCCTGGAGCATGCCCCGCATCTGCTCATTGCCGCCCTCGGCGTCCTTTTTTGCCAGGGTGGAAAGCCTGTTGGCCTCGGCAGCGTTTTCGGCGTTGGTCTTGGTCTGGGAGGCGATCTCGGTCATCGAACTGCTGATCTCCTCGATCGAGGCGGCCT
>JAIFKM010000007.1 GCA_020049575.1 Desulfobulbaceae bacterium
AACAGAACTTCCATTGTCGCACTTGAGCCAACCTTGCTTGCTGAGATGATTGGCAACTGCTGTAAAATCAAGGCTGACGTAGTGGCCAATGATGAAAGGGAAGGGGACCTTCGGAGGATTCTCAACTTTGGCCATACCATCGGTCATGCCGTTGAGGCCGCCTCATCATTTTCAATTATCCACGGATTTGCCGTGGCAATCGGCATGGTTGCTGCCGCCAAACTGGCAGTCATGAAAGGATTGCTGGCAGTGGAGGATTTTCAGAAAATTGTTGGTCTGATCTCGGGATATGGGTTGCCTGTTTCTATTCCAGGAGATCTTGACAGATTGGCCATCAAGGCATATCTCAAAACGGATAAAAAAGTTCTGGGTGGAAGGGTATTTTATATTCTTCCAGCAGGAATCGGCAACACCCGGATTACCGACGATATCTCTGCGGAAGAGCTTGAAGGCGTGTTATCTGAGGAAAAACCTTGATCAGCTTTTAATTACAGTTTTCTTCAGGTTTTTGCTTTAATGAAGGAGTAACTATGCCAATTTATGAATTTTATTGTGATGCATGCAACGTCATCTTTAATTTTTTTTCACGCAGGATAAATACCGGCACAATCCCTTCCTGCCCTCGTTGCGGCAAGGAAAAACTGGCCAGGCAGCTCTCGACTTTTGCCACCATCAGTAAAACTGGTGAAAAGAGCGGCGAGGATGAACTTGCTGGCATTGACGAAGCAAAGATGGAAAAAGCCTTTGCCTCACTGATGCGGGAAGCGGAAGGGATGAATGAAGACGACCCGCGGCAGATGGCCTCGCTCATGCGGCGATTCAGTCAGGAGACAGGAGTGAATCTCGGTGAATCGATGGAGGAAGCCCTGTCCCGTATGGAAGCCGGAGAGGACCCTGATCAGGTGGAGAAAGAAATGGGGGATGTTCTGAACGAGGGTGATATCTCTTTTGAAGCTCTGAAGAAAAAGGGTGCTGCTGGTCGCAAGCTGCCATTTCACGATGAAAAACTCTATGATCTCTAATGCGGAGATGGCACCGGCAGGAAGATTCACCCATTCTGCCGGTATCGTGCCGTACCGCATTGACCCGTCTGAAACCGATGTCAGTGGATCGTTTCCGACCCTGTGGCGAGCAGATGCCGCATCTGATGTTCAATTTCTTTTTTCCGGATAATCTCCTGGGCTTCCTCTTCCTCTATTCCCAGTGACTTGGCGATTGCCGCGACATCATAGTATGGTTCCCCTTCTTCACTGAAATACGATGGTTTGAGTTCTGGAAAATAGGTCTCCGTTGCAATTCCTGAGGCTTTGAGGAGCAGGTGCTGGATTTCCGGTGGGCCAAAAAGCATCAGCCATTCCACAGCCTCTGCCCAGAGTTTTGAATCAACTGTCTGGTTTTGCAATATTTTCAGGGCTGTTTCGAGGTTCCATTGATCTTTAAAATTCATTGCTCTATCTCCGGGCATGATAATTTGATTTTTATCTCTCAGTCGCTATACTATAGTTTCTTTGGTCTTTTCTGCAAAGGGATGAAAAGCTCATTTGCATTTCAGGGATATTGCTCAGCGAGAGCGATGTGACATCAAGGGGAGATTATGAACAAATTTGACAGCGGAATTTTTTTAGAAAACATCGAATGGTTTGATGAGACAGGAAAAGAACTGGTCCACAGATTGCCGGAAGAGGGCTCCGGTGAGATTAAATACGGTGCGCAGCTTACCGTGCGCGAAAGCCAGGCGGCGGTCTTATTTTATAAGGGCAAGGCCTGCGACGCTTTTGGACCCGGCAGGCACACTCTGAAAACCGCCAATCTGCCAATTCTGACCAAGATACTCTCTTTGCCCTGGCTCGGTGACAGTCCCCTGAGGGCTGAGATATATATGGTCAACCTCAAATATTTCACTGATCTGAAATGGGGAACGATGGATCCTGTCGCCTTCAGGGATGCTGAGCTTGGTCTTATCCGTCTCAGGGCCCATGGTATGTTCAATCTTCAGGTTGTCCAGCCTGTTTTGTTTATCAATTCCCTGGTCGGCACGATGGGCAGTTTTGCAACGGACGATATCTCAGCCTATTTGAAAAAGGTTATCGTCTCGCGTTTCAATGATTATCTTGGGGAAAAACTTGATTCACTCCTCAAACTCCCCGGCAGGTTCGAGGAATTCTCAGGTGATCTGCAGCATCGATTGGCGGAGGACTTCAGCCATTTCGGTTTGAGATTAAGCCACCTGTATATAACCTCGATAACCCCGCCTGAAGAGGTGCAAAAGGCCATTGATGACCAGGGCCGCATGAATGTGATCAAAGATATGGCGAAATTCGTCCAGATGAAGGCCGCCATGGCCATGGAAAAAGCTGCTGAGAACCAGGGTGAGGCAGGTGCCGGTCTGGGGATGGGGATGGGTATGCTGATGCCGGCAATGTTTGCAAAAAGTTTCTCAAATCCGGCGGTTGAAGAAAAAGGTGAGAGGCGCTCGCAGATCATCTGTCCGGACTGTCAGCACGGTATTCCCGTTGAGGCGCGTTTCTGCCCAATCTGCGGCCATCAATTGGTGATTCTGAGCCAGTGTGTGCATTGTGGTAAAAATCTTTCACCGAAGGCCAGATTCTGCTCTCAATGTGGCAAATCGGCCGAGATCAAACCCCAGAACATTTCCTGCCCGGAATGTACAACTGAGAATCTTGCCGGTGCTCTCTTCTGCAATAACTGCGGGAGCCGTCTTGAGAAGAAGGCGTAAGCCAGCAGGCTATGCGGCTGGTCAGATTTCTTCTGGCGTATCGAGTGCCAGGCACCAGATAGGTCAATTTCTTCGTCAAGGCTCATTGAACATCTCATGGATCTAGTTATTCAGCAGAGTTGCCCGTCCTGCGGAGCCCCAATAGTTCTGAATGAGACAGACAGGCTTATTGGTTGTCCGTATTGCGGGGTAAAAAATTATATGATCGGGGGAGGGGCCTGTCGATTCTCTTTGCCGGATAAAGTCCCTGATCATATTCCCCGGGAAGATCTCATCTATGTTCCCTATCTGCGATTCAAGGGGAGTATCTACTATTGCCAGGGGCATGAAGTCCAGCACGCGGTCATCGATACCACCCGGCTGGCGATTGATGGACTCAGGCTGCCTGGATCTCTCGGCCTTCGGCCGCAGGCCATGAAGATTGTCCCGGTCAATGCCGAACACCTGGGCCGATTTGTCCGGCAGACAATCGAGCCTGATACGGTGTTCGCCCAGGCCATCAAACTCACCGCCCTGTTCGCGCCGGAAAAAAAACAGCAGTTGCACCATCGCGCTTTTATCGGCGAAACCCTGAGTCGGATATATCTGCCCCTCTATGTGAAGAATGATATGCTGATTGATGGGGTTACGCATAGTGAAATTGGCAGATTGAACTCTTTGATAGCATCTTCTCTCGAAAATTCGACGGCTTTTCAAAAGAGCTGGGAGCCCCGTTTCTTGTCAACTCTCTGCCCGCATTGTGCTGCGCCCATGACTGGAGAGGCTGATGCCCTTGTCCTGCACTGCCCGAATTGCCAGAGGATGTGGGTGGAGCGTGACGGCTGCTTTGTGCCGATTGACTGGCAGAATATCGATGGGGAGGATGAGGCCTGCCTTGCCATACCGTTTTGGCGGATCACCCTGGGGGAAGAGAGCAGCGCAGAATTGAGGAACTTTGCTGATTTTCTCCGTCTCACCAATCAGCCTGTCGTGGTCAAAAAAGACGATGAGAATCTGGCCCTTTCCTTTTGGATACCGGCATTCAAGTTGACTCCTTCGCTATTTCTGCAGACCGCCCATTATTTGACGGTGTCGCAGCGGCGTATTCCCGCCGGGGAGGCGAACATCACCGGTCGGAGTTATCCTGTCAATTTGCCGCAGCAGGAGGCGGTACAGGCTCTCAAGAGCGTGCTGGCCGAATCTGCCCTGAGCAAGAAAAGGGTACTGCCGCTATTGGCCTCGCTGAAACTGACTCCCCAGAAAATAACCCTTGTCTACCTGCCTTTTCGTGATTCCGGTCATGATTTCATCCAGAGGCATACGCTTGTCACCCTGAACTCGGCTGCTCTGCGATTTGGCAGAAAATTGTAGGATAATGGGTTTTCTGCAAAAAATGCTTATTTTTGCCTCGTAGAATTTTGCAGGCAGCATCAGGAGAAAGAGATGAAACAGCATGAAGTCTTTATGCGTCTGGCGTTGATAGAGGCCCGGCTGGCCTTGGAAGCTGGTGATTTCCCGGTTGGCTGTGTCATCGTTCAGGAACGGGAGGTTGTAGCCACCGGCAGGCGACAGAACAGTTCGGCCAGGATCAATGAACTCGATCATGCTGAAATCGTTGCCTTACGGTCACTTTTTGACAAGAACCCTCAGGCGAATGCATCCCAGCTCACTGTCTACTCGACGATGGAGCCCTGTCTCATGTGCTATGCAACCATGTTAGTGAACAATATCAGTCACATCGTCTATGGCTATGAAGACGCGATGGGTGGAGGAACAAATCTGCCGCTGGCTGTTCTCGCGCCTCTGTATTCTTCTAAAAAGGTTACTATAGCCGGCTCCGTCCTGAGGCCGGAGTGTCTTGCCCTTTTTCAGCAGTTTTTCAGTGCAGAATCGAACAGTTATCTGCAGGACTCGTTGCTCGCCCGATATACCTTGAGTCAGTAACCAAACTTTATCTCTGCCTTTTTCGGCAAAGTTCCCGTGAGAAAAATGAGCCACATTGCCCGCACAGTTGCCTTTAAACCCGGTGAGCGAAATATCTTCTTTCATATCCTGACGGCCTGTAATCTGTCCTGCAGTCACTGCTATATCAATCCTGCCCAGCATGGCAGCCAGACTCTCTCGAAAGAAACAATCGAGAAATGGCTGGAGTTGTTTGTTGCCCCGGATGCCACGACTAATGTCATATTCCTGGGCGGAGAACCGACCCTGCATCCTGATCTGCCCTTCGCGATACAGCGGGCCAAGGATCTTGGTTATTTCGTCACGGTCGATTCCAATGGCTATCTCTTTCACGATTTTCTCGCAAAGACCACACCCGATCTGGTTGATTACCTCAGTTTTAGTCTCGACGGGCCGGACAGCACGGTCAATGATCCCCTTCGCGGCGAGGGCGTCTTT
>JAIFKM010000039.1 GCA_020049575.1 Desulfobulbaceae bacterium
GCGACCAGGTAGCCGGCCCGCCAGCCATAGGCCTCCTCGAAATAATCGACCAGGCCGTTGACCTTTTCGATGCGGGTGGCGATCTTGGCAAAAACGAAGGCCGTGACGATCATGATCGAACCGCCGATGAGCCAGGCCGAAAGGGCCGTCGGCAGGCTGCCTCCGGAAGCCAGAAGGACGTCATCGGCCTTGAAAAAGACGCCGGAACCAATAACGATGCCGATTACCATGGCAATGGCAGTCCAGATCCCGTACTTACGCTGCAAATCCTGCATGGAAAACTCCCGGTGTCGTGAAAAAATTCAGAATCAAGAGATGTGAACGGAGCAGATACTCAGTTTCGGCTCTTTACCGTATTTTTAAACAGAATCCGAGGGGAATATCGATTACCAGCATATATCTTGCTGAGATGTCTATTATCGACTTTTTTTCGCCTTTTGGCATCCTGACGGGATGCTCGAAGTGTCTGGAGTAACTGATCCGCTATAAAAGAGATGTTGCATATGAGAATGCTGGCAAGGATAAAAATCCGTTGACACCTGAGGTCCAACTGGTTTATAGTCGCCTCCACAATTGATATCTCACAATGCGCGGGAGAGATCCTGCCTGGCCGGAATAACAAAATTGGCCTGAAATCAAAAGCATTGCTGAGGTGTCCATCATCCTCGGTAGCTCAGCCGGTAGAGCAGGTGGCTGTTAACCACCTTGTCGGCGGTTCGAATCCGTCCCGGGGAGCCAGATTTTTCAAGGCCCGATTTTTATAATCGGGCCTTTCTTTTGAGAGTCGGGGCGTAGCGCAGCCTGGTTAGCGCGCCTGCCTTGGGAGCAGGAGGCCGCAGGTTCGAATCCTGCCGCCCCGACCAACGATATCAAGCGCTTACAGTTTTGCTGTAAGCGCTTTTTTCGTTTTAAGTACGAATTAAGTACGAGAGATGCATGAAAGAAGGAGCACCTTGCTGATTGGGCATTATCTTAATCCACCCAAACATGCAGCACAGAGCATCCTACCCACACAGGTTCAGTGTTGTTTTTCCTTTCAACATCGAGTGCAATAAAGGTTTGTTCCCATACTACCCTGAAGGTATCTTGCGTAAACGTAATACTGTCCATTGAGATTGCTGTAGTTGCACTGTTGGTAAAGGTTTCCTGTTGGTGCTATTATAGATAAAAGGTCGTATACCCCTTCAGCTATTTGGCCCCTCTATCTCAGGAGCGTATAACTTGCGGTCTAATTTCGAACTCAAATACTTTTTGACCTGTATATCTTTTGATGTACCAAGGCATGCTCTAATAATGGAATCTCGCAAACGAGGAGCAAAGAATTTCGTAGATGGGTAACATCAGAAGTTGTTCGACCATTCGCAAAATTGGTGGAACTTAAATGGATGATCTCTCCTGCATTCTGCTTCAGAGATTGCTATTCCTTCGTTGTGGTATTGACAGCAGTGCTATAGCTGCAATATAATTGTACCCAATGACATAGCGCAGAATCTTATAAAAGATTAACTAAATGTTCTTTATATAAAAAGAACATACAGCGACCAATGCTAAGAAAACATTGGTTCATTTCATAACCGATAATACCGTAACGGTACGTTGGTGGCCAGTATCCGAAACGGACTGGTTCCCGTTAGTGGCTATGAGCCAAGGCGGGCTTCAAGAAGAGAAGCCTACCTATGTCTTATGCCAGTCACAAAAAGTAGGCTTCAAAAAGAAACAGGAAGTCTACTTGCCACAATAGAAATACATCAACAAGTGGACTTCCGTAACCTTTTCGGAGTCCAAGCATGTCTAGTAATCTCTCAAAAAAACGTTTCGTTGCATTCAATAAACAGGCAGGTCGCTGTTATTATTGTGGAAGTCCAATGTGGAATGACAATCCAGAAGAATTTGCCAAATATCATAAAATTTCAATGTCATATGCTGCCCGGTTCCAGTGTACTGCAGAACATCTATTAGCTCGCTGTGATGGGGGCAATAATTCACCCGAAAACATTGTTGCTGCTTGCCTCTTCTGTAACAATGCAAGACACAAAAGGAAGAAACCACCTGCTCCAGTCCAATATAAATCCATTATCCAGACACGACTTCGTAAAGGAAAGTGGCATCCTAAAAAATTGCAGCATTTGCTTTGCTCTCCATGATGTTAGCCTCTGGATTATATCCAAGCAATGAAACATTGTGAAAGTGTACAAACCATTAAAATTACAGTTTGTTAATCACTTTTACAGATTCTTAAAGGTGGTAGTTGCACGCCTGAACATGTAACTATTGGGTATCTTAACACCCCTGTTATGGTCAACACAGTGACAGGGGTGTCCTCAATAAAACTACCTACAAATAATCAAGCGTTCGTCAAATGTAAATCATAGGCGTTTCTGCTGGCCTGGGGGGTTCATTTCAAAGCTGCACTGACATCGCAAGGGTGCAATTTGGATGTGCGCTCTCATTTTGGAGCATTATAACTTCTCCATTCCCTTTGGGGCCTATAATCATAGCCTCCTGCTCCTGATTGTCTAATGCTCGTAGTTCTCGTCTACGTTTTGCAATCACCGTAAATTCCGGATGATCAGAACCATCCAGCAGTCTACGAAGAGCTTTGAGGGAGGTGTGCTGCCATGGGTTGTGTCGATTGCCCGGTGTCTTCACCTTGTGACGAATGGTTTTCCTTCCTGTCTCTTTGTCTCCCCGCTATTTCCCGCATTGAATCGTGAAAGTGCAAGTTGTATGGCATTAACGCAACATTCAAGAATTGCTGACAGTATCATAACAATGATGAGCCATTATGGAGATGCATCAATGGTGAGCAAAGGACTTCCTGGTGGATGCGCAGCAAGACTGGCAAGACATCGTCAGCAGTGCACCTCACCGATGGAAGCAGCATTATCCGGGGGGGAATATGGATATACTGGAGTTGTTGACAGGTTTTTGCCGCTCTTGGCGGCTGGGTCGCCAACTTTTCCTGTTGGGTGTAATTTCTATCGCATCAGCAAGTCTGGCCTCCTCCGCTTCGGCGCATCTGCATGTCGATTCACAGGGTAGATGGCCTGAATGTGACGGTCGTTCTGCCAACCAGCCGGTTTCGTTCGTCCATGTTTCAGACATCCATGCCAATTATAACCCGGACACGGAAGGATCAAGTCCGGTCAGTCGAGTCCGGGGCTACTACGAGATGGTCAAGAGGGAAAATTCGTACACGGTTTTTACCAACGCTGGTGATGATTACGAGAAGGGCTCGATCACAGAAGAAGTTTCTCGTGGCCGCTCCACCAGGGAGGTTGTCCAAGCCCTTGGGTTCGATGTGCGGACTATCGGCAACCACGATTTTGCCTGGGGGCTTCAGGAACTGTTGCAGTTCAGCAGTGATCCCCGGGCGATGGTGCTTTCGACCAATGCCAGGGTTCGTGGCAAGGGGGGCGATCTACCGCATGGAATGTCCCCTGGATGGAAGGATTTCGGCATTCTTGAGGTGGGGTGTGTCAGGATCGGCTTTTTTGGTATGACGGCAAGCCCTTACGGATACGATGGCCGACAGCATGACGGGCCGGTCTATCCCGGACTTCCCGCACTGGAAATCGAATCAGATCACATTGAAATCGCCCGGCAGGTGATCGAAAAGTACCGGCAGGAGGTCGACATCCTGGTAATGGTCAGCCATCTCGGGCTGAACACCGATATCAGGATCGCCGAGCAAACGAGTGGCATCGATCTCATCCTCGGTGGCCACAGTCACACCACCATGGATGGGCCGCTGCGGGTTAATTCCAGCGATATCATTCATACCGGGTCCCACGCCGGACATATTGGGAGATATGACCTTGTCTATGATGTGAACCGCAAGTCGATCACCACCAGATCGTTTCAACTGATCGCCAATCGCCCGGAGTCGATACCCGCCGATGCAGATGTCGACTTGAAAATTGCCACTATCCTCAAACCTTTCCTGAAGCAACTGAAGGATGCTGTCGTAGAACTCAAAGATGACCAGCAGCGTCCTGCAATGGCCCTCCTTGCTGCCCGTGCAGCGGTGGAGAAACTCGAGGTCGATGCGGCGTTTGTCAGTGAAGGTTCAGTCTGGAGTGAGTGGCGACGGGGCGAGCTTACCCTGCAGGATATTTATAGCGCTTTTCTGGTCGAGCGCGAGCCTGTCGGAACCCCGGGCAGAACCAGCATGTACGTGGTGAAGGTGAGGGGCGCGGATCTGTTCCATGTCAGAGCAGTTCTGACTGACAGTGCCTATTGCGGACCCGCTGAAATTGATCCCGATGTGCTGTATACCGTTGCCATGCAGAAACCGCAGGCCTTCGGTCAGCAGGAGTTCTTCGCCTGGAATATATCCGCTTCAGCACCGAGGCCGGGGGCGGAACTCTGGGAAATTGTTGCAGCCTATGCTGGTGAGATGAAGGCCCGGAACCTTGCTCTTGATGAAGAGGTGGATGGCAAGCAGGCGGACAATCTCCTTGCCTATCTGCCGGGTGATGGCAAGAAGGACTCCTTGCTCTGACCCGGTTCACCCCGGCATTCTTGTTGCTGGTTGATTTCCGACGCTGGTTGGCGTCCGGATAGAATGATGTATGGATCAGTTTTTTGAAAGGAATGATCATGTCGCACACTGCCGTTTTGCTTTCGTCCCCATCCGTGTCGCGCAATTTCTTGCGCGAAGAAACTCTGGCCTGGAGCATGAGCCTTGCGCTCAGTGTAACGGTGCTTCTCATCCCTGCTCTGTGGAACGAATTCGCGGTCGTCTATTACGACACTGGGGGATACGTTGAGCGGGTGCTCAACATGAATCTGGGTTTTGGTCGGTCGTTTTTCTATGGTGTTTTCCTCTGGCTGGCTTCGCTGGGATGGTGGTCTTTTTTCGGTCCCGTGCTGGTGCAGGCGGTGCTCACCGTATGGTTGGTGCACATGATGCTGCGTTGTCATGATCTGCCCTGCGGGCCTTTCGATACCTGTCTCATGTGCGCAGGTCTCGGCGTATCAACCGGTATCTCTTGGTATGTCAGCCAACTGATGCCCGATATGCTGGTGCCGCTGACGGTGATTGTCCTTTGGCTTTTTGCTTCCTCCTGGCACAAGCTTAACGGTGTTGAGCGGGTCGGTCTGACGG
>JAIFKM010000002.1 GCA_020049575.1 Desulfobulbaceae bacterium
TGCGCAGTGGGGCCATGCCGGCACCACCGCCGATGAAGACAATCTCGGCATCGCTTTCCTGCAGATAGAATTCGCCAAACGGTCCAGAGATCGTCACCTCGTCGCCTGGCTGCAGGTTGAAGACGTAGGACGAAACCTGACCCGGCGGGATGTCTGGCGGACCACCTGGCGGCGGGCTGGCGATGCGGACGTTGAGCATGATGATGCCCTTTTCTCCGGGGTAATTGGCCATGGAATAAGCCCGGGTAACCGGCGTATAGACGTGGGATTTGTACTGGAACATCTTGAATTTAGTCCAGTCGGCCAGAAAACGTTCGTCGATATCGAAATTGGCATAGTCAATGGTATGCGGCGGTACCTCGATCTGAATATAACCTCCGGCCTTGAAGTTGACCCCTTCTCCCGATGGCAGAGCAAGGACGAGTTCTTTGATGAAGGTGGCGACATTTTTGTTCGAGGCGACGGTGCACCGCCACTTCTTTGATTCCAGTGCTTCCGGCGGCACGATGATGGTCATGTCGCGCTTTACCCCGACCTGGCAGGAGAGGCGCATGCCCTTTTTGGCATCGCGGTTGTTGATCTTCGAGCGTTCGGTCGGCAGGATTTCTCCGCCCCCCTCGTTAATGATGCAACGGCACTGGCCGCAGCTGCCGCCGCCACCGCAGGCTGACGAAAGGATGATGCCCTGCTCGGCAAGGGTGGTCAGCAACTTGCCGCCGGGCTGAGTCTGAAATTTTTTGTCCTCATTGACGACGATGGAGATGTCTCCCTCCGGCAACAGGGTCCGTTTGGCCAGGACGATGATGGCGACCAGGATGAACTGGATGAGGACAAAACAGGCTACGCCGAAGATGATCACGTTCATAGCTTCAGTTCCATGCAAGATGATGAAAAAGTGTTCATGGTCTCCGCCTCTCTCCTAAAGTTCCATTCCGGCCAGACCCATGAAGGCCATGGCCATCAGTCCGGCGATGATGAAGGTCTGGCCGAGGCCGCGCAGTCCGGCCGGCGGGTTGGCGTATTCGAGTTTTTCCCTGATGCCCGCCAGGGCCACGACCGCCAGGAAGAAGCCGGCGCCGGCTCCGATACCGTAGGCCGTGCTCTCGGCCAGGGTGTAGTCGCGCTCGACCATAAACAGGATGGCCCCGAAGATGGCGCAATTGACTGTAAGTAATGGCAGGTAAATACCCAGACTGTTGTAAAGGGCCGGCAGAAATCGGTCGAGGGCCATCTCCATGACCTGTACGACTGCGGCGATAACGGCGATATAGGTGAGCAGGCCGAGAAAGGTGAGGTCAAGATCCGGCTGACCGGCCCAGGCCAGGGCTCCGGGCTTGAGCAGATAATTGAGGATAAGGTTGTTGATCGGCGTTGAGATGAGCAGAATGGCAAGCACGGCCGCGCCAAGTCCAAAGGCGGTCTTGACCTTTTTCGAGATGGCGAGGAAGGTGCACATGCCGAGGAAAAAACTCAGCGGCAGATTCTCCAGGAAAATCGATTTCAGGATGATGTCGAGATAGTGGGTCATCAGTCTTTCTCCTGTTGGTTCGGGTCGATGGTACGCAGCAGCCAGATAAGCAGGGCGATGAGGAAGAAGGCGCTGGCCGGCAGGACCAGCAGTCCGTTTCGCAGATACCAGCCGCCATTGCTGGTGAGCGGCAGGATCTCGACTCCGAAAAGGCTGCCGGACCCGAAAAGCTCACGGATGAACGACACGGTTATCAGCACGAATCCATAGCCCAGACCGTTGCCGATACCGTCCATGAAGCTGGCAACGGGCGGATTGCTCATCGCGAAACCCTCGGCCCGGCCCATGACGATGCAGTTGGTGATGATCAGCCCGACATAGATCGACAGTTGCTTGGCCAGGTCAAAATAGAAGGCCTTGAGGATCTGATCAACCAGGATGACCAGGGTGGCGATGACCATGATCTGGATGCCAATGCGCACGGTGCTGGGGATCTGGAAGCGGACGATGCTGATCACCAGGCTGGAGAAGGCGGTGACCAGGGTCACGCAGACGGCCATGACCAGGGCGGTGGCCATCTGGCCGGTAACTGCCAGGGCCGAGCAGATGCCTAGGACCAGGAGGGCGATCGGATTGCGTGTGAGGATCGATTTGGTCAGCAGGTCTTGAGTGGATTCAGCCATTTGATATGTCCTTCTGGTGCAATTTCTGAAAAAATGGTTTGAAACCGTTGTCGCCGAACCAGAATTTCAGCAGGTGATCGACGCCTTGGCTGGTCAGAGTCGCCCCGGAAAGCCCGTCAATCTCATAGGCGGCGGCGTTACCCGCATCGGCGGCCTTGCCTTTGACCACCTGCAGGCCGATGTCGCCTGTCTCGGTATATATTTTCTTGCCCTGCCAGAGTCCTTGCCAACGGCTGTTTTCCACCTCACCGCCGAGGCCCGGTGTCTCGCCATGTTCATAGAATGCCACCCCCCTGACCGTCTGCAGGTCAGCGTCGACGGCGACATAGGCGAACATTGTCGACCACAGGCCCTTACCCCGGACCGGCAGAATGAATTGTTCAACAGTCTCGCCTTTTTTCACCAGATAGACGAGGGCATACTTCTCCAGGCGGCGGATGCGGGCGAGGTCCTCTTCTGCTGCAAGACTGCGACCCATGTCGGCACTCAATGCCGCCTTGAGCTGGTTGTAGCTCTGTGGTGAAAGCCGGTCCTCGGGCACATAGGCGCCGGTTGCCAGTTCGACGATTTTTGTCTCGATTGCGGCAAAGAGTTGGTCGATTGGCTGATCCTGGCGGTAGAGGCCGGCGGCTGCGAGGATGTTCTTTTTGCGGTCGAGCTGCCGGTTGGCCTCCTGTTTCGGCTGCAGGCCGACGACGGCGCCGGCCACCAGGGCCGAGCAGAAGAAGGCCAGAATCAGGACCGAATAAAAGGGTTTGTAGGGTGATTCATCAGCCATGGCGCAGTTTCCTTCTCTTGATGTTGGCCTCGATCACAAAAAAATCAAAGAGCGGTGCAAAGACATTGCCGAGCAGTATTGCCAGCATTACGCCTTCCGGATAGGCTGGATTGGCAACCCGAATGAGGATGCACAGGAAACCGATCAGCAGGCCGTACAACCACTGACCGGTGGCGGTCTGGGCTGCCGAGACCGGATCTGTGGCCATGAAGACCAGCCCGAAGGCGAAACCACCCAGCACTAGATGCCAGTGCGGCGGCACCTCCTGCAGCGGGTTGCTGCCGTCGCCAGTCAACCAGAACAGGCTGGCGCAGACCATAGCGCCGATGAGCATGGCAAGCATGATTCGCCATGAAGCGATGCGGGTGATCAGCAGAATAACAGCACCGAGCAGGCAGGCGAGCGTCGAGGTCTCGCCCATCGAACCGGGGATGGTGCCGAGAAATGCCTGGGTCCAGCTCCAGTCGAGTGACTGCATGGCCTGGCCCGGCTGAGCCGAGGCGAGAATGCCCAAAGGGGTGGCGCCGCTGACGCCGCTGACCGTGGTCCAAACCTCATCGCCGGTCATCTGGGCCGGATAGGCGAAGTAGAGGAAGGCCCGCGAGGCCAGGGCCGGATTCATGAAGTTGCGGCCGACACCGCCAAAGACTTCCTTGGCAAAGACCACCCCGAAGCTGATGCCGAGGACGACCTGCCAGAGGGGGATGGTCGGCGGCAGGGTGAGGGTGAAGAGCAGGCCGGTGACGAGGAAGGCCTCGGAGAATTCATGGCCGCGCAGGTAGTTGAAGATCAGTTCCCAGATGCTGCCGACCAGCATCGTCACAAGATAGATCGGCAGGAAATACAGGGCGCCGTGCACCAGGTTCGAGAGGCTGCTGGCCGGATCGCAGCCGACCTGCAGCATGATCTGGCCGCGCCAGCCTTCGGGGGCGGCAAGGCCAAGCTGGACGAGGGCCGAGTTGGCCTGGTAGCCGGTGTTCCACAGGGCCATGATCACACAGGGCAGTAGCGCGATCAGCACCGTGCTCATGATCCGCTTCAGGTCGATGCCGTCACGGACATGAGGGGCGCAGGTTGTCCTAGTGTTACTGCCTAAGAGAAAAGAATCGATGGCCTCGTAGACGGCATACCAGCGCTCGAGGCGGGCGCCCTTCTCGAAGTGTCGGCCAAGGTCTTCCATGAGCTTGCTGAGTTTTTTCATAGTGATCCGGGTATGGGTGTTGGCCTCGATTTCGGCGGGGTTAGCCTTCGCGTTCAATAGTAGTAAGCAACTCGCGCAGCATCGGTCCGAAGTCGTTCTTTCCCGGACAGACGAAGCTGCAGAGGGCCAAGTCTTCCTCGATCAATTCCAGGCAGCCGAGATCCCGTGATTTTTCCGTATCCTGGACGGCGATGCTCTTGAGCAGTGTGGTGGCGATGATATCAAGGGGCATGACCTGCTCATAGGTGCCGAGCGGAAATATCGCCCGCCGGCCGCCCCAGGTGGCCGTGGGCATCGGCAGTTTGCGGCCGGGGTTGAGGGCCGAGAGGAAGACCGGCCGGACGGAAAAACGGTCGCGCCCGGGCATTAGCCAGTTGAAAAGACCGCGACCGCTGTCTTCCTGCAGTACCGATATCTGATTGTGGTAGCGGCCGAGAAACGAAGTGGTATCGCTCGGCGTCCGGCCGCTCAAAACCGAACCGGAGATGATCCGGCAACTGCTCCCCATATCGATCTCGCCCGCACAGAGTTCCGGGATGGAAGCGCCAAGGCGGGCAGTGATCAATCCCGGCTGTTTGACCATGGGGCCGGCCAGGGAGATGACCCGCTCGGTCTTTAGAAAACCGGTGCGGAACAGATAACCTATGGCGATGACGTCCTGGTAGCCGATGTGCCAGACCGTCTTCTTCTCGCCAACCGGTTCGATGAAATGGATGTGGGTGGACGGCAGACCAGCCGGGTGCGGTCCGGAAAAGACCCAGGACTCGATCCCGGGAATCTCCAGCAGGCCGGGCAGTTCTTTTGCCAGGCAGAGGTGCAGGGGGCATTCGACAAGTCTTCTGAGGACCTGCAGGCCGAGTTGGAACTCCTCCTTTTCGCGGGAGATGACAACCTCAGGGCTGGCAGCCAGGGGCTCGGTGTCGATGGCGGTGATGAACAGGGCCGCCGGAGTCGAATCAACAG
>JAIFKM010000147.1 GCA_020049575.1 Desulfobulbaceae bacterium
GGCGAGACAACCAAAGAACTCTACACCATGGCTAATCCCCGGACCGGGTATGCTGGCAAAATTGGACCGGTCGAGGATAAGCGGGAGATCAGTTTCGATCCTAAAAAACTCGGATTCAAAGAGGGAAAGATTCTTTTGAACATCGAGGCCCGCGATTTCTCTCTTCGCGGTCTGCTGCAGGGCAATAAAGCAGTCCTGGTCAAGGAGATGAGCATTGATCTCAATCCTCCTGTTCTGACTCTGCTGCACGGAGAACGCTATATATCTCCAGGAGGCAGCGGTATTGCAATCTACAAGGTTTCCGAAACTGGCGCCCAAACCGGTGTCATGTTCAACGGCCATCTGAATCCCGGATACCCCCTCGGCAGTGACCGACCCGACACCTATATTGCCTATTTCACTCTACCATACGACGCCGAAAACATCAGTGAGGCAAAAATCACCGCTACTGATCAAGCCGGCAATGTCGCTTCGGTTGCATTCCCTCCAGTTTACCAGAAGATCGAAAAGAAACACGACCGCATAAATATCAGCGACGGTTTTCTCGCAGCCAAAATTCCGGAATTTGAGCAGCATTACCCGGAAATGCAGGGCACACCCATAGAAAAGTACCTCTATGCCAACAATGCCGTTCGAGATGCAAACAACAAGGCGATCTCAGAGGCCTGCAGCAAGTCAATCCCTGACAGACTTTGGAAAGGTCGCTTTCTGCGCATGCTCGGTAGCCCGAAGGCCGGATTCGCCGATCATCGGACGTACTACTATCAGGAAAAGGAAATAGACCACCAGGTTCATCTTGGCGTGGATATCGCCTCAACCGAGCGTGTCGCTGTGCAGGCAGCGAATAGCGGCAAGGTAGTTTTTGCTGATTACCTGGGGATTTACGGCAACATGGTTATTCTTGATCATGGCCAAGGTGTCTTCAGTCTCTACTCACATCTCAGCCAGATGAACGTCAAGGTCGGCGACAGCATGGAACAGGGCAAGATTCTCGGCCTTACTGGTACCTCTGGGATGGCTGGCGGGGATCATCTGCATTTTTCCATGATCGTCAATGGCGTCTTCACCACACCAAAAGAATGGTGGGATCCGCACTGGATAGACGTTACCATTGATTCACCAATAAGGGATTCAAAAGGTTGAGTTTTTCCTTCTCCCCGGTCCTCAACCGGGGAGAAGGAAAAAATGTGCATCAACGACAACTAATCTTCAAAATCATAATCGGGATGACCGCAGAGAGAACAGCGCAACACCTGATCCGGTCTTTCCAAAATCCATTCCCATTGTTTTTCTTGTATCATCTCTTCCTGTTCTTTAATACAGGTGATACACACCCACTGGTCACCTGTTTCCGTTTCAAATAAATGCATTGCCACTCCCATGATAATTTTATTTCATCCCTCAGGTCAATAACCTGGTCTTCCCTTGATCTTCCCGCTGCCGCAGGGCCTTACTGAGGACCAGTTCTTTTCCTGCCGCCTTTCCTTCATTATAGATTGAAGGAGAAACGAGCTGTCTTGATTGCTTCATAAGCCGTAATTGCGGGTATCGCCGTTGAACGCAACGTTGAACCATCTCATCATGATCAACGCTCAGTTGAGCCATTGACCGTGCAGGTATTGCGCTGGAGTGTTCAGTGTACATCCGACGCCCCTCACGTTCATCTTTGGCTTGAAGTTTTTCTCTAAATCCATGGAGTATCCCTAAGTAATAACTTTTCCTCGCACCTCGACCCGCTGCCGCGAAGACCTTCTGATTTTTTTGCCAGAGAGAGGCCAGCCTGTTTTCCAGAAAATAAAAACAATGCTCTGCGATTTCGACATTTTCACAGCGGCCGAATATTTCAAATGTCTTATATACCGCATCCGAGGAAGGGTCATAAAGCCGGGAGTAAATGAGTTTGACTCTGAAAAAACGGGAGAGTATCGAGGCGATATGCCGCTGATATCCTTCGATCCGTTTCTTTCCGGTTTTGATAATACGATATGTAACGTCCGCTTGCTCCAACTCCGCCGGTCCTTCCAGCGAATATTTCTCCATGATTCGTCCTGCCATCTGCAGGGCTGACAAGGCTTCATGTTCGTTGCTTGAAGCTGTCATTGCCAAAAGCTTTTTTATCCTCGCCATAAGTATGAGTTTTCGGTCTTTTGGCTGCAATCCGGCCGAGGATTCTCGAAAAATTTTGGCAAAATCTATAGTTGCTCGACAATATTCCTGCGGGAGTCCCAGCAGTTCCGCTGCCCTGAGAAATTCCTTGTCATGCGGATGGCCTGCATGCCGGAATATTTCAGAGCAGATTTGGTGCGCCATCTCATGTTTCAGGACATTGAGAGTTATATCCCAATCATATTTGCCTATGAGATGGCAGCTGATGCCGAGGGTCCGGGTATCTGCCTGCCAGCTGCCATAGGCCCGGGTCGCATCAATAATCTCAATGACCGGCGGGATGAGTTTGATGGAATATTGATAACAGATATCAACAAACTCGGCCTGCAGTTGCCTTCCCCAAGCACTCCATAATTCCTGTGATTGATCAACTGGCATGACTGAATTTTTCTTTTAGCTTTCCGAGAAGCCGCGAATTTGATTCAAGATACACTTCCTGCTTGTGAGCTGAGGTATTTTTCAGTAATGTCCAAGCGAAAATACAACCGACACTTCCGTGCAGAGGAAATGCGCCCATTCGGCACCCGCCTGCATTCCTGATTGACTTTCCTTTATTATGATACACCTTTCACGAATCCCCCTGCTATTATACAGTTACCTGGCGACTGAAATGCTTGCACCTTTTTTTGCAAGTTTTTTGATCATGAACTGTGTGTTTTTCCTGGTAAAACTGATTCCATTTCTGAATTTTGTTCTGGAACTCAATATCGGGCTGACTGATTTCATCCGTCTCTTTTCCTATCTCTTCCCCAATATGTTCCTCTACTCGATCCCCATGGCGGCGATGATTGGTATCACCATTGGGTTCTCGCGCCTGGCAAACGATTCGGAAATTCTGGCTCTGAAGGCCAGCGGCATAAGCATGTATCGAATTTTGCCGCCAGTAGTTACCATAGCGGCTCTCATTGCCCTTCTCACCAGCTATTTTTCCATCGTGCTGATCCCTGTGAGTGAGGTTGCCATGAAACAACTTACCTATCAACTTCTCAAGGAAAAAATTGATAAAGGCATCCAGGAGCACCAATTCACCGAGGCACTCGGCGATCTGGTTGTCTACGTCGGTTCAATAGAAAAAGAAACTGGGGAATGGAAAGATGTCTGGGTTTCTGATATGCGTGGTCAGGTCATCCCGACTATAACCATGGCCTCGACCGGAGTAATGAAGAGTGATATTGACAAGATGAACGTTACTATCATCCTCCGCAACGGTAGTCTGCACCGCTCCGACCGCCCTAATTCACAGGTGGTGCAGTTCGTCAATTATCAATTGAACATCCCTTTGCAACCCCCGGCTAATTCAGCAACCGCTTTCAACAGAGGTACCCTCACCATGCCGGAACTCCTACAAAAAGGCAGGGAGTTCGGGGGTATCTCCACCGAAAAAGGTCGGGTCTTGATCATTGAATATCATAAAAGACTAGTTTTGCCGGCAGGTTGCCTTATCCTCTGCCTGATGGGCCTGCCGCTTGGCTTGCAGGCCGGACCCCGCAGAAGGGCTGTAGGTATCCCTTTTGCCCTGGCAATTTTCATCCTTTATTATATGCTTTTCACCTTCGCCAAAATGGTGGCCAAGGAGAATACCGTACCCATCCTCGTGGCCATGTGGAGCCCGAATCTCCTTTTCCTGCTCCTCGCGCTCTTCTTCATTCGGCAGGTAACAAATGAACAGCCTCTTGTTCCGGAAAGTCTGCAGAATGCCGTAACAGTTCTGTTGAAAAAGATATTTGCACCGGCGTTTAGCAACCTGCAGAAAACACTCATTGCCATCTTTGAAAGATTAAGGCCGCAAAGGTTACGAGCAAACGTACAGGCAATTCCTGAAGAAATGGGCGTTCGACCATTGAGCGGTGATGCCAGGCACAGGATTTTTCATTTTTCTGATTGTAAAGATTACGCATGTCAACACTGTTCCCTTGAATTCAAGAATGTTGAGGTTGCCTTGGAGGCCGGTTTTCTGCCGTGTGATTTCTGCAAGACATTGGTTGATCGATACCGTCATACACCGTCTCCCTCCTGACGCAGGTAAACTTTCGATAGACATTGCAAAATCCTATTTAATTACGTCTATCTATACACACTCGGCAATGGTTGATACCATCTGACACCCTGCCGTATCTACATCACTCAACCCTCGGCACTGAGGAGATTGGTCATGAAACTGCCAACAGCTGCTGAAATGCGGCAACTCGACAGGACCGCAATTGAAGATTTCGGTATCCCAGGAATAGTCCTGATGGAAAATGCCGGCCTTGGAACTGTCAGAATGATGATCCAGCGACTCGGACCATGCGCCAATACCTTCGCCTTAATTTTTATCGGACCGGGAAATAATGGTGGTGACGGCTTCGTCATCGGACGACATCTGTATCAGCGAGGGTGCCAGCCCATTTTCTTCCTCCTCATCAACCCCGACTCTTTGACAGGTGACGCCGCTGTTAACTTCAGCATCATCAAAAACCTCAAGCTCCCTTTCCATATCATAGACAGTCAGATGCGTGTTGAAACGATACCCATTCTGGTCAAACAGATAGAATCACGCGGCCTCCCCTGCTATGCCGTGATAGACGCGATTTTCGGCATCGGGCTTACACGGGATATCTGCGGTCATTTTGCTGATACTGTTGACCTCATTAATCGTTCTGAATTCGCCCGGAATGTCCCCGTTGTGGCCGTTGATGTTCCTTCCGGACTCGATGCCGACAGAGGCAGGGTAATGGGCACATGCATTGCTGCCGATTACACCGCCACCTATGGTTTCCCAAAACCCTGCCATTTCATTCAGAGCAGTTCCGACATGATCGGTTCCTTGACGGTTATTGACATCGGTATCCCACCGGAAGCTGTTCTCAAAGCAGGGATTTCGACGGAATTGATTACCAGAGCGACCTTCAACCAGTGGACGAAACCCCTCATCCGCGACAAGGGAGCAGCCATCCTTGCCGCACGAGGCGCCTTGCGGGCTGGCTGCGGTCTTGTGAGCCTGTGTGTGCCCCACTCGCTGAACCCCATTTTCGAGGCCTCTCTTGTCGAGGCGATGACCGTCCCCCTGCGTGATAGCCCAAACTATATCGGCATTGCCGACCGTGAGCTGATTCTTGAGAGTATCAATGGGAAAAAAGCAGTAGTTCTTGGGCCAGGACTCGGAACAAATCCCCAGACCGCTGAGTTGGTCCTCTATCTTTACCATACAGTCAAGCAGGCGCTGGTTATCGATGCAGACGCCCTGAATATTCTCGCCGAGTATTCCTCGCAGATCTCAGAACCGGCTGGCCCCCGGATTTTCACTCCCCATCCGGGAGAACTGAGCCGACTGATTAACACCTCAGTCCAGGATATTCAGGACAACAGACTCACAGCCGCCCGAAATGCCTGCTCTGCCTTCAAACGCAACTCCGAACAGATAATTATGATATTAAAAGGGGCAGGCACAATTGTGGCGACAGATGCCGGCACAGCCCTGGTCAATACTACAGGAAATCCGGGTATGGCAACCGGAGGAATGGGTGATGTTCTGAGTGGCATCATTGGAGCCCTGATCTGCCAGGGGCTCTCTCCGTTGTGTTCAGCCGCAACAGCCATCTATCTGCATGGCGCCGCAGCAGATGACCTTTACGAGCGTACAGGTTTCGGCTATACTGCAGGTGAAGTGGCGGATATTCTTCCATTAACGCTCAAAAGAAACTTCACCGAGGGGAAATCTTATGAAGAAAGCTTCTGACATTATGACCAGAGAGGTCATAACCGTAACACTTGAGACATCGGTCCAGCAGCTTGCCCAGATTCTCGCCTCAAATGCTATCAGCGGCGCCCCCGTTATGGACAGAGAGGGACATATTACTGGAATTGTGACGGAAAGCGATCTCATCGACCAAAACAAAAAAGTTCATATCCCTACGGTTGTGTCCATACTCGACTCCTTCTTCTTCCTGGAAAATCCCGATAAGATGGAGCAGGAAATGCGTAAAATGGCCGGGGCAACGGTAGCCGATATCTATTCTTCTCCTGCCATCACCGTCTCCGAAGATACACCCATTGACGAAATTGCGACGATCATGTCGGAGAAAAATGTCCACACTCTGCCTGTAGTCATAGACGGGGAAATAAAAGGAATTATTGGTAAAAAGGATATAATCAGAACAATTGCGGGCTGAAAATTAATTGGCCTGGTCAGCAGCTTCTGGTAGTGCGAACCTTACCATTCAATCGGCGCTATGCCATGTTGAACAAGATATTCGTTGCATTTGACGAAGACATTCGATCCGAGAAATCCCTTGTGCGCTGAGAGTGGTGAAGGATGACTCGTTTGCAATATCAAATGCTTACTGCTATCGATAAGGTGGGCTTTTTTCTGAGCAAATGCCCCCCAGAGCATGAAAACAACATGTGCCCGTTTCTCAGAAATAGTTTTTATTATATCATCGGTGAGTTTATGCCAGCCAAGGGCGGCATGTGAATTAGGCTGTTTGGCAATCACTGTCAGGCTTGCATTGATCAGGAGTACTCCCTGACAAGCAATTCTGGTTAAGTCGGTGTCAACACTGACGGCCTTACCTCCATACACCGAATCATTGATTTCCTTGAGGATGTTGCGCAAAGAAGGCGGCTCTGGAACCCCTTTTCTGACGGAAAAGCACAGACCGTGGGCTTCTGGTCCCTTACCTGGATGTTCGTTGAAATACGGGTCTTGGCCAATGATAACGACCTTCAGTGTATCGAGTTGGACAATTCTCAGGGCATCAAAGACATTTTCCCGTGGTGGATATATCTTTTCTCCTGTCCCAACCTGGTCATAAGCTCTCACGACCATCTCTTTGTGATATCCCTGCCGCATCAGGGGAACAGCCTCTTCCCACAGCATTTTTCCCTCTCTAATTCTCCAAATTCAAGTTGAACCTGGCACTTGCCCTCTTTCATAGGGAGATTACAACAGGAATCTCAGTCGTATTATCGAAACAGAACTCTTCATTTCAAACAGCCTACAGAAACAAAGATATATCACCCCTCACTCAGGCAGTTGTAACTGATTTCTTAGCGTTATAATGCAGTGCCTGAATCTGTCGAACCAGTTCTTCTTCTCCCACAGTCGCCAAAATTCCGCATTTTTCACGGATCAATATGCCAATATCTTTATAGAAACAATCGGCAGGATCAAGAACAAAAGATGCCCCTTGTGCTTCAGCAATGTGGCGCATTCCCTGGACTCCATCGATATCATCACCTGAGAGAATAACTCCAGCAGTCCTGTTTTTGAAGACAGTGGCTACCGAAGTCAAAAGGAGATCTAAAGGACCTTCGGCAGTATTCTGGATTCTTTGAAAAGCATAATTCGCACTGAACGGTTTCAGACAGAAATAGTCTTTTCCTGAAAGAATGTAACAGTTGCCGCCATCAATTCGCATATCTTCCCGGACTCTCAAAACTTTCATTCGGCTGATTGAATTAAGATATTCAACAAAGGAGTTAACATG
>JAIFKM010000134.1 GCA_020049575.1 Desulfobulbaceae bacterium
CGCAGGAGACGTTTTTACCGGGAGTAAGCGCGGCCCGCCACTGTCTGTAGAGTCGGCGGCCTAAAAAGAATGCGCAGATTCCGATGATTATCCAGATAATGATGATTTGCCACATGGTTGAAAGCGATAAGTTAGTTAGCCCTAATTGGCGGTGCGAAAAAAAAGACCCGTAAAGGGCCGTCAGTATATCGTATTAAATTGCTGAAACAAGTATATTTTCGCTTACACTCTTGTCAAGGCTGAGCGTGCTTCCTTGGATTTTAAGGATACACTGACCGCCGCTTTCCGGGCAGATGAGATCTGCCTCAATGCCGGGATATACCCCCATGGAGGCCATGCGAGCACAAAGTTTTCTATCACCGGTGATCCGACAGATCCGTATTTTGCCCGACTGGTCTTTATCTGCCAGCGGTCCTACACGATGTCGGCATTGTTTTTCAGACCAGCAATTTCTTACTTTATCTGCAAAACAATTGCATCTTTTGTGAAATCTTTTCAGAGACATGATTTCCTCCATGGTGAAAACATCTCTTAGGTACCTCAAACAATAGATACAGTCAACAGATTTATCAATGTTCTAAAATTATATTAGGAGCATCTAAGAAAAAAGACGAACCGTATCGAAGAGGTTGGTTTTCAGAAAGGAATAAGAAATGTGCTGATTTGCAAAAAAACTGAGGAGGGAGACTGGCAGGTGAAGGCATGCGGCTATGCACCGCCCGGGTCTGAATCTGTAAATGGTCGCTCTGGTGAGTTTATCGGGCCACCTCTGCGGTTTGTGCAGCAAGCTCACTGGCCACTTTTAAAAAAATCCTGCTGGTCTCGGAATCAGGCGCCGAAACCAGTAGCGGCATACCGTTGTCACCGCTGCGTCCAAGTTCAAGGTCGAAAGGTATTTGAGCCAAAAGTGGCAGACCGCTCTCGCGGCTGAGTTTTTCTCCGCCACCGTGGCCGAAGATCTCGATTGGCTGGGCAGAATGACTGCAGCGAAAAGAGGACATGTTTTCCACCAGGCCTGCAATATGCAAGTTGTGCTTTTGAAAGAGGGTTATCGACCGCCGCACATCGATCAGGGAAATTTCCTGCGGGGTGGTGACAATCAGAATCGAGGCCTGTGGAATTGATTGCGCTATGGTTATTGACGGGTCACCGGTCCCCGGCGGCAGGTCGATTACCAGGTAATCAAGGTCGCCCCAGTTTACCCGCTCCAGTAGATGGCGAATCATCTTGGACACCAGCGGACCGCGCCAGATAAAGGCGTCAGTTTCACCGGCCGTCATGCCCAGGGAAACAACACGGAGCCCGAATTTTTCTCTCGGCAGAATCATCCCTTCCTTTTCTTCAAGGGAATTAGGTAAAGCCAGCATCAGAGGCACACTGGGGCCATAGACATCGGCGTCGAGAAGACCTGTTCGAAAACCGTTCCTGGCAAATGCCAGGGCGAGGTTGACGGCAACCGTGGTTTTGCCTACACCGCCCTTGCCGCTTGCAACTGCATAGAAATGGCGCACTTTTTCAATGCCTTTAAGCGGAATCGTAGGGAACAGCTGTTCGATTTCCTCCTGATTCAATGTGGTGATCTTCACCGATACCTGTGCAATACCGGGCAACTCTTTTAAAATTTTTTCAATTGCCGACACGAATCTGTTTCTGAGAGGGCCCTGGACTGCTTTCAACGCAAGAGTCAATTCGACTGACTGTCCCAGGATTATGATGTCGCGGATCATGCCCAGATCGACGAGAGATTTTTTCAGACTGGGATGGATGACTCCCTGCAAGGCTTGGCGAACTTCTTTTTCATTCGTCATTCTCTGCTCCTTATTTCAGGTAGGGTCTGGTACATGCAAAGGCCTTTTGCAGAAAAACCTGTTCCTGCGGAGGTCGAAAATCAGTACGCGGGGAAGACCTCGTTCACCGCTGTCATCCTTTTTGTATCGGCATTGTTCAAAAATCAGGAGATAGGAGTTTTATATTTCCTGGTCTGTCAGAAATCAAGTGCTACAAATTTCCAAAGGGCAGGAAGGGGCGAGAAACACTGAATCAACAGAGATAAACCTCAGAAGTGTCAGGGGTGTCATGTTGGGGTGCTCAGTTGATCTGAGGTAGCGCGTGGTGGGCGACACCACTTCAGATCAACCAAGGTGTGTAAGAAGGTGGTTAATCGTGCTGCAGTTTGGCCCAGCTGTCCCGAAGTGTCACGATACGGTTGAACACAGGACGCCCCGCGCTTGACTCCAGAGGATCGACGCTGAAATAGCCCTGTCGTTCAAACTGCACCTGTGCCCCAGGGGGCAGAGCAGTCAGTGAAGGTTCGGCCATTGCCCCCGCCATAGAAATCCTGGAATCGGGATTGAGATGGGTCTTGAAGTCAGTATTCTTGTCTGCCTCCGGGTTTTCGGTGAGAAAAAGTCTGTCATACAGTCTGACCGTGGTGGGAATGGCATGACGGGCGCTGACCCAGTGGATGGTTCCTTTTATCTTGCGGCCGTCCGGAGCTGAACCGCCCCGTGTAGCGGGGTCATAGGTGCAATGAATCTCCTGGACAGATCCAGCCTCGTCCTTGACAAAAGAAACACACCTGACGAGATAGCCGTAGCGCAGCCGGACTTCCCGGCCCGGTCCGAGACGGTGGAATTTTCCAGGAGGATTTTCCATAAAATCGGACCGTTCAATATACAATTCCTGTGAGAACGGTAATTTTCTGGTGCCCATCTCGGAATTCTGCGGGTGGTTCTGGGCCTCGAGTTCCTCCACCTGATCCTCGGGATAGTTGTCGATGACAACCTTGATCGGATCGAGGACGCACATAACCCTGGCGGCTGTGTTGTTCAAGTCGTCCCGGACGGCGTTTTCCAGGACGCCCATATCGATCCAGCTTTCTTTTTTGCCGATACCGATCAGGCTGCAGAAGTTGCGGATAGAGGCAGGCGTATAGCCTCGGCGTCTCAGTCCTGAAACTGTCAGCATGCGGGGGTCATCCCAGCCGTCGACATAGCCTCCTTCGACGAGCTGCAGCATTTTTCTCTTGCTCATTACCGTATAGGTGAGGTTGAGACGGGCGAACTCAATCTGCTGCGGGTGGCAGGGCGTTTTCAATGTATCGAGAACCCAGTCGTACAACGGCCTGTGATCCTCGAATTCGAGGGTGCAGAGAGAATGGGTAATCCCTTCGATGGCGTCGGACAGGCAGTGGGTATAGTCATACATCGGGTAGATGCACCAGGTGTCTCCGGTACGGTGATGCTCGACCTTAAGAATGCGGTAGATGACCGGGTCGCGCATGTTCAGATTCGGCGACTGCATGTCGATCTTGGCTCGCAGCACATGTGACCCTTCGGCGAACTCACCTTTTTTCATGCGCTCGAAGAGATCGAGATTTTCCTCGATGCTCCGGTTGCGCCAGGGGCTTTCCTTGCCGGGTTCGGTCAGCGTGCCCCGGTATTCGCGGATCTCTTCGGCTGAGAGATCGCAGACATAGGCCTTGGCCATTTTGATGAGTTCAACTGCATAGTTGTACAGTGCCGGGAAGTAATCAGAGGCATAGAAGAGCTTGTCGTGCCAGTCAAAACCCAGCCATTTGACATCCTTTTGAATGGATTCGACATAAGCCACTTCTTCTTTGCTGGGGTTGGTGTCGTCAAAACGCATGTGACACACCCCGTTATTTTCCAGGGCAATGCCAAAGTTCAGGCAGATGGATTTGGCGTGACCGATGTGGAGAAAACCATTGGGCTCAGGCGGAAAGCGGGTGACAGTGCCTGCATGTTTTCCCGTCCTGAGGTCTTCCGCGATTATCTGCCTGATGAAATCGGCTGGTTTGGTCTCGATTTTTTCCGTAGTATCCATAGTGGGTATGAAAGTCGAAGGAGAAGTTAAAGTGAATCAAAGAGACGCGGCTGGAAAGAGGCGGCCTGCTCCGCGCAGTCGCCGTACAACTTTTTCTTTGCCGATCACGACCAGAATGTCAAACATGGAAGGGCCTGCCAGCTGTCCCGTAACAACCGTGCGCATGGCGTTGATCAGCACCCCTGGCTTAATCTCGAGTTCGTCTGCCAGTTCTCTGGCGACCCGTTCTGTCTCCTCAATGTCAAACGATTCGAGCTGTTCGAAGCGGTCGGCCAGAGTCGGTAGCCAGACTTTCAGCTGATCGAACTTCAGGACGTTTTTCTGCAGCGGTTTATCATCGATGACATAGTCGTCGGCAAAATAGGCTCGGCCAAGACTGGCAAAGTCTTTCAGCGTATGGAACCTATCCCGGATCAGGGCGATCGTTGAGAAAAACCATTCCTTTTGAGCCCCGGCATAGGCTTCATTCCAGATCCCTTCCTCTTCGAGCACCTTCTGGACCATAGGGGCAAGTTCGCTGATCTCCATGGTGCGCAGGTACTGTTCATTGATGGAGATGGCTTTGGGATCTGTGAAAAACTTCGGGTCATCCTTGCGGAAATTAAACACCGCACTCGATTTGTTGATGCGCTCCAGGGTGAAGGCCTCGATGAGCTCTTCCCTGGAGAAGATCTCCTGGTCATTGCCGGGATTCCAGCCGAGCAGGACGAGAAAATTATTAAAGGCCCAGGGAATAAAACCGTGATCTCGATAGAAATGGACGGCGACTATCTCGCCGTGGCTGCGTTTTGAGATTTTTGATTTCTTGGTATCCAGGGTGAGCGGGATGTGAGCGAAGACCGGCAAGGGAGCGTTCAGGGCTTCGTAGAGCAGAACCTGCCGGGTGGTATTGGTCATGTGGTCCTGACCTCGGATTATATGGGTGATCCGATCACGGATATCATCGACAACATTGCACAGCAGATACAAAGGCTTGCCGTTGGAGCGCAGGATGACGAAATCGTCCACTTCTTTGTAGCTGCATTCTATTCTGCCGAGAACCTTGTCGTCGTAGCCTAGCATCCCTGTTCGATCTGGGACCTTGAAGCGGACGACATAGGGCAGGCCCTCGGCTTCCTTTTCAGCAACCCGGACTGCTGTGAGGTCGCGACATGTCCGGTCGTAGCCGAGTGTCGCCTTGGCGGCGAGTGCAGCCTCTCTCTTGGCGTCGAGGTCTTCTTTTTTGCAAAAGCACTTGTAGGCCTTCCCTTCAGCGAGAAGTCTTTGGGCCGCGGCAATATGCTCACCCGTGAAATCCGTCTGGAAGTAGGGGCCTTCATCAAAGGTGATGCCCAGCCATTCAAGACCTTCGAGGATACCCTTGATCGATTCATCGGTGGACCTCTCGGTGTCGGTGTCTTCGATGCGTAAGATGAGTTTTCCGCCGGTCTTTTTGGCATACAGCCAGTTGTAGAGCGCGGTGCGGGCTCCTCCGATGTGCAGGTAGCCGGTGGGGCTGGGAGGAAAACGTAAACGAGTTTCGGTCATGTAGGTTACTCCTGGAATATAAAATGCTTCGAGCAGAGGTGCCGCCTGCTGCAGCGCAGAGTCTGAAGGCGGCAGAATGCCGAGAGGTTAAAAGGATTGCGGATTATAGTATATCAATTGTGCCTGCAATGCAAAATCCTTTCCGGTGATCGGCTGCATGTGGGATGATTTCAGCTGGCTAGAGAAGAAAAAGGAAGAACATTGAAACGACATGCTATATATCGCCTTCAATGTGATAGTTCAACTTCTAATCCTGCCGATTCGCCTGAATGTCTTTGAGAGCCCAGACTGGCTCAAAAGGAGGCAGAAAAAATGAAAGCATTTTTCTTGTTCTCTTGTAAGGAAGCCTGTATAGTTTCTGCTTTTATTGGCTCATTGCTGAAGGAATCGGTTGATGCGGCTAGGCTGTTGTCACGTCGAAAACGTTTCAATCTCAGGCTGGATCAACTGAGCTTTTCCATGCTTTCCATGCTGACAAATCTGTCCCTGATTCGGACAAATACCCAAATATACGAGAGAAGGAGTAGAGATGAAAGTACTTATCAGTGATAATTTATCACCTGCAGGTGTGAAAATACTTGAAGAGGCAGGCCTTGAGGTCGATTGCAATACCGGTCTCAGCCCGGATGAGTTGAAAAAAATTATCGGCAACTACGAAGGGCTTGTCATTCGCAGTGCTACCAAGGTGACTGCCGACCTGCTGGAGGCAGCCCACAAATTGAAGGTTGTCGGGCGCGCCGGTATCGGTCTTGACAATGTGGATATTCCCGCGGCCAGCCAGAAGGGCATCGTGGTCATGAACGCGCCGGATGGCAATGCCACTACGGCAGCCGAGCATGCAATCGCCATGATGATGTCCCTGTCCCGCAATATTCCCCAGGCAGCCTCCTCGATGAAAGCTGGTAAATGGGAGAAAAAGAGCTTCATGGGCCGTGAGCTGACTGGCAAGACTCTCGGCATTGTCGGCATCGGCAGGATCGGCGGCATCGCTGCCAGCAGGGCGCAGGGGCTGAAGATGAAGACCATTGCCTACGATCCGCATCTGCCCCAGGAGATAGCCGAAAAAATCGGTGTCGAACTTGTTGATCTCATGGAACTGGCACGGCGTGCTGATTTCATCACCGTCCATGTCCCCCTTACCAAAGAGACCAAAAATCTTCTTTCCACCGAATTTTTCACGGCGATGAAAAAAGATGCGATGTTCATTGACTGTGCCCGCGGCGGGGTCTGTGACGAGAAGGCCCTCTATGAGGCCCTGGTCAACGGAGAGATAGGAGGGGCTGCCCTTGATGTCTTCGTCACTGAACCGACAACCCTGGAGAACTGCCCGCTACTCGGCCTGAAAAATTTTATCTGTACTCCGCATCTTGGCGCATCCACAAGTGAGGCCCAGGAGAATGTCGCACTCATTATCGCCGAGCAGATCGCCGAATATCTCCTGAAGGGTTCGGTAACCAATGCCGTCAATGTGCCTTCCGTCAGCAGCGATGTCCTGGCCCAGGTCGGTCCCTATATCGTGCTCGGCGAGATGCTCGGTTCGCTGCATATGCAGATGGCCAAGGGTGGCGTGCAGTCCGTGAATATCGAATACAGCGGTGAACTTGCGGAACTCAACACCTCCCCGATTACGGTCGCCTTTCTTAAAGGTCTTTTTACCCCTATTCTGCAGGATGCCGTGAACTTCGTCAACGCGCCGGTAATCGCCAAGGAGCGCGGTATCCGGGTGGTCGAGTCAAAAACTGAAAAGGCGTTTGATTTCACTAATGTTCTTTCTGTCAAGGTAGTAACCACCGAAGGGGAAAATGTCCTTGTCGGTACGGTTTTCGGCAAAAATGAACCTCGACTCGTGCGGCTCAACAAATTCCGTCTCGAGGCCCTGCCTGCTGGCCCGATGCTGCTCGTTTACAACAATGATGTGCCGGGAGTAATAGGCGCCCTGGGAACCACCCTGGGGAATGCCGGAGTGAATATTTCCCGGATGACAGTCGGACGCGAGGAAGCCAGCAAGCAGAATATCATTTTCCTCAGCACCGATGAGCTGATCTCCAAAGAATTACTCGCTAAGGTGCGGGAATTGAAAAATATTGATGACGCGGTAGTTCTTGAACTCAACAGGTTCTGAGAGAGGCCGAAAACGTAGGGCATAATCGTGCCGAAAGGAATCAAGGCTATGGACGAGAAAGAAAAGGAAGCAATCGAGACCGGTAAGGAAGAGTGTCAGTGCAAAGAAGGGAAAGTTCCGGATAGGCAGGGGAAATGCGTTATGCCGGAAGTTACCTTTCCAGCATTTGTTCTTTCCTTGAATACCTCGGTGCTCTATCATCTCGGGGAAATCGGTGACCCTGTCACCGGCAAGCGGGAACCTGACCTCGATCTTGCCCGGCATGGGATAGACACCCTGGTGCTCCTCGAGCAGAAGACCAAAGGGAATCTCCTCAAGGAAGAAGAGGAACTGCTGAAAAATATCCTCTACGATGTAAAATTGCGATATGTCAAAGCAGTCAAGAAATAAGACAGATCGTCGAAGAAGATTCCGGTTGCAATGGCCGGAGGTCGCTTAAGCCAGTGAAGCCTGAGCGACCTGGTAGCATCACGCTGCCCGCACCGGCAAAAATTAATCTGACGCTCCATGTCCTTGGGCGACGACCGGACGGGTACCATGATTTAGAAACATGGATGCAAAAACTTGATCTCTGTGATGAGATTACTCTGCGCCTGAGGGATGATTGCAGGATCACACTTGCTTGCAGTGATGAGACTCTGCCGCAGGATCGTACCAACCTCGCATGGCGTGCGGCTGAGGTATTCTTTGCCGCCAGTACCCGGGGCGAGGGCTGTGGTGTTGACATTCACCTTGAAAAACGGATACCTGCGTCAGCTGGTCTTGGCGGAGGCAGCAGCGATGCCGGCACTGTTCTGCGCGGTCTGAACTCCTTGTACGACGTGGAGTTCAGCGACCAGGATCTTCTGAAAATGGCGCTGCCCCTCGGAGCCGATGTCCCATTTTTTGCCGCATCGATGGAGGCCGTATTGGCGACCGGAGTGGGTGAGATCATGCAGCCTGTCCCAACGCTTGCGGGGTACACCTTCATGCTTGTTAATCCTGGATTCCCGGTTTCGACCCGTTGGGTTTTCGAAAATTATGCATTGACAACAGGGTATAAAAATTCTAAATTAGTAGGTTTTCAAAAATTCAGCGGTGGGGATTTGTCATTTGCTGCAATGCACAATGATCTGGAGCAGGTTACTCTTGGCAAGTATCCAGAAGTTGCTGAAATTAAAAATACTCTGTTGGCCGCCGGGGCGAAGGCGGCACTGATGTCGGGGAGTGGTCCGACAGTCTTCGGAGTCTTCCCCGATTCGTCGATAGACAATGCTCAAATTACTGGTATTGCAGAAGAACTGCGCCGGAAATATGGGAAAAGAGTTTTCGTGACTCGATCACGGGATGGGGCGTCGCCAAGTGGCAAGGCACCGGGTTTTGATCCCGGCATTCGTAGGTTCGAATCCTTCCGCCCCAGCCAATTCGAGGGAAAACACTAACACCCCACAAGGGGTATAAGTACCTTCACGAAATTCATTCTTAAAAACGAGGAATGAATTTCTAAGGCACTAACCTTTTCTATCAGATTAAGAAAACAACATGGCCAATATAATCAAGATATTTTCCGGAAATGCGCACAGGGATCTGGCCCTTGATATAGCCACGCATCTTGACCTGCCCCTCTGCGAGGCAGAGGTGAAGAAGTTCAGTGACGGTGAGATCTTTGTTGAGATCAAGGAAAATGTTCGCGGTACCGATGTCTTTGTCGTCCAACCGACCTGTACTCCGGTCAATGATCATCTTATGGAATTGGTCATCATGGTGGACGCTCTGCGAAGGGCCTCGGCGCGCAGGATTACGGCTGTTGTTCCTTATTACGGGTATGCCCGTCAGGACCGTAAAAACGCCCCCCGGGTGCCGATTTCTGCCAAGGTAGTGGC
The DNA here is from genome assembly GCA_020049575.1 of Desulfobulbaceae bacterium. Taxonomy (GTDB): domain Bacteria; phylum Desulfobacterota; class Desulfobulbia; order Desulfobulbales; family Desulfocapsaceae; genus Desulfoprunum. The sequence continues at coordinate 9,358 of JAIFKM010000134.1, forward strand.
TGAAATGCTGATGGTGGTTGGTGTTCGCCGAGTATTGTGCATGGATCTGCATGCCGGCCAGATACAGGGATTTTTCAATATCCCTGTTGATCATCTCTATGCTGCGCCGGTTCTGCTGAAATATATCGAGCGGGAGTTCAAGGATGTCATCATGGTTTCTCCCGATGCTGGCGGCGTTGAGAGAACCCGGGCCTTCGCCAAACGCCTCAACACTGGCCTGGCTATTATTGATAAGCGCCGGGATAGGCCCAACGAGTGCGAGGCCATGCATGTTATTGGTGATGTCAAGGGAAAGACGGCGATACTGCTCGATGATATGGTCGATACAGCCGGTACCCTGTGCAGTTCTGCTGCAACCTTAATAAAGAACGGGGCCAGAGAGGTGCATGCCTGCTGTTCACATCCTGTGTTGTCCGGACCTGCGGTCGAGCGCATCAATGCCTCGGAAATCAAATCACTGGTCGTCACAAATTCTATCCCGCTTTGCGGTAAAGATTTGAAATGCCCGAAGATTAAAGTTCTTTCGGTGTCGGCGCTGCTTGCTGATGCCATACGTCGCATTCATAACGAAGATTCCGTCAGTTCACTTTTTGTGTAGCTGGCTCTCATGTTCATACGTCATTCATTGGCACATCAATTATACAAACGCTCGACTGTTTCGGAGTTGTTGGCTCTGTCGACTGGTCGTAGGGCGAAGGAGGAATTATGATTCAGGTAGAAATGTCTGCAGCGGTACGTACATCATTTGGCAAGGGTGCGATGAGACGCCTGCGTGTCGCCGGTAAAACTCCGGCGGTTGTCTACGGAGGAGGTTCAGCAGCTATGCCTCTTGAGCTCGACTCCAAAACGCTGATGCATCAGTTGCTCGAAATTTATCGCCGTAATGCGATTATAACCTTAAAAGTTGATGGCGAAGGTGACAAACACGTTCTGGTTTGTGAAGTGCAGACTGATCCGATCCGCGACACCCTGATCCATGCTGATTTCAGCGAGATCGATCTCCAAAAACCGCGCCGTTTCAAGGTGCCCGTGGTTTTCTCCGGTGTTGCCAGGGGTGTTGATCTCGGTGGTGAGATGTTTATCGAGCATGAGAGTGTCGTACTCGAAGGACTTCCTTTGGATATTCCGGATGAGTGCAACCTGGATGTTACCGAGTTGAAGATAGGCGAGCATCTCAATCTTGGCAATATCGCTCTTTCTGACTCTCTGAAGCTTGTATCTGATGCTTCGACCGTTTGTGTCAAAGTCGACAAGAAACTCGCTGTTAAATAAGTAGATCGAAGGCGTCATTGTATCCCGGTTGCTGACGGGTGCACTGACATCTCGTGCTATATTCCCCTGTCCGGAAAGGTGTCGTTCAGCCACTTTTCCGGATTTCTTATTTCGCCTCATCGGGACATCTTCTATGGGTGGAAATGATTTCCTTATTGTTGGCCTCGGAAATCCTGGCGATTCCTATGAGAAAACCCGCCATAACGTCGGCTATATTATTGTCGATGAATTGGCGCGGAGATGGGGGTGCAGCCTTGCCACCGAGAAATGGCAGGCTCAATCCGGTCGGACCTCGTTAGGCTCCGCACGAATCTGTTTTGTCAAACCAACCACGTTCATGAATCTCAGTGGTCGGGCTGTGGTGCAGTATGCCGACTTTTTCAAGGTCAGTCCGCAGCAGATTCTGGTTATCCATGACGACATCGATATGCCGCCCGCGCGGCTCAAACTTGTCAGTACAGGAGGATCGGGAGGGCATAACGGTATCCGCTCACTTATCCAGTCGCTTGGCAGTAAAGATTTTCCTCGGCTGAAATACGGTGTCGGCCGTCCTGGTCAAGGAGATGTCCATTCTGGTATCCCTGTTGAAAAATATGTCCTGTCACAATTCACCGAAGCCGAATGGGTCCTTCTCTTAAGCAGAATGGATATAATCGAACAGGGGGTCAGATATCTGCTGGAAGGTGAACCTGCCAAAGCGATGAATCTTGTCAACACTGTCAAATGATCGCTGAAAGTATCCTGACTCCCTGTAGTTGCCCGCCTCGTCAAGTCCACTTTCGAAAAAAGCAAGGCAAAAAATCTCTGGATATGGTAGTATGACATATCAAAGAGGAAGTCGTATCATGGTACGCAATAATTCCACAACACAACGATAGTTCATGCCGGCCGCATCCCTTGGAACTTCTTCGAGCAGGAGATACTCTGGAGTGACAACTGTCAATCGCAAAAGGTCTGTTTGCCGTCATCGATCCCATTGCACGCGAATTCCCGTGTATCATGCAGTTTTTTTATGGAGAGAGAATAGTGTTTACTGAAGGTGATATGGCTGTATATCCAGCTCATGGTGTTGGCGTTATCAAATCCATCCTGACCCAGACAGTTGCAGGCGTTGATCAGACATTCTATGTCCTCGAGATCCTCGAAAACAATATGACGATCATGATCCCCACAACAAGCAGCAAAAATGTTGGGTTGCGCGCGATTGTCAACAGAAACCAGGTCGAAGAGGTCATTGCCATACTGGAAGACAGGACCTGCGAGATAGGTTCTCAGACCTGGAACAGGAGATATCGCGATTACATGGAAAAAATTAAGACCGGATCTGTCCATGAAGTAGCTGCCGTGCTGCGCGATCTCTTTCTGCTGAGTATCGATAAAGACCTTTCTTACGGCGAACGAAAGATGCTCGATACGGCCAAGAATCTGCTGGTAAAAGAGCTTTCTCTGGCGCAGGATGTCGATGAGGCAAATATCAGTCACAAGATCGACGCAATCTTTTCCTGAACCACTGACAAGCTCCGAAGTATCCCTAAGACGGTGGCTTCCGCAGCCGTACTCCCGCGATGCACAATGCATGAAACACTTGATCTGCCAGGTAGAACTGAGCCTGGCAGATCCCTCTCCTTTATAGTTGACAGCCGAATGGCTGGAGTTCGACTTGATCATTTTCTTGTTCAAGCAACTGCCGACATCTCACGGGCGGTAATCAATTCCTCCGTTCGGGCAGGAGCGATTCTGGTAAACGGCCTGGAAAAAAAGAGCAGTTATCGCCTGCGGGAAAATGACAGGGTAGAAGGGACACTGCTTGCAGAATCCCCCATGCAGGTCGAACCCGAGGAGATGTCATTAAAAATCCTTTTCGAGGACGAGTATCTTCTTGCTTTGTCAAAACCTCCCGATCTCGTAGTCCATCCCGGCAGCGGTAACCCTAGCGGCACGCTGGCAAACGGTCTGGTTTTCCATTGCCGGAATATTGCCGGGGTAGGGGATGCGCTGCGGCCTGGCATCGTCCATCGACTCGATAAAGATACTTCAGGCGTGATGCTGGTGGCAAAAGACGAACGCATCCTGCGCCTGCTTGCCGAGGATTTCAAGCAACGGCGTATCGATAAAGAGTACATTGCCCTGCTGCACGGCATCATGAAGAAAAAACAGGGACGGATTGTCGCGGCTATCGGCAGGCATTCGATAAATCGCCAGAAAATGGCGGTGCGCGAACTGACTGGTCGGCATGCAGTAACGAACTGGCAGGTAATGGCCGAGTTCGAGGAACGCTTCAGTCTTGTGCGGTTACGTATTGAGACCGGGCGTACGCACCAGATCAGGGTGCATATGAGTCATCTCGGGCATCCCGTAGCGGGGGATACCGTCTATGGCAGCCATCGCCAGAATCAGACATTCCCCAGGCAGATGCTGCACGCCAGCCGCCTCGGTTTTAGCCATCCGATAACAGGAAAACGCCTAGAAATTGTCGCACCGCTCTGGCCTGATTTGCAGCAGGTGATCCAGGAACTGAATGGCGGCCTTCCCTTTGATTGGGCGAGATCAGCATGAATATAGCACTGACAGGTGGAATTGGTTCGGGGAAGAGTTGTGTCGCCGGAATTCTCGGCAACGCCCTGATGGTATCCGTTGTCAGCGCCGATGCGATCTGCCGAAATCTGCTTCAGCCTGGCGCCCAGGCCTGGGAGGCAGTTCGGCTGAAATGGCAGGAAAGATTCCTCTGTGCCGATGGTGCAATCAACAGACCTCTTTTGCGAGAGGCTGTTTTTAAAGATGCGACGCTCCGTCAGACACTCGAAGGTATTCTCCATCCGCTTGTCCGCAGTGAGGTGAGAATGTGCATGCTGACTTCCGAAAAGGCTGGCGAGGGATTGGTTTCCGAGGTTCCCCTGCTTTTTGAGGTGGGCTGGCAGGCCGATTTCGACTGCACAATCGCCGTGTATGCCCCCCAGGCAATCTGTCTGCAGCGGATTACCCGCCGTGACGCGGTCGACATCGAGCACGCCCGTGAGATCCTGGCGGCCCAGATGGATCCTGATCTCAAAGCGGCAAAAGCAGACTTTGTGATAAATAATTCAGGCCTTTGGGTGCAGACGGCGCAGCAGGTGTATCGAATCGCCAGGCTGCTGAAACACCCTGCCGAATGTTGAGCAGAGACTTGGGGAGAAGGTCGACTACGAGCTCCGGAGATTATGCATCAATGACATCTCGAGATCATTCCCCGATGTCCAAGAAGAATCAGGCAGAGCGCATCGATTGCCGCTGGGCAGCTGAACGAGAGCTTACCAGTAAAATGACAGTTAAAAACCTTGACACTGCTGATCTGAATACGTATAAGGGGAGAGAGCAGCACGAAACACACTTCCTGTTCTTTCTTGGTGGATCCGTTTTAGTTCTCTAAAGCCATTATCGATCTGTAAAATTCCCAGTCTTGGGGTAGGTGTGGGCTGAATAACTGCCGTCTGTAAGTAGCACTTTTACGGTGCCTCATTCAATCCATTCTCTTTTTGATCTTATATACAAACTTCTGGCGAAAAATCTCAATTATACCCCTAAGAAAGTCCGTTGGTCGAGTTTGGCGGCTTTCCCCGGAGTGTGATTTCTAGCAAGGAAATTCCTCCAATATACCATGCGGCATTTGATGCAGTGTTGCGTTGCCACGGTTCTCAAGGCAACTGAATTGTGCCCTGTATCCTTAGTGCTGTCCTATTATCCTGCCAACAATCCTCATGGGAGAAGGTGATTAATGAATCTGGCGGAACTGAAAATGATGAAAATCGGCGAGTTGGTCAAACTCGCTCGGAACGCAAAAGTCGAAGGATACAGTTCCATGCGCAAGCAGGAGTTGATCTTTGCCCTGCTGCAGGACCAGGCTGATAAAGATGGGAAGATGCGCGGCAGCGGTGTGTTGGAAATCCTTCCTGATGGGTTTGGTTTTCTCAGGGCGCCTGATTACAATTACCTGCCAGGGCCAGATGATATTTACGTCTCTCCTTCCCAGATCCGCCGACTTAATCTGCGGACCGGTGATGTGGTCGATGGTCTGGTTCGTTCGCCGAAAGAAGGTGAGCGCTACTTCGCCCTCCTCAAGGTTGAGACTATAAACTTTGATCCGCCGGAGGCTGCCAAGCAGAAAACGCTGTTTGCCAACCTGACCCCCCTGCATCCCGAAGAAAAACTCAATCTCGAATGGCAGCCCGACAATTACTCGATGCGGATCCTCGACATGTTCGCGCCGATTGGCAAAGGGCAGCGTGGACTTATCGTGGCGCCGCCGCGAACAGGTAAGACCGTTTTGATGCAGAAGATCGCCAACTCGATTGTCCGCAACCACAAAGAGATCTACCTCATTGTCCTGCTCATCGATGAGCGGCCCGAGGAGGTTACCGAAATGACCCGCTCGGTGAAGACAGCCGAGGTCGTCAGTTCGACCTTTGACGAACCGCCGCAGCGGCACATCCAGGTGGCCGAAATGGTCATCGAAAAGGCCAAGCGCCTGGTGGAGCATAAAAAGGATGTCGTCATCCTGCTCGACAGCATCACCCGCCTTGCCCGCGCCTACAATACGGTGACGCCGGCAAGCGGCAAGATTCTCTCAGGCGGTGTCGAGGCAAATGCCCTGCATCGGCCGAAGAGATTCTTCGGTGCGGCGCGCAATATCGAGGAAGGCGGCAGTCTCACCATCCTCGCTACAGCCCTTGTCGAGACCGGCAGCCGTATGGATGAGGTCATCTTCGAAGAATTCAAGGGTACCGGCAATATGGAGCTGGTTCTCGACAGAAAGATGGCGGACAAGAGAATCTTCCCGGCGATCGATATCAAGCGTTCCGGAACTCGAAAGGAAGATCTGCTGCTCAAACCCGAGGTGCTCAACCGGATCTGGATTCTCAGGAAGCTGCTGAACTCCATGAATCCTGGCGATTGCATGGATTTTCTGGTCGATAAGCTGAAGAATCAGAAAACGAATAAGGACTTCCTTGATTCTATGAACGGATAAAGCATTCGCAGGCCCTGCCATGATCCGCAATGTTAACGGAGGTGGCATGGTTTCTGCCGGTGTTACACCGTTTTTAGTTGAAATATCTGCCTGTCTGGTTATATTGCAAGGCTTATGTTTTTATCTGCATAGAATATGCGACAAGAATTGAAGGACAACATCAAACTGTGCACCGCTCTGGTGGTGTACCGGAGGAATAGAACGTATGAAAAACGATATACATCCGAAATACAACAACATAAAGGCATTATGCGCCTGTGGCAATGAAGTGGAACTCGGATCAGTGATGTCGGAGATCAGGGTTGAAATCTGTTCTGCCTGCCATCCCTTTTTCACCGGCAAGCAGAAACTTGTCGATACAGCCGGGCGTATCGAGAAATTCAAACAGCGGTATGCCAAACATTTCGAAAAACAGGGTAAAGCCTAATATACAGCTTCCCCGCAGTCGCACGTTGGCTGCCATCCCCGCATTTTCACAGATAGTTCGAGTCCACAGTGATGGTTGTCATGGCTGTGGACTTTTTTTTCTCTTTTTTCACTCCACGTTTTCTTTGAAATCCTATGTTTGATTCGTTTGAAAACCTTGAAGAAAAACTGGCCCACCTTGAAGGTCGGCTTTCAGACCCTGCGCTGGTCAATGATCAGAAAGAGTTTCAGAAGGTGGTGCGCGAACACTCCCATCTCTCCAAACTCAATGACCTGTATAGCCAATACAAGCAGGTGCACCAGGATATGGCCGACACCAAGGCCATTTTGCACGATGAAAACGAGGACCTGGAACTGAAGGAGATGGCCCGCGCCGATATCCTTGAGCTTGAAGAAAAAGAAAAGGAACTTGATCGAGAGATAAAGCTGGTGCTTCTGCCGAAAGATCCCAACGATGAGCGAAACACCTTTCTGGAAATCCGGGCTGGTACAGGCGGAGATGAGGCTTCTCTTTTTGTCGCCGATCTTTTCAGGATGTATTGCCGTTTTGCCGAGATCATGGGCTGGCGGGTGGAGATCATGAGTTCCAGCCCTCTGGGAATTGGCGGATTCAAGGAAATAATCGCCCTGATCAGCGGTGATCAGGTCTACTCCAAACTGAAATACGAGAGCGGCGTGCACCGGGTGCAGCGGGTCCCGGAGACTGAGACCCAGGGGCGCATTCACACCTCGGCCGTGACGGTTGCCATCCTGCCGGAAGCCGACGAGGTCGAACTCAATATCGATCCGAACGAGCTGAAATTTGATGTCTTCCGCTCATCGGGCCCCGGTGGCCAGAGTGTCAACACCACAGATTCGGCAGTGCGGGTCACCCATCTGCCGACTGGCCTGGTCGTGCAGTGCCAGGATGAGAAGTCCCAGCACAAGAACAAGGCCAAGGCCCTGGTTGTCCTGCGTGCCCGGTTGCTCGACAAGATGCAGCAGGAACACCATGATAAGATCTCCCAGGACCGTAAGAGCCAGGTTGGCAGCGGTGATCGGAGCGAGCGTATCCGCACCTACAATTTCCCGCAGGGCCGAATGACCGACCATCGCATCAATCTCACCCTCTATAAGCTCGATGCCATCATGAGCGGCAAGCTTGAGGACGTTATT
>JAIFKM010000158.1 GCA_020049575.1 Desulfobulbaceae bacterium
TTCAGCACTGAAGGAGACGACTTCAGCCTCCGGCGGGGAGGAACTCCGCAGGCCATATTTCGTCTGCGCCAGCAGGACAATGCTGCGTCCCTCCGGTGTTTCGTCGGAAAATGATGCTGTCAGGGCAACCTCAGCCAGTTCCTGCTCGGTCTTGCCGCCTACCGGGATGAAGGCCGCTGCCTCCCGATTCCCGTGCGTGATGGTGCCAGTCTTGTCCAGCAGGAGGACATTCACATCTCCTGCCGCCTCGACCGCCCTGCCGGAGAGGGCGATAACGTTTTTCTGGAAAAGCCGATTCATACCGGCAATGCCGATGGCTGGCAGCAAGGCCGCGATTGTGGTTGGGGCAAGGCAGACAAAGAGGGCTACCAGAATGGTCAATGAAACAGGCTCACCGTGGCCGGTTGCCTTGACACTGTAGATCGACAGGGGACTGATATTGATGCATACCAGGAGAAAGACAATTGTCAGCGATATCAGCAGTACTTCAAGGGCCACTTCATTCGGGGTCTTGCGCCGTTTTGCGCCCTCGATCAGAGAAATCATTCGATCCATGAAGGTCTCACCCGGATCAGCGGTGATCCTGACTATAATCGTATTGGCGATGACCGTGGTGCCTCCGGTGACGGCGCTGCGGTCGCCACCCGACTCGCGGACCACCGGGGCTGATTCGCCGGTAACAGCCGATTCGTTGACGAGGGCCGCTCCGAGGATAACGTCCCCGTCGCCAGGAATCAAGTCGCCGGCCTCGATCAGGATACAATCGCCCTTGTGCAGCTGAGACGCCTCCACCATATTGAAAGCACTGAAGAGATTCGGTTTCTCGAGGCGTTTTGCCATGACATTGGTGCGCGATTTGCGCAGAGAGGCGGCTCGGGCCTTGCCGCGTCCTTCTGCCAGGGCCTCGGCAAAGGTGGCGAAGAGGACTGTCAGCCAGAGAAAGAGCGTGACTGAACCGGTGAACCAGACCGGTTCTTTGCTGCTTCCCATAAGCGACATGATGAAGGTTATCAGGGTAATGGTGCTGGCGATCTCTACAGAAAACATCACTGGATTGCGCCAGAGGGTCCTCGGATCCAGTTTTTTCAAGGAGTCCACCAGTGCGCCTCGAAAGAGTCCGCCAGCAAAAGCAGATGGAGATGGTCGCCTGTGTTGTGACATGATTCAGTTGCCTCCTGTCATGATGAGGTGTTCAGCAATTGGTCCAAGGGCAAGGGCTGGAAAAAAGGTCAGGGCCCCGACGATGATGATGACCAGCAGCAGCCAGATGACAAAAGGCGCATGGTCGGTGGGTAGAGTGCCAAGACTTGGCGGGACGAACTTCTTTTCGGCAAGCGATCCTGCCATGGCCAGAACGGCCACTGCCGGGATATAGCGGCCCAAAAGCATGGCTGCGGCGCCAAGGAGGTTATAGAAATTTGTGTTGCCGTTCAAGCCGGCAAAGGCACTGCCGTTATTGTTGGCCATGGAGGCGAAGCCGTACAGCACCTCGGAAAGACCATGTGCGCCAGGGTTGGCCATTGAGGCAACCGCCGAAGGGACAAGCAATGCCAACCCCGAAAAAACCAGAACGGTGACTCCAGCCGTTAAAATCGTCAGAATGGCCAGCCATATCTCCCGCACTTCAATCTTCTTCCCGAGGTATTCCGGTGTACGGCCGATCATCAGGCCGGAAACGAAGACGGCAATAACGGCAAAGGCAAGCATGGTATAGAGACCGGACCCAACCCCGCCGAAGACTACTTCGCCTGTCAGGATCAGGCCGAGCGGCACCAGGCCGCCCAGCGGGGTAAGGGAATCGTGCATGCTGTTGACCGCGCCGCAGGAGGTGCCAGTAGAGGCTACCGAAAAGAGACTGCTGCCGGCAATCCCGAACCGCACCTCTTTGCCTTCCATATTGCCGCCATGCACACCGAGATCTGACAGCAGCGGATTGCCGCGTGTCTCTGCCCATTGCATAACGGCAAACGAGATAATGAGCAGGAAAAGCATGACCGAAAGAAGCCCCCAACCCTGTCGAGTGTTGCCCACCATCACGCCAAAGGTAGAGGTGAGACTGGCTGGAATGAGCAGGATCAACAGAATTTCAAGGAAATTGGAAAGAGGCGTCGGGTTCTCGAAGGGATGTGAAGAGTTGGCGTTGAAAAAGCCGCCGCCATTGGTTCCCAATTCCTTGATGGCCTCCTGGGAGGCAACCGGCCCCATCGGGATTTGCACTTCTTTGGCGGATATATTTGGGTCGAGCAAGGACACAGTCGTGTAGGGGGTGAAATTCTGGATTACCCCCTGGGATACAAGAACAAGTGCCGCCACAAGAGAGATGGGCAGGAGAATATAGAGGGTGCCGCGAACCAGATCGACCCAGAAATTACCCAGGGATGATGCCCTGCGCTGCACGAAGCCCCTGATCATGGCAATGGCGACAGCCATGCCGGTTGCGGCAGAGACGAAATTGTGTACAGTGAAACCAGCCATTTGCGTAAAATAACTGGCTGTTGCTTCACCACCGTAGTTTTGCCAGTTGGTGTTAGTCGTGAAACTGACGGCTGTATTGAAAGCCAACTGCCAGGAAAATGCCGGCAAGTGCTGCGGGTTGAGCGGCAGGAACTGCTGGCTGAGCAATATGATAAAAAGAGCTGCAAAACACACGATGTTGAAAAGCAGCATTGCCTGGGCATAACGCCGCCAGTCCATCTCTTCGCGGCTCTCAATTCGACACAGGCGATACAGTGCATTTTCACAGGGGCGAAGAACAGGCGAAAGAACGTTCCATTCTCCCTGGTAGACTCTGGCCATGAATGCCCCAAGCGGGCGAGTCAGAAAGAGCAGAACCACAAAAAACAGGACTGTTTGCTGCCAGTCATAGACACTCATTGGAATACTCCTTTCATCGTCACAGCATCAGATTTGGGCTCGCCGTTCAATCAGGTTGTTGTCTCTACTCCAGTTACATACGTCCTCATTTTCAATAACTGTAGCACTTCTGATATCAATAAAAGGTCAAAATGCCAGGCCGGAATGTCAAAAAAGTGTCAAGAATTGGTCCGGATATGTTGATGTGAGAATGCGGGGCGGTGGAAGAGTCGTGGACGGTTGGCTATGCTGCTTTTTCCCACCTATCTCAGATCTGGAAGATCTGAGATAGGTGGGTGATACCTTGCTCTGTTCTTCAGTGCGTCCGGCTGATCACAGCTTCATATTCAGTGAGAGCGGTTTACGGTAGCTGGTGATGAAGCTGCAGGCGGCTTCGATCTGGGGCATGCGGGTAGTAAGCGATTGTCCCTTCAGGTTCTGGAGAAAGATTTCGTTATTGTGGGGGATTGCGGCAATAATCCGTTTTTTGTCGAGACCTTCGATCATCGTCGCACGTACATCATCGTCGACCTTGTTGAGGATGAAATACGTCTGGATCCCCGCACCCTCAGCAATCTGCCGGGCACGACCGGCCATCTGGATCGACTCATAATTCGGATCGACAATGCAGAGCACCAGGTCGCAGCTCTTATCGACCTGGCGGCCAAAATGCTCCAAGCCTGCTTCGGCGTCGATGAGAACGATTTCATTTTCTTTTTCCTGCAGGCGCGAGAGTACAGCCCTGGAAATGCCGCCGATCATACAGGCGCAGCCTTCGCCGAATTCCCTGATTTTGCCGACGACCAGCAGCTTGATGCCGTCTGCCTCGGCCAGACACTCTGCCGGCAGGTTGTCAAAGGTCATGACCTGTTTGAAAAAATCATCCTCATGCTGATGGTCTGATGCCTGCTTGAGCTTCTCCCGTGTGCCTTGTCGTCCGCCCATGGCATCCATCATGATTCCGGGTTGATGCGCGCCTAAGAGCCGGTGCAGACAGAGGTTTGATTCATCAGCGTCGACCACCAGCACCTTCTTGCCGGTCTCTGCCAGTGCCCTGGCCAGCAGGATGGTAATGGTGCTTTTACCGCACCCGCCCTTGCCGCAGATCATCAGTTTCATTTCGAGTCTCCTGCTTTCTTGGTCATCGGTCAGACAGTATCAAATGTGCGTTGGCAAATTCAGCCATTCCGGCTGAATTTGCTGGTTGTCGTGTCGCCGTTTATACGGCTGCGAGTCGGGCGATGTTCAGCAGCACCTCGCAGGCAGTGAGATATTCCGCAATCTCGACGTATTCATCCCGCTGGTGAAAATGGTGCGAGCCGGTGCCGAGCGTGACCGTCGGCAGCCCCTTTTCGTTGAAGTTGTTGGCGTCGAGCCCGGCATCCATCACCAGCGGGTTGGGCACCATGCCGAGGGCCTCAACCGCCTTCGCCGCGATCTTGACGCACGGTTCCGTTTTCTTCAGCCTGAATGCCTTGTAGTCGCCGATCGTGGTGAACTCCACCGATCCGAGTTTGCCGTCGGCATTGGGGGTATCCTGCACGGCCTTGGCAAATGCCGCGCGATACACCTCCACGATATGGGCCAGAAACGCGGCCTTGTGGCTGCGGCATTCGCCAGTGAAAACGGCGTGATCCATCACCTGATTGCTCGCCTGACCACCGGCGATGCTGCCAAGGTTCGATGTACCCGTTCGCTTACCCTTGACAATCCTGCCGAAATAACCCTGTTTGGCGACCGCGGCCATCGCCTTTGAGCCAATCAAGCCGGCCGAAATGCCCTTGTGTGGCGCGAGGCCGGCGTGCGTCGAAATGCCGGTAATCTCCGCCCGCCAGCGCATCGCGCTCATCGCCCCGATCACCAGTTCGTTCGGGCATTGGCCGTCGAGGTTGAAGCCCATCGCCGGCCGTCCCAGATCCTCGAAGCGCGCCATGCGAGAGCCGTGCAGGCCGTTTTCCTCGGCGATCGGGAAAAGCAGGGTGATGGGCGGGTGGGGGATCTTGTGTTTTAACAGCGTTTCCGTGAGCGTCACCATCGCCGCGCAGCCCGAACGGTCGTCGCCGCCCAGCCCCGTATTGTCCTTCGCGACGATGCGGTCCCCCTCCACCATCGGCACCGCGCCCTTGCACAGCGGCACCGTGTCCAGGTGGGCGGAAAACATGATCCGCGGCGCGCCCATGGCCGTTCCCGGCAGCTGGACGATCAGGTTGCCGATCTCGTAGCCGTCACCCAGCCGGATGTGCGCATCGTCCGTCTTGATCCAGCTCTTCTTCACGCCGGCCGCCAGCATTTTTTTGCTGATCGCCTCGACGACCTTCGATTCCTGTCCGGTCAGTCCCTCGACCGCCAGCAGGTCGAGCAGATGGTTCAATGCCTGTTCTTTATTGATCATGGGTTCTCCAGAAGGGGAGGGGAAAATTTTACCTGCTGCCGCTCTTTTTTCGCTCACGAAGTGCTTCCTTGTACTGATCGCGCATTGTGCGTTTGAGCATCTTACCAGCGACATTGCAGGGAAACGATTCCATGATGACGACGTCGCGTATCCGCTGGAATTTGGCATCGACCTTACTGTTGGTCCATTCCATCAGCTGCCCGGGTGTTACTGTCGCGGCGGGAAACAGCACCACAGCCGCCACGGGAACTTCCCCCCATTTTTCATCTGGCACGCCGATGACCGCCACATCACTCACTTGCGGATGCTGAATAATTACCTCTTCAATGTCCTTGGGATAGACGTTTACGCCGCCGGAGATAATCATATCCTTGATGCGGTCGACCAGAAAAAGATATCCGTCCTCGTCGACATACCCGGCATCCCCGGTGTGCAGCCAGCCGTCGACGATAGCTTTTTGGGTCAGGTCAGGCTGCTTGTAATACCCAGGCATCATCATCGGGCTCTTGCCGCAGATCTCGCCGATTTCCCGTGGAGCACATTCTATACCATTGACGTCGAGAATGCGGAGTTCCATGAACGGTGCGGGGATGCCGACAGAACCGACCTTGCGGACGGCGTCATGCTTGTCCAGCACCGTCATGAACCCTTCGGTGAGGCCGTACAGTTCGTAGAAACGGCCGGGCAGGGATTCGTTCAGGCGGTGTTTGTACTCCATCAGCAGCGGTGCACCGACATTGTGAATCATCTCAAGGGATGTGAGTTTTGCCGGGTCGAAGGCCGGACTGTTCAATATGGCGATGATCTGGGCCGGCACCATGACAACGTGCGTCACCTTTTCTTTTTCAATGTCGGCGATGACCGCTTCGGCGTTGAAACTCTGGTGGAGGATATATTTTGCGCCGAGAAACATCCAGGGCATGAGATCCAGCATGGCGCCGTTGAAGACGATCGCGCCGGCGTGCAGCGCCACACTCTCCGGCGTCATGCGCCATGATGCAGCAAAAATGGTGCAGTACATGGCCCGCACATAATGGGTATGGACGATACCTTTGGGCTCGCCGGTGGTGCCGCTGGAGTACATGATATTGTACATGTCATGATCGTCGATGGGTATCTCCGGTGGGTTTTCCTCGCTAGCCGCACCGACAAATTCCTGGTAGCTGCGAAACCCCGGGGAGTGCTCTGCCAACCCCACCAGGATATAGCGATCGTCGGCAATGGCCGGCAAATCCTGGCGGATTGCCTGCAATGCGGTCGCAAAGGAGGCGTCGGCGATCACCAGAGTCGTATCGGAGTTCCTCAGCAGGGTGAGAAGACCGCTTTCGTTGAGCATGGTACTGCTGGGGACAATGACCATGCCCGTCTTCGCGGCGGCCCAGTAGGCCGCCATGAGCTGGGTGCAGTTGGGCAGCACCGTGGCGAATTTGTCTCCCTTGACGAGTCCGCAGGCCAGCAGCGCATTTGCCAGCTTGTTGACATAGGCATTGAACATCTTATAGGTGAAACGTTCCTCGCCACAGACAAAGGCCGGATGGTCGGGACGATAGCGGGCATGGTGGGGTAACAGGCAGCCGATGTTCATTGTTGTCTCCTTCTCACGGTTAAATTTTCTTCTTAATATCAATAATTGGCGTGCCATCGAGAATATCCAGCCCCAGAACATCAAGAAAATTGCCGCGGATCGCCAGAACCTGCAATTCTGAAACAGCAATGGGATTGGGCCGCATCGGGCTGCGGGTGGCAAAGACCCCTCGCAGTCCTCTTGACCGGTCTCCTCTGGGGTATACTTTCAAGACATCCCGTCCTGACTTATGCAGCCAGAAAAGAACAACGATGGTCTGCCCGACCTCTATGCCGTCAAGCCCTTCCTGAAATTCAGGGAAAATTTCGAGAGTGCCGGTCCGTTGCGATTCGCTGTAATTTTTTGGGGCATGCTGGCGACTGGTGATGTCGCCGTGCAGGATGCCGATGATCTGGAGTATGGGCTGTTCCATTACCAATTTTGAGTTCCTTTACTCGTATGGGGTATCCGTTTCACGCACAAACCACGCCTCTGCCAGGGAACCCTTGCTGATCGCCGCACAGCCTTCAGGTATCTCGATCAGGGCGTTGGCTGCTGCCATGGCTGCAAATCTGCCGATGTTGCGCAGAGGAAAGGCGTAGAGGGAGCCGTTTGCGTATTTCACTCTGGCATAGATCAACTGGGTCCAGTTTTTCTGGCCGGTGAGTTCTTCGGTGACAAAAACCTGTCTTTTGGGAGGCAGGCACTGCATGAACCCCATGAGTCGACGAACGCCGGGCAGGGCAAGCAGGAGAAGGGCGACATGGTTGGAGGGAGGCCCGCCCGGCAGGTTGAAAACTATCGTCTCGCCAATCCGCCCCATACAGGCACCTTTCCCCGGGCCTATGCGGACACGATGAAAGATTTTCTCCATGCCGAGCTGCTCCATGGCCCTCATCGTCAGGTCTTTATCCCCGTCAAGCACGCCGCCGCAGGTTATCAGGACGTCAACCTGCGAGAGAATCTGACGAAAATGCTCCTGCAGGTGTTCAAGGTTGTCGCGCAGAATCACGGTCGACGCAGTCACTCCCAGGGCCTGCATCTCTGCCGCCGCTGTCACCATATTGCTTGCTGCCACTTTCCCGGCGGTAATCACCTCACCGGGCCAAACGAGTTCGCTTCCTGTTGCCGCAATGGCGATCCTGGGCAGCGGATGACAGGTGACTGCGTTCAACCCGGAGGCGGCCAGCAGGCCAAGATGGGCTGGGCCGAGTACATCCCCTTTGCGCAGAACCAGCTGGTCCTGAGCTATATCACTTCCTTTTCGGAGAATATTCAACCCGGTCCGGGCGTCTGCCTTGATCGTCACCGATTCGCCGTAAGCCTGGGCAAACTCCGAAGCCAGCACCGAGGTTGCCCCGCCCGGAATAGCTGCCCCGGTCATGATTCGCACTGCAGTTCCCGTCGTCACCTGTATTTTTATGATATCATCACCGGCAGTCAGGGAACCAGTGACGGCAAGAGTAACGGGATTGCCCGGCGAGGCATCGGCGATATCAGCTGAAAATACGGCAAAACCGTCTTTTAACGAGGAATCAACAGACGGACAGTCATGGATGGCATACACATCCTCAGCGCACACCAGACCAAGGGCCTGGTCAAGAGGCACGGCCCGCGGCTGAAGCGGCGGGAGACTGCTGATGAGGTGGTGTGCCTGGTTCAAAGAAATCATGGTGTTTTTTTTGCTCCTGTTTTCTCTCGATACAACCGAAGAGCATTTCATCGACCGGAATGACATGAGAATAATCCGGAGAGATGCTATTGTATACGTTCATCATCGTTAAAAAATCAAGGACCGAACGCGCATTGTGCAGGCAATGTAACGCAAGATACGGAGTTGTTTATGGATTTCTGGCAAGGCTTGATAACTATCACATTGATTCATCTGCTGGCGGCGGCCTCGCCTGGCCCCGATTTTGCCCTGGTGTCACGTCATGCCTTGCTGCAGGGCCGCCGGGCCGGATTTTGGGTCAGCCTGGGCATCGCCCTGGGTCTCGGTATTCACATTGCCTATTCCGCCGCCGGACTAGCTGCGCTCATCGCTCACTCAACCCTGTGGATGACTGCCATAAAAATGATCGGCGGTACCTATCTGCTGTATCTCGGCTATCAGGGTATCCGGGCAAAAGCGAAGTCAGAGATCGTCGATACAGAACCAGTATCCCATGCCGAGGTCCCGGCCCACCAGCTCATTCGGAAAGGATTTTTCTGCAACGCCCTGAACCCTAAAGCGCCGATCTATTTTCTCTCACTTTTCACTGTTGTCCTTTCGCCGGATCTCCCCTTGGGCACACTCACTCTCTACGGTGTCTGGATCATGATACTGCAGCTCTTCTGGTTCAGTCTGATCACCGTATTTTTCAGCCAACCGATAATCCGCTCGCGTTTTGTCGCAATGAGCCATTGGCTTGACCGGGTATTCGGTGCGGCCATGATGGGGCTGGGATTGAAGGTTCTCTTCAGTAAAACGAACTGATCACCTCCCGTCAGGGTTCAACTGGCTCAGGGTCCGGATCCGCGGCGCAGGATGATAATGCTTATCTCGCCGGGACAGTTGAATCGCAGCGGAACACCGGATGCGCCGGCGCCCCGGCTCGTATAGCCTGTCATCCCGCCATGCTTCCAACGACCGGAGGCGGTAAACCGCGGGGCCCTGCTGTTGGTCAGCAGCGGCTTCAAGAATGCCAGACAGATCTGGCCACCGTGGGTGTGACCGCAGAGATACAGGTCGGCATGGTGTTGTGCCGCAGTCTCGTATACTTCAGGGGAATGGGCGAGCAGGAGAGTAAACGCCCCTTCCGGCACACGCTGGAATGCCTGCCTGAAGTCATGTGTCTTGTAGTAGTGCGGGTCATCAACCCCGACAACCCAGATTTTCTCGTTGTTTTCTGAAATTTCCCAAGCTTCGTTGACCAGTGGTATCATGCCGGCCTCTTCAAGGTCCGGTATCATCTCAATGCAGTCGTGGTTTCCCAGGACACCCAGGATGCCATGCCGCGCTTTGATGTGACCCAGGAGCCTGCGCAGCTCCCTGAGGCACGGGGGCATGGGACCATAGGTCTTCATCCTTATATCGCCGCCGATAAGACAAAGATCGGGCTTGATGTCGCTGATCCGGCGGATGATCTCATCCGTTAAACCCTCCTGCCCATCCAGATGCAGGTCGGTCAAAAAGAGAATCGTGAACTGATCAAAAGCCTCGGGCAGGGAAGGAAACCACAAGGATACTTCTTCCCGCCGCATTTCCAGGGCATTCTGCATTCCTTTGGCATGGAGCCCGGCCAGTTTGAAAACCCAGGTATACAGAACCTGATAGGTGAGAATGCTGCTGAGATTGAGCAGCGAATGCCAGCGGGCGAGGGGCGGATGGCACGACCGCCACTCGCGCCAGCGCACCGTCGAGCGGATAATGCGCGGGTAATTTTCCGGTGGAGGGCGGTGCATGATCGAGTTCCAGGCAAGCGCTCCCAAGTGCGCAAGGGGGATGAAGATTGCCAGGATAACGCATATCTGGCCGACGCTCAGAGAAATGACAGTGCTCAGGTAAAGGGTTGGCAGCAAGGATTCGAAGAGCTGGTCAAGAATGACCACGTTTTTACCGCAGGGCAAGGCGAGCCGTCGTTTGATGAAGCTCGACAGCAGATCCCCCAGCATGGCCAGTAGTGCTGCCGTTCCGGCGACATGCCACGCCACGCCCAGCAGTGGAAAAACAGCGGTTCCGCCCAGCAGACTGGCCAGGAGGCCTGGGAAGGTTTTATGATTACCGAAAAGGGGTTGCCGGTCAAACCATGAAATGCCGCCGTCAAGCGGCCAGTTGAACCGCTGTCCCCGCAGGACGCAGGCAAGAGGAGGAAGGAGATTGAGCCATGAAAGGAAGCAGACAATCTTGAATATGGTCAGCACCTATTTTCTCCTTGCGCAATGACCTGGATTCCCGCCTGCGCGGGAGTCTAGAGAATCAACAGCTGAGTTGCATTCATCGCCATGTTGGCTAAAGACCAAGAAAAAGCAACAAAAAATCTATCCTGTTTGTTCGGCAAATACAAGTTGGCAAACCATAGTCCTGCACCATAATGGGTACGATGCAAGAGAGAAGCCGAGGAGAACGTGGGTCAGGTGAGTGCAGCTTCAATCGGCAATTTCCTGTCAGATTTATCGATCATTTTTTGACTATTCTTCTCTCGGAGAATAAACTAAGAAACAAAGTAACCCTTATTTGCTTCTGGAGAATAAAGCTTGCAGCGGAAAATAGTATCGCTTTTGAAATCGCGCCTTTTCCAAGGGATAGCCCTGGTTCTTCTGGGCCTCACGCTTGTTTTCCTGCTGATCTGGTGGATCAATTCCCGGATTGTTCAGCCGGCCTTCCAGAAAATGGAGTACCAACAGGCCCTCGATGATGCCGAACGAGTCAAGGCCGGAGTGGAAGAGCAGCTGTCAAGTCTGGGAAGGATGGCCAATGACTGGGCCAATTGGGATGACACCTATGAATTCGCCAAAGACCGCAACCGGCAGTATATTGCCTCGAACTGTCCTGATATAGCCTTCCTGTCCAGGAACAGCAACGTCGATCTGCTGGCTATCTATGATCGCCAGAAACAGGAAATTTTCAAAGGGATTTTTCATCCTGAAATTGGCAAGGAAGTACGCATTCAATCCTTTTCAGGCGAAAAACCTGCCGTTCTTTCTCTTCTTGCCCCGGTTCTCAAGGATAAAATACCGATGACAGGTATTTTGCCCACCAACCAGGGGCTCCTCCTTCTCGCTGGCCGGCCGATTTATAACACGCAGGGAAATGGTCCTTCCCGCGGTGCTCTGGTGAAGGGCCGTTTCCTCTCGCAGACTGTCCAGCTAGCTCTTGCCAAGAAGGTGCATGTGCCGTTTGATCTCTTTTCGCAGGAGACAGGCAAGCTTACGGCCTCAGAACACGAGCTGTTCCGCCGACTTGCCTCTGCCGGGAAAAATTTTCAGCCGGAATTCCATGAGGGCTATCTCTATCAGATAATTCCAGATATTGGCAGCCAGCCCTCTCTCCTCCTGCGCATACCTGTCCAGGGGGAGATTGCCGCACTTGGCCGGCGGACCGGCAATATCCTCTCCTCGACCCTCGGCATTGTTGCCTTGGGACTGTTGATATGCCTGGTCGCCTACAGGTCGAGGATGAAAACATCCGAGCAATGCCTCAGGAAAGAACAATTATTCTCGAAATCACTGCTCGATAGCCTCCCTGGTATTTTTTATCTTTTCACCTACCCCGAACTGCGGATGGTGCTCTGGAACAAAGAGCACGAGAGGCTCCTGGGGTATGATTCGAGTGAATTGGAGGGCCGTCACATTACGGAATTGGTTGAACCGGAGGCTCGTGAGGCTGTCCTGCAGGCTGTCGAAACAGTGCTGGAGAAAGGAGAGGTATCGTTTGAAACCAATCTCCTGGCAAAAGATGGAAGACCGGTGCCTCTTATGCTCACCGGTGTCAGGTTTGAGGCCCAGGGGCAACGGTATCTGATGGGGATTGGATTTGATATCACTGAGCGCAAACAGATGGAGGAGGCGCTGCTCGAGAGCGAAACCAAGCTTACCAGCTATGCAAACCAGATGGAGCAGTTCAGTCTCTCGGCGGCCTCGATGCTCTCTCTTGAGGATGAGGGGCTCATTTTCTCGAGGATCAGTCATGCCATTGTCGATTATTCCGATTACCGCCGGGTTCTCATTTCACTCTTCAAGGATGAGGCCCCGTACAGGGATCTCATCGGTTATTGCGGCGTTTCGGATGAGATCGTCGAAAGGCTTCGCCGGATTGATCTGCCCAAAAGCTGGTATGACCATGTCTTCGAGCAGGGGATCCATCTGGGGCATTTCAGTTATTATATCCCGCACACCATGAAAGAGATCCTCAATCAGGAGGCAACTGTTTACGGCAGCGGTTCCTCGCCTGATGATATATCGTCCTGGCATCCCGAGGATAATCTTTTTGTCCGGATGAATGATGAAAAGGGAGAATTCATCGGGGTCATTTCGGTGGATGAGGCAAAATCCGGCCTCAAACCGACACTGGAGACCGTCCGCCCTCTCGAAGTCTTTTCCAGCCTGATCTCGCAGATTGTCATTGTCAAACGCGAACAGAAAAAAAGGGATCGTCTGGAGATGCAGCTCAGACAAGCCCAGAAGATGGAGTCTGTGGGCCGTCTGGCGGGCGGCGTGGCGCATGACTTCAACAACATGCTCGGGGTTATCCTTGGCCATGTCGAGATGATCATGGAGGATATGGATCCGTCTCAACCGCTCTTTGCTGATCTCCAGGAAATCGGCAAGGCAGCCCAGCGATCCGCCGATATCACCCGGCAATTGCTGGCTTTTGCCAGACAACAGACGGTCACGCCCAAGGTCATCGATCTCAACGAGACGGTTGAGGGAATGCTGAAAATGCTGCGGCGACTGATCGGCGAGGATATTAATCTCACCTGGCACCCCGGTGGTAGCCTGTGGCATATCAAGATGGATCCTTCGCAGATCGATCAGGTCATGGCCAACCTCTGCGTCAACGCTCGTGACGCCATCGCCGGCGTGGGGAAGTTGATAGTCGAGACAGGCAACAGCATCCTGGACGAAGAATTCTGCGGCCGGCATGAGGGGTTTCTTCCCGGTGAATATGTGCGGATATCCGTGAGCGATAGCGGCAGCGGCATGGACAAGGAGACGCTATCCCACATCTTCGAACCGTTTTTCACCACCAAAGGTGTCGGTGAAGGAACCGGCCTCGGTCTGGCAACGGTGTACGGCATCGTCAAGCAGAATAAGGGATTCATCGACGCTGACAGCAATCCGGGAAAAGGAACCAGCTTCACGATCTATCTGCCCCGGCACAAGGACCTGGCAGAGCAGACGCAGAAAAAGGAATTGCCGGAAACTGCCCTGCGGGGACACGAAGTCATCCTTGTGGTCGAGGACGAACCGACGATCCTGAAAATGACCACCTCTATGCTCAAACGCCTGGGTTATACCGTGCTGGAGGCACATGCGCCAGCCGAGGCTGAGAGAATCGCCGATGAGTATGTCGGAGATGTCCATCTGCTTTTGACCGATGTGATCATGCCTGAAATGAACGGGCGTGACCTGGCGGTACGACTCGTCGAAAAAAACCCGCGCATCAAGTGCCTGTTCATGTCAGGCTATACGGCAGACGTAATATCGCATCATGGTATGCTTGAAGAAGGGGTGCATTTCATCCATAAACCCTTTACCAGTAAGGTGCTGGCGGCGGGAGTTCGCCTGGCGCTGGAGGACCGACTGCAGTGTTAATGCAGTTCCGGCCATTGAAAAATGGTCATTCATCTTTTAAGATGGTGTGAAATTTGCAAGTAATCGGTGTCTTGTTGTCTTTTAACTCAGTTCGGGCGGCAACCAGTATGCTGCTTGAAGAAACTGTTTTCCATATGGAAGGAATCTTGAGTACTCCCGCCATGCCCGCGCAGAAATGACGGAAACGGTAGTATTAATGGTATCCTAGATAAAAAATTGAAGCAGTCATGGTAAATACTCGATCCTTTCATGGAGATCTCAGTCTGCTCTCCGCTGTAAATCTCTTTCAATTGATAGGGCTTGCCTCGCTTTCAGGTCATATGAAAATGAGCTGCGCCAGGAATTCTATCCATTTTATCTTCTCCGATGGAAAGCTCAGTTATGCCTCTTCTCGTGTCGGACATAAAAAAATCGGCCAGTTTCTGCTGGAATCTCGGCTTATTACCACGGAGCAACTGAAGATCTGCCTTGCCGAGCAGAAGACCGCGGAAAAATGGCAGAAATTGGGATCTATCGCGGTGAAAAATGGCTACCTGCAGGAATCACATCTCACGAATCTCTTTTATGAACAGCTCAAGGAGGCGATCTTTGAGGTGATTACCTGGGAAGAAGGGAGATTCACCTTTGTCGATACGTCTCCTTTGACCGAAGAAGACATTGTCCTTGAGGAAAATATCGAGCCGCTTCTTATGCAGGCTGTGATTCTTATTGATGGCCCGGTGGCCGATAAGCCGCTGGCAGGCTGATTCTCTGCGGCATCCGGGAAAAGATCATTTCTGAAACAACAGGGAGGTGACAATGGCCCTTACCGATTTTACCTACTACCGCATCATCTGCCGAAATTCCAATGTATTCAGGCGCAAGATTGCCTGGCATGAGGTGGAGAGCGGTCGATCCGTTTCCTTTCAGGAACTTCGGGAGATGACAGAGAGCCTTGCCGCCGGTCTCCGGCAAAAAGGCATCTGCAGGGGCGACAGGATTGGCGTTTTAGGGAAAAACAGCTTGGAATTCTTCCTGCTCTATGGCGCTGCGGCGGCCCTCGGCGCAGTCATGCTGCCGATCAACTGGCGGCTGTCGGCCAGCGAAGTGTGCTTCAACCTCAACGACGGCAAGGCGAAAATCGTCTTTGCCGACCAGGAGTTCGAGAAAACGATAGGTGCGATCAAGGCCGATCTGCCATCTGTCGAACACTACCATTCACTCTCGGGTCAGGATTCCGCCCTGCCGGCGTTTTCGGAGTTGCTGGTCGAGGCTATCGACTTTCAGCCAGAAGATATCCCGACCGACAGCGATTTTGTCATTATCCATACCGCTGCAGTCGCCGGCCGTCCCAGGGGAGCGATGCTCAGCCATGGCAATATTGTCTTCTCCAGTCTTGAATTCATCAGGGCGATGTCCCTGCACGAGGGTGATGTCCATCTCAATGTCCTGCCGCTCTTTCATGTTGGCGGGCTCTTTATGGCGATCAGCTGTTTTCATGCCGGCGCGGCCTGCCTGAATATGGCGAAATTCGATGCACCCGTAGCTGCACGATTGATCGGAGAGCAAAAAGCGACAGTGATGTTCGATTTCGCCCCGATTCTCGGCACGCTTCTCGAACAGGGAGAACAGGGACATGCCGATATCTCCTCCCTGCAGAAGGTGATAGGCCTTGATTCGCCGGAAACCATCGGCAAATATCAGGAGATGACAGGCGGCACCTTCTTCAGCTTTTTTGGCCAGACGGAGACCTCCTGCCTGACCACCATCAGCCCCTTCAACGACAGACCGGGATCAGCCGGCAAGCCGGTGCTGGCTTCCGAGGTCGATCTCGTGGATGATGCCGATCAGCCGGTGCAGGAGGGCGCGACCGGCGAGATCGTCGTCAGGGGGCCGATGGTCTTCAAGGGCTATATCAACCTTCCCGAAGACACGGCCCACTCCCTGCGCGGCAACTGGCATCACACCGGCGATCTCGGTCGGTTCGATCAGGATGGTTTTCTCTACTACATGGGCCGCAAGGCGGAGAAAGAGCTGATCAAGCCGGGCGGGGAGAATGTCTATCCGGCTGAGGTTGAAAACGCCATCCTCCTGCACCCTGCCATCGCCAGGACGGTGGTCTTCGGTGTGCCGGATCCGAAGTGGAAAGAGGGGATCAAGGCCGTCTGCCAGCTGAAAACCGGCTGCAGTGTCACGGCCCGCGAGTTGATAGATTTTGTCGGTGACAAGATCGCCCGCTACAAGAAACCGCAGTATGTCGAGTTTGTCGACGAAATGCCGCTGCTGGCAAACGGCTCCCCCGACAGGAAACGGGTCAAGGAACTCTATGCCGGAACGTGAGGTGTACGGAGAATCGGGGATTTTTCGGTAGTGTCAATGAGAGGAGGTTCGGCAAACCTTCGGGGATTGGAAAACAAAAGGCAGAACCACAGGGTGGTTCTGCCTTTTGTTTTTTTTCTGCTTCAATATTTCAGCTGATCTTTCGGCGGTACAGCCCTGCAAGTCCGGCCAAACCAGTACCGAAAAGAAACATCGTGGCTGGCTCGGGCACAGGAGAAACAGTCGAAAAATCATCCAGGCCAAAACCATCTCCGGCTGTGGTGGCAGTCCAGGAAATCTGCGAAAGCGTCTCGTTGAGTCCCAGCGTAATGCCGACAAAATAGCTGCCGCCGTTCGGTTCTCCGGCGAAAGAATACTCTTGGAAGTCTACATTTGTCCCGATTGTGGTTGTGGCGCCGACATCAGACGGGTCCTGGATATAAAAAAACAGATTGGTGCGCGACGAGTCAATACCGGTCAAATAATACAGGAAGATGGGCTTGTATACGCGTAGCAGATTTGTCGTGCCCGCGAAGGAAGGGGACTGTAAATCCGGAGCAATGCCCAGAATTGTCCATTTTTCCGGAAATAAATTTTTACCCTTGTTTTGATTTCCGGAAAAAAGAATTGCTTGAATCACTTTGAGGAACTTTGAATACTGCCGTCATGCCCACGCGGTGAGGTATGTGATTGCGGGTGGGAAAAAGCACCCGGTC
>JAIFKM010000067.1 GCA_020049575.1 Desulfobulbaceae bacterium
TGTTCGTATGGCACCGGCGATGATACCGATCCACACCCCGCCGATCGCCGAAGGAATGATCAGGGCTATGGACATGACCAGCCCCCTGTTCAGACTGGTCAGCAGTTCCTGGTAAAAGGGCGACAGCTCCACGATCAGCCCTCCACCTCGGCAAGTTCGTTGAGCCGGTCGCAGAATCCCTGGGATTTGCTCGTGCTGCCGGCGGCCAGCAGCGCTGCGGGCGGGCCCTGTTCGACAATCCTGCCGTCTTCCATGAAGAGTATCTGATCGGCCAGGTTGGAGATCAGGCTGATCTGGTGGGTGGCCATGATCATGGTCATGCCGTTGACGGCCAGCCCCTTGATGACTGCGATCACCTCGCCGATCAGGGTCGGGTCAAGCGCCGAGGTGGGCTCGTCGAGCAACAGGATCTTGGGATCCATGGCCAGCGCCCTGGCGATCGCCAGCCGTTGTTTCTGGCCCCCTGAAAGCTGGGCCGGATAGAGTGCCTCTTTGTCGCTCAGTCCCACTTGATCAAGTTCCAACCGGGCCCGTCGCATCGCCTCTTTCTTATCCAGCTTTTTCACCTTGCGCAGGGCGATGGTGATGTTGTCGAGAGCTGTAAGATGATCAAACAGATTGAAATCCTGGAAAATCATGCCGATCTTCTGCCTCAGCTTATAGAGATCCTGCTTGCGGCTGTAATCGACGCGCTCGCTTTCCAGCTCAATTTCGCCGGAATCCGGCACGACAAGGCAATTGATGCATTGCAGCAGGGTGCTTTTACCTCCCCCGGAAGGGCCGATAAGCACCTTAATCTCCCCTTTTGCCAGTTCGAAGCTTACCGAGTTGAGAATGGTACTGCTGCCAAACGATTTCGAAATATTGTGAATCCTGAGGATCGGGTTTGTCGTAGTAATCATTGGTTCCCGTGGTGAGAGTATCCTGGGATACGGACATACTGTTCAAGTTTTCGCAGGGCGATCACGCCGGCCCAGGTAAGCAGGAAATAAATGATGCCGGCGGTAATATAGAGTGACAGGTGCTGATAGGTCCGGGAGGCGACGAATTGGGTCCTTGCCATAATCTCAGGCGCCCCGATGACAAAGGCCAGGGCCGAATCCTTGAGGATGATAGAATATTCATTGGACCAGGCGGGGATGGACATCCGCAGTATTTGCGGCAGGATGATGCTCCTGATCGCCTGCAGATCGCTCATCCCCAGCCCTCGTGCAGCCTTGAGCTGACCTTGGGGCAGCGACAGAATTGCCCCTTTGAAAATATTGGCCTGGTAGGCCCCGGTGGTCATTCCCAGGACGATGGCGACAGCGGTGAAGGCACTGAATTTCAGGCCCAGAAAGGTGAAAAGACCAAAGTAGAACAAAAAGAGCAGGACCACCACCGGCACGCCCCTGAATATCCAGACATAGGCGATCAGCAGGTATCTGAGGAACCTGTTGCCGTAGACCAGGCCAACCGCCATGAAGATGCCGAGGCCAAGACCGAGAAACATGGCGGAGACGACTATGCCGATGGTAAGAAACGACCCCTGAAGCAAATACGGCAGGGAATCTATGACGGCAGACAAGGCGTTTGGCATCAGGTTATCATCCGGAATGAGACAAGGAGTTCAACAAAAACAGTGGGCTCTGCAAAAGAGCAGGCTCATGACGGGTTTCCGTCATGAGCCTGCTTACAGGAGCTTCTATTCCAACACACAGACGGGCACGGCAGGTAAAGAGTAGCCGGCCCGTCTTGTCAGTCACTATTTATTCAACTCGTACTTCTCGATCATTGCCTTCCATTCGGGAGTGGCCATCAATTTGGTCAGGGCCTTGTTCACTTTTTCAAGCATTGCGGTATCTTCCTTGCGGACAGCGTAGCCGAATTGTTCGTCATGCATACCGAAAGTACCGACGATCTGAACATCTTTTTTTGAGGCGGCGTCTTTGGCCGGGGCATCATCCATCGCTGCCGCATCGATCCTGCCGTTCAGCACATCTTCCACGGCCAAAGGCGAGGAACTGTAGTAACGGAGTTCGAAATTCCAACCCTTTTTGACAGCTTCCTCTTTGAGCCATTTGGCCTCGGATGTTCCCTGCTGCACGCCAATGATCTTTTTGCCGGTCTGAATTTCTTCAATAGTAAGCGGGGAACCTTTCTTGGCGACCATCACCTGTTGGATAACCCAGTACGGTACGGAAAAAGCGACCTGTTTAGCGCGTTCCTCGGTAATACTCATACCGGACGCGATGATATCGATTTTTTTGGTAAGAAGGCTGGTGATAATCCCATCCCACTCGATGGGCTGATGCGTAACCTCGGCGCCGATCTCCTTGGCGATCCAATTCATGGCATCCACATCAAAGCCGCCGGGCTGACCGGTTTTATCGATATAGGCGAATGGCGGGAAATTCGCGTCGATGCCGTTAACCAGTTTCTCGGCGGCAAAGGCGTGACCTGCGAAAACAAGGCTCAGAATACTACACAGCAGAAATAGATTTTTTTTAATCATTTTCCCCTTCCTTTGTTCTTAATTTAGCTTGGAAAATTCTCCCAAACTGTTCATGGGTGAGTTGTCTTTGCTCTCTATACACCACGCCCAGGCAAAGACAGGTAAACGCGATAGTTCGCTAACGATCCACTCAATTCTGAGAAAATGGATAATATCTGCTTTTGAGAGTGCCGGCAAGGTCTTTACGGAAGTTCGGGAGTTGCAGATTCAAGCACTGGCCGACTTCAGGAAAAAGTACCTCGCTCTGGGCAGCACTGGTCATCTTTTCCGGCTCAAACCCAGACTGCGTCCAACCTTAACGATCAACAGCACTACCGGGCTTGCATGCAGCAAGAGGTCAAAGACATCTACCGGCCTCACCAGTTCGCCAGCCAGCAGCATTGCCACTTTCTCAAAAAGATGCGGCACAGGAGAAAAAGGTGCAAGCCCCAGTGTCAGCGACAAGAGTATGAGCAGAGGATAGGGAATTTTATCAAGCCAACTCATCAAGCACTTTCCTGATCAAAGTTGCGATATCTTTTTTAGTCAGAGGCTTCATGGCAAATCCTTTGATACCCAGTGAGTGCGCCTTTTCTTCTGACATGAGAGTGCTATATCCGGTACAGAGAATGATCGGCAGGTCCGACCGCACCAGCAGCATCCTTTGAGCCAGTTTACTTCCAGTCATACCAGGCATTGTCTGATCCGTGATGACCAGATCAAACTCCTGCGGCTGATTTTGAAACATGGCGAGGGCCTTGATACTGTCGGTTTGGGCTGTCACCCGATACCCTAGCCTTTCCAGCATCCTTTTACTCATTTCAACGAGCAGCTCCTCATCATCAATCAGCAGGATATGTTCATTACCTCCTGGAATCACTTCTGTCTTTTCGCCAGCCTGCAGACTTGAAGAATCTACTGCGGGCAGGATAATATGAAAAACAGTCCCTTCTCCGGGTCGGCTGTCACATGTGATTGATCCGCCATAGTTCTTAACGATACCATGAGCAATAGAAAGCCCCATACCGGTTCCCTTGCCTACTTCCTTGGTAGTGAAGTACGGATCGAATATCCTCTCCAGGTCTTCCGGTGCTATTCCGACTCCGGTATCCCTTATCGATAATTGCAGATAATTTCCTGGCTGCAAGTGCGGTTCGTTGAGGAGATCTTTGCCGGTCAGCTCTTTCTTTTTTAGTGAAACTTCCAGAATACCGCCATCTTTTTCCATGGCATGGAAGGCATTGGTACAGAGATTCATCACTACCTGATGAATCTGGATTGGATCGGCCAAAACGTCACCGGCATCCCGATCAATCTCCTGGATTATGGTAATAGTCGTCGGCAACGAGGAGCGCAGCAATTTGAGTGCTTCCGTGATGATGACCGCAGGTTGCAGAGGGATAAAGTCAGTCTCTGTCTGACGGCTGAACGCGAGGATCTGCTTGACAAGCTCTCTCGCTCTGTTTCCTGCTTTGACAACCTGGGTTATATTATACGCAACTTTTGAGTCTGCCGAACAGTCATCCGCTGCCATTTCGGCATAGCCGAGAATCGCACCAAGAATATTATTGAAATCATGGGCAATGCCGCCGGCAAGAGTGCCGATAGCTTCCATTTTTTGAGCCTGAATGAGTTGTGACTGAAGCTTTTTCTGTTCTTCCTCGATCTTTTTCCGCTCAGTGAAATCCGAGAATGAAATGATCACAGCATACGGGTTTGGTTCCTCACGGGCAAAAAGAGGCCGTGTATTGATTTTTATCCACCGCGTATCGTGGTCCTTTCTTTCCACGCCCATTATAACACCGCTGCAGGCTTGGCCGGTTCGGAGGGTGTGCAAGGAAGGATGGTCCTGAACAGGAAACGGAGAGCCGTCCTCCCGAATGGTACTCCATTCGTGATGGCTCGCAGGTTGTCCTACAATGTGGTCAGCATCAAGATCAAACAATTCTGAGGCAGTCGTATTCCACAGCAAAATCCGTTCAGAGGCATCTTGAAGAATAATTCCCTCGCCTATGCTCTCCACAAGGTTCTGCAGCCGCTCCTCACTCTGACGTAAATACTCTGCGGCCCGCTTACGCTCGGAGATATCGGTATAGGTGACGACTACTCCGTAGCCCTCGAGGGGCAGCGGTGCCGCTGTCACACTCAACCATGTGGTTTCGGCGTCCTGGTGAACAATCCCCATCTCGCGATTTTCAATCAGGCATTTTTCTTTCAACGCCCGTGTGGACGCATATTCACCAACCGGCATGGGAGTGCCATCCGGGCGGATGATACGCCATTCACCACCATCGACCTTCCGTGCTTCGTGTTCCTCCTTGGGCACACTTAATATATTAGCGGCCATGGCATTGGTTTCCACAATTTTGCCATCCTGGTCGGAGACTGTAATTCCCAGAGGAAATGAGTTAAAGAGAACGCGATATTTCTCCTCACTTTTATGAATTGTCTTCTTTGCACGCCGCAGCCGAATCACTGTGCCCAGAAGCATCGACGACAGCCCCAGCAGCATAACAATCGCTGCGATCGAGGGTATCAGGACATTACGGTGGCGACTCCAGAAGGAAATCGGACGATTTACCACCAGGGCATCTTTGGGCCAGAGATCTTCAGGGATTTTAAGTCGTCGAAGTCCTTCATAATCCAGGATGCTCCGAGAGTGACTTTCTTCTACCGCAATTCGATCCGGATCTTCGCCCTGAAGAATACGGAAAGCAAGTCGAGCAGCCTGGCGACCGTGTTCTTTTCCTTCAAGCAGTAATCCACCCATGATGCCATATCCAAGGCGGGTTTCGTGCATGGCATAGACCGGTACGGGACTGAGAGAGGAAATCAGCCGAGTGCTCTCCTCTCGGGAATAGGTGTGGCCGGCCTTATCCGTGACGTAGGTCAGGATGAGCACCAGCCCGTTATCCGGCATTTTTTTCAGTTCTTCACTTAACCTGTCAAAAGGAACGTCAGCCGAATAGCTGATCTGCAGTTTGCCCGCAAACTGGGCCAGCGCTGTTTCGGTTTCTTGTCGTACCGCCAGACCGCTGGCTGTGTAATCGTGGACAGCCAGAATCCTTGACACCTTGGGATGCATCGCCAGTGCCATTTTGAGAGTGCCGGCCACATCCTGTCGCTCTATGACACCTGTAATTTTTTTTCTATCCGCGATCATTTCGGGGCGAAAACCATTAATGCCGGCAAAGACTACGGGCACATCAGGAAACAGCTCAGTGGGGTTTTGGGTGATCAGGTTGAGGGCCGGATTGTCCAAGGCAATGATCAGATCAATCCTGCGGTCATGGTACTTACGCAGCAGGTAGTCTTTCAGGAAATCAAGATGAGCCGGCGAGGGATAGCGTTTTGTGTCGAGTGCCTCGACGAGAGGAACCATAGTGGGATACTGCGTCAGCAATTCGCTGAAAATTCCGGCAATTTCATTATCCGTCCAGTTTTCTCCTTGATGGTAGGAATTGAGAACAAGGATATTCGGCTGGTTTTCTTCAGCCAGGGCATATCCGGAAGAGATCAGAACCAAAAGATACAGAATCATGAGCGTCAGTGAACACTTCATGCTGCGAATGATCATCTTCAGATACCTCCGATATGGAGTGCTCCGAAACAGGCGTGATGCTTTGGCGGATACATCTCTTCCACCTAGCAAATATCGGGTTCATTGTTTGACCAGACTCTGTTTCGGGACACAATCAGAAACGACAGTGGGTAAATATTGATGAGGCATTTTCCCTGCGTTCCATGGTTACCTCAAGCATATCATCGCGGTACCGGAACGTCAAATTGCCATACGCTGGAATACGACTCGTGGACACTGAGGAACGGCTTCTTTACTTGGCAGACTATTCTAAAAATTCGTCATCCAGGAATAACTTGAGAGCCATCTTGTGAATAGCTGCGGGAATAGATATCATTTACTTACCACTTGGCCGTATGAGATCAGCCGGAAAGAATACAATCAGAGCGAGGTGAGCATGGTAACAGGCAAAAGCAAATGGTTGTTTACTATGGCCAGCCTGATGATCCTGGTCATCAGCTGCGCGCTGCCAGCGAGAGTATTCGCAAGAACATCGGCGCAGTCGGCAGAGTTGAACGTGCTCTATATTGAGTATCCTCCGTATTATGCCAGCACCCCTGATAGCGACATCGAAGGAATCATCGTGGATATCGTCCGCAGGGTCTTTGAACGGGCTGGCGTGAGCTGCACATATACTGGCCTGCCGTCAAAACGGGTCATTTCCAAAATGCAGCAGGGTGAAGCTGTCGCGTCTCTTGGCTGGTTCAAGACCGCTGAACGTGAAACGTTCGCAAAGTTCTCATTGCCCATCTATCTGAACCAACCCATCGGGATCTTGATGTTGCGTGAAGAAGCTCATCGATTTTCCAGATATGATTCCATCAAGAAACTCGTCGACAGCAGACACTTCATGGTAGGGCGAATTGATGGCCACTCCGATGGGGAATATCTGGACTCGATTTTAGTCGATCATGGTGATCGGACTGTCTGGGTGGCGGCGGATGAAGTCCGCCTGATCAAGATGCTCAAGTCCCGACGCTTTGACTACATCCTTCTTCCTCCGGAAGAACTGGGGGTGCTCACCAGAAATGCGGGCTATCCCGTGGAAGATTTCGTGTTGAAACCCATGAGCGATATTCCCCATGGCAATGTTCGATACATCATGTACGCCAAGTCCATCGACGACGATCTGATCAAACGGATAGATGATGCAATCGTCGCAGAAATAGGCATTTTGACGCCATCCCCCTGAACGGCTCAGCAGGGGAATGTGCAAGGCGATTATTCCCGGTAGGCACCGCGCAGCAGGGCGATCTCTTCGGCGTAGCCCGGCAATTCGTTGGGCGTTTCCAGCAGAAATGGCAGATGGCGTAGCCGTGGATGATTGATGATTCGGCTGATCGCTTCCAGGCCGATATGACCGTGGCCGATCCGGGCGTGGCGATCCTTGCGGCTACCGCGAGGATTCATGCTGTCATTGAGATGGATGGCGCGCAGCCGGTCGAGGCCGATGATCTCCTCGAACTCGGACAGCACACCGTCGAGGTCATTGACGATGTCGTAGCCGGCATCGTGCACATGGCAGGTATCGAGACAGACACCGATCTTTTCCTGCAGCACGACGCCATCGAGAATGCGGCGAAGTTCCTGGAAACTGCGACCGATTTCGCTCCCTTTACCGGCCATTGTTTCGAGCAGCACGGTCGTCGTCTGCTGCTGCGTCAGAAGGGTGTTGAGTTGAGCGATAATCAAGGCGATGCCGACATCCTCTCCCTGGCCGACGTGGCTGCCGGGATGGAAGTTGTACAGATTCCCCGGCAGAAATTCCATGCGCGCCAGATCATCCCGCATGGTTTCCAGGGCGAAATCCCGGGTCTTCTGGTCGGCCGAGCAAGGGTTGAGGGTGTACGGGGCATGCGCCAGCAACGTCGTGAAATGATTCTCGGCGGCAAATTCGAGAAACGCGGCAATGTCCGGTCGGTTTAGATCTTTGGCCTTGCTGCCGCGAGGGTTACGGGTAAAGAACTGGAAGGTGTTGGCGTTGATCGCCAGCGCATCGCGGCCCATGGCCATGAAACCCTTGGCGACGGAAAGGTGGCAGCCGATGTTCATCATGATTTCAGGAGCGCAATGACGTATTGATGGACAGGAGACAGTACTCTGCACCTACGGCATATTTCCGCTTTAACCTTAACAGCCTTCATCTGGAACTGCTCTGGATAGCCCGGTACAATCGTTCGACCAGGGCCTGATTGTACCCGTGCGAGGTCATGTTGGCGGTAATGCGTCCTCTGATGGGGAAACCGAGCAGATAGAGGTCTCCGAGCAGGTCCAATATCTTGTGGCGCACGAACTCGTCGGGAAAACGGAGTTCCGTATTGATGACTTTGCCCTCGTACATGATGATATGGGAATTGAGATATCCGCCACCGACCTTGCCAAGCCTCTGGGCCATCTCGATATTTTCAAAGGTATTGAATGATCGGGCAGGGGCTATCTCCTTGGCAAAAGACCGTTTTTCAGGATTGAACGTGAAAATCTGTTCACCTATGGGCGCAGGGTAATCTACCCTCATAGAAATTTCGAACCCTTCAAAAGGCTCCGCATAAAGATACTTTTCATTTTTGTCATCGTTTCCTACCCCGATCTTCTGGCGGATGACGGCGACCCTGGTGTACGCCGGCTGTTCCTCTATCCCTGCCTGTACTATGAGGTCGCAGAAGTCCTTGGCGGAACCATCGACGTTCGGTACCTCGTCGTCGACCTTTATGAGCGCGTTGGTTATGCCGTACATCGAAAAGATTGCCATCAGGTGTTCAACGGTACGCACCTGTTGCCTGCCGTTATCAAGGGTCGTGGAATTGGCGGAGAAGGTCTTCGATGAGACGGTTTGAGAAAAATTCCCCAACGAGGTGATATGTCCACGAATGGTTTGACCGTCGAGTGTTTGAAAGACGATGCCTTCATTGACTCCCAGGGGGCTGAGGATGATACCGGTTTTCCGGCCGCTCAGAAGACCGACACCATTCAGGACAACATTCTCTCTGAGAGTGCGCTGAGGTACCGAGGACTCCACCACCTCTACCATGCCGGGAGGCATCAAAAGGTCAGCACTGGCGATCTCAAGCCCTGTATCCGAAGGAAGGATCGAGTCACTCCTTGCAGGTCGATGCTTAATGGCAGATTTGACCTTGTCGAGTAAGACATCCAAATGCAACGGTTTTTCCATAAAATCATAGGCACCGGCCTTTATGGCGGCAACCGCCGTCTCGATGCCGGCATGTCCGCTCATCATGATGATGGGAAGTTCGGGGAATCGGCTCTGTAAACTTTTCAGTAGTTGCAGACCGTCAATACCTGGAAGCCAGATATCCAACATGACAAGAGAGGGATTTATGGTATCGAGCCTCTGCCAGAAGCTCTCTGCGTCGGGAAACACGATGGTCTGATATCCCTCGTCCTTCAGGATGCTGGCAATGGTTGAACAGATGTACGGTTGATCGTCTACTATGCAAATAGGATTCATGTCACTCTTATTGAGACTACGTTATTAAAAAATGACTTCTTGTGTACCCGTCATATGCGAATACACGGAAGTGGCATGGTGAAATATAAAGGGGCAGATTGCTGCGTCGTTTTCATCCCTGAACATACCACGAGATTATCCCAGTAGCAAAAAGATGTGACAAATAAAAAATCACGTCGGTGTTCAGTCAATGTTGAAGAGTTGCCTTTCCGTCTCTCCCTCGCAGGCGGGAGTCCTGTAAAAACAACGCACTGGAGTCCCACCTGCGAGGATTATACGAAATTATTCACGAGTGGTTGCATTGAACACAGCGGTCCGATCAGAAACTGTCCTTTTGAAGATCCTCTTGAGCAAATATTAAATTTATCATTCTTGTAATATTGTTTCATTGTATGCACCCTTAGGACAGAAGTTATGCGGAAAATTCCAGCTTGACGCTGCTCTTTGGCGGTGATAGTATCACATTATTAATATATGTAACACGAACAACCCTGCTTATTATACTTACAATACTGTTACGATGTAGTTGACACCGCTAACCATAAAGTGAGTTATACAAGCAAGATAATTCCAGATACTCATCAGTTAATGGAATTTATTTTCGATTTCGTCAGTTAAAATTATATTCAAAGGGGAGGTTTTATGCGCATGAAACACATTTTTACCGGAAGTGCTATCATTTCCTGTCTGCTGGGTTGGTCTTCAACCGGCCAAGCCCATTTTGGTGCGATAATTCCTTCTGATGATATTATCAGCCAGGAAGACAGCAAGAAACTCCAGATCGAGATTAAATTCATCCATCCTCTGGAAATGCATTATATGGATATGACAAAACCCAAGCAATTTGGCATCTTCAAAGGTGGCAAGAAAACTGATCTACTCCCCACCCTTACCGAAGCCAAAGGAAAATCACCCGATCAAGACAAGAATTTCACTCTCTGGAAGACGGAGTATCAAATAAAGAGGCCGGGAGATTACACCTTTTATGTGGAACCTACTCCTTATTGGGAGCCCGCCGAAGATTCTTTTATTGTCCACTACACCAAGGTCTGCGTAAACGCCCTTGGTTTGGAGGAAGGCTGGGATGAACCGGTTGGCCTTGAAACCGAAATCATTCCACTTTCCCGGCCCTATGGCCTCTGGACAAACAATATATTTACTGGTCAAGTCCTGTTCAAAGGTAAACCGGTAGCCGGAACTGAAGTTGAAATTGAGTACCTGAATGAGTCGCCTGGAAATCCTGCGATCGTTAAGGCACCAAGCGACCCGTACTTCACCCAGGTCGTCAAGACTGACGCCAACGGAGTCTTCTCTTATGCTATGCCCAGGGCCGGCTGGTGGGGATTCGCCGCTCTTAATGAGGCGGACTGGAAACTCAAGAAGGATGGAGTTGAAAAAGGGGTGGAAATCGGTGCAGTATACTGGGTTCACACTGCTGATATGAAATAAGAGAAAAGTCTGGCCGGTGCGAATTGCTCGAACCGGCCAGTTTCAGAAAAGGAATCTCCATGCGAAAACACCTTGTCACACTCTGCTTGCTGTCGCATTTTCTTCTCCTCTGTACAACGGATCTGGCTCTGGCACACAAGGTCAGCATCTTTGCCTATGTTGAGGGAACAACGGTTTTCACTGAAAGCTATTTCCCGGATGGAAAAGTCGTGGAAAGTGGATTAATAGAAGTCTTTGACAAAAATAATACCAAGCTGGTGGAGGGGAAGACTGACAATAAGGGTCTGTTTCATTTCCCGCTACCCAAGAAAGAAGATCTGACCATCGTCATCAACGCCAGCATGGGTCATAAAAACAGCTTCCTGCTCAAAGCCTCAGAGATGTGACGACCGCAATGAAACTTTTGATACAATCAATTTCTCTTATTCTTTTTGCTGCTATGTTTCTTGCTCAGCCATGTTCCTGCCAGGCGGATGAACAGTCCCCGGGCCAGGTTCAAACAGAAACGTCAGCCCCGATCAGCCAGGAAAGCAGCTGCCAGGCAGTCATGGCAAGGCTTGACGAGCACGATAAAAAAGTTTCGGAGGACTTGCGGAAGATTAAACGGGATATTGCAGCTCTCAATCAGAGCATCGCAGAACCTGGGCTACCGGAAGTGATGGCCGGAATTGGATATATCCTCGGGCTCTTCGGAGTTGCCGCCTTCATGGCATCACGCCGAAAAAATCAGCGGTCGGGGAATTAGACCATGCATATATCTGATGGGGTGCTCTCTGTCACGATATCCGTGGCCACGTATGCCCTTACCCTCGCGGGGACAGCCCTGAGTGTGAAAAAAGTCAGGGATGAGAGTCTGCCCAAAATAGCCGTCGTGACCTCCGCCTTCTTTGTCGCTTCTCTTATTCACCTACCTTTGGGGCCGACCAGTGTCCACTTGCTGATGCCGGGCATCGTCGGGGCACTCCTCGGCCCTGCCGCCTTTCTCAGCATCACCGTCGGCCTTTTTCTCCAGAGTATTCTCTTTCAATTCGGTGGTCTCACAGCTCTTGGGGCGAATGCCATCATGATGGGAGTACCTGCTCTGACGTGCGGCTTCCTCTTTAAGTGGATTCGAGGGTCGAGCCGTATGAGTAACACCTTGGCCGGGGCTCTGGTGGGTGGTCTTGGTACCATTTTTGCTGCTGTCTTGCTGGCCGTTTTCCTCTTCACCAGCGGAGAGGATTTTCTTGGGGTTGCAAAATTTGCTCTGGTTGCTCACATCCCGGTGGTCATCATCGAGGCTGCGGTCTCTGCCTTCACCATCTCCTTCATCTATCGGGTTAAGCCTGAAATGCTTGATTGGAAGAATTTCTAGACGGTCGACGAGACCACATTTTATTCTTTTCCGGCTCGTTCATCCTTAAGTGTTGTTGTCTCCTTGCCAGTATCCTGCTAAAAGGAGTTGGTATCCGGCTAAATTTTAACCGATGCGCGAAACAACCATAAATATTCTATGAATCTGTAAGAGCATGCCAGTACCAGGCAAAATAATTCATGTCTCTGGTTTTTTAACAGTGGGCATTCTCCTTCTTGTGATTCTCCTTTCCGTACAAGGGTTTATTTCTTTCAAAAGAAGGAGTAAAAACAAAAACAAAGCTGAGACCCCTGACTGGTCCATCCCCACTCTTGACGCGTATGCAGACAGCACTTCTTTTTTTCACAACTGGGATCCGGCGGCTAAAATAGGTTCTCTTTTCCCCTACTGCTTTCTGATTATTTCTCTGAAAAGCCCTTTCTGGTGCGCTATAGCCCTCATCGTTTCCATTTTCTCCATTTTTTTCAGCAATATAGCCTGGCAACGGGGGTTGCGCCGTCTTGCCGCCATGTCCGGGTTTCTGCTGATGTTTCTGCTGATAGTACCCTTTTCAAGCCCGGCAAGACAGGGAGAAACCGTCCTTATTTTCCCGCTGCTCCAGTCTCTACCCTTTCACCTGAGCGGTTTTTTGCTGGCGCTCACCATAGTGCTCAAAGCGTTCGCCATTGCCCTTATGATTGAACCGATGCTCGGGACTTCCTCGCTGCCGCTCACCTTGCAGGGTTTTTCCAGACTCGGGCTGCCGCAGGCCATAATCCAGATGATTCTTCTAACTCATCGTTACATATTTGTTTTTCAACAGGAAATCATCCGCATGTACCTGAGTATGCGAGTTCGGGGCTTCACTGCCCGAACGGATCTTGCCACCATGAGGACCATGGGGAATTTCTTAGGCATGCTCTTCATCAGTTCTTTCGACCGCACCCAAAAGGTCTATGAAGCAATGCTCTGCCGAGGCTACCACGGGATTTATCCAACGTTTGCGCTCCCCCAAACCAGAATACGAGATTTGGCAAAAAGCGGGCTGTGGATTCTGCTCGGCATCCTGCTTTTAGTCCTTGACCGGGTTGTTCCCGTCCTGCCATTATGAGTGATCCACTTAAAGTCTGACAATCCTCTTGAATCCTCTCTTTTTCTATGCATCAAATTAACAGCAGGTATCGGGAAGACGCCGAACAGGATGGCCATGAGTCGCTGTTTGCCCTCGACAGACTTTCCTTCACGTATCCTGATGGCAAAGAAGCCCTCAGGGAGATAAGCCTTTCGATCCGCCGGGGAGACCATATTGCCCTGGTCGGCAAGAACGGTTCGGGAAAATCCACTCTCGTCAGACATCTTAATGGACTCCTGCCTCTGCAGAGTGGATCTCTCCACTATCAAGGCAAGACTCTTGATCCCACGCTGTTGGCTGACATGCGGCTCAATATCGGCATCCTTTTCCAGGATCCTGATAATCATCTGTTCTGTAACACCCTCTATGAAGACGTGGCTTTTGGTCCGATGAATAAAGGACTTGCGCGAGAAGAGGTCGATCAGCTTGTCAAGCGTTGTCTCGCTGACGTCGGCCTCAGCCATCTGATATACAAACCAGCCCATCATTTAAGCTACGGCCAGAAAAAGCGGGCGGCCTTTGCCGCCATCCTGGCCATGCAGCCCGAGGTCCTTATCCTTGATGAACCCACCGCCAATCTCGATCCCAAACAAGAGCTGATTTTCAAGGAACTGCTCAGGGCATTTCAGGGAACACTCATCATCATCGATCACGACCTGCTGTTTCTCTATGATCTTTGCGACAGGGCCGTCGTCCTTGCCGATGGCCACATCCATCATGATTACAGCTTCCAAGAATTGGTCTCCCAGCAGAATGCTTTGCGTGAACACGGCCTTGATTTCACCTTCCGTTTTACCTGTTGCGGGAATGACCACAGTCATCCACAGACCTCCAGCCACCAACATCATCACCACCACACCCATGAGCACGGCGGGAGAGACAGCCATACCCTGATTGCAGACGAGAAGACACCCATTCTGGAACTGCAGCACTTCAATTACTGCTATCCAGACAAAACAACCGGTATCATTGATGCCAATCTTATCGTCAAACGAGGGGAAACCATTGCCTTGGTCGGTGAGAACGGGGCCGGCAAATCAACCCTGGCCGCCTGCCTGCTGGGGCTTCATCATGGCGAGGGTTTCTTCCTCTTCCATGGCGAACAACTCAATCAAGATATGCGTCGGAATTTGTGGAAGCAGGTCGGCATGGTGTTTCAGAACTCAGCCGATCAGCTCTTCTGCCCATCATGCTGGGAAGAGGTGGCTTTTGGTCCTCAACAGATGGGTTTATCGAAAAAAGAGGTCGAAATGCGGGTTGCTGAGGCCCTGAACAATGTCCGACTCTCGGGATATGAAAAAAGAGTACCTCTGAACATGAGTGGCGGTGAACGAAAACGACTGGCAATCGCAGCGGCCCTCAGCATGCAGCCAGAGGTGCTGATCCTTGATGAACCGACTGCCAGCCTCGATCCGCAAAGCCAGGAACTCCTCCTGGGAATTCTCAACAATCTGAACATGACAAGGATACTGATCACTCATGACATGTTCTTTATCAGGGAACTGAGCAACCGCACCCTGGTGATGCATCAGGGCAGGATCATCCGCGATTATCCGACATCCACCTTTCTGGCAGATGACCATCTTCAGGATATAAACGGCCTGGACTACACATACAAAAGTCACTGCCTCGATCAGATTATGGATCTGCAATACCACAACGGAAGGAAACATACTCCTGTATAAAGGAAAATCCCAGAAGTACCTGTATCGAGCGAGATACATCAAAAAAGATCTGTTAGGCCATCTCTCAGATAGAAGGCGACGAATAGCCCTTAAATCTTGGCAGGGCGTGTACGTTGAACCTTGAAATGCTCATCCCCCATCATGGTTTGTTTCAAGCGGAGTCGATGCCAATATGTAAAAGGGGCCTTGACGACTTTTGCCTTCCCTTGGAAATTTACCTGTCGAAACAGTATATCAAGGATGTGCAGTGTAGGTGCGACACGGTTCAGATAACCTGTACAACCGGCGCAGTACGTAACAATCGTCCTCCCGGCAGCCTCCTTTTCACGGACAAGTGCCCATTCCCTGGCCCATTGCGGTTTGACCGCAGCAACGGTCCCACCCTCACCACAGCACAATGTGAGCTTTCCGTAATGCTGCATTTCGTTCACGACCAGTCCCATATCACCCAGCATCTTGCGGACGGCTTGTTGTGTCTTCCGGTCATTCCTCAAAGGACAAGGATCATGCACAGTAATGTCCCCGCCATTTCCAGCCAAATAATCGGCTGAAGCCGGAGAGGGAAGAATATCATAGACAGTTTTGACTCTCAAACCATGCCCATACTGTCGAAACACTTGTGTGCAGTTCGGGCAGGCGGTTACCACTGTTTGAATGCCCTGACTGAGAAGATAACCATGCATTTCTCCAAACATTGTATTGAAATGTTCTGATCGGCCCAAATCGTGGGAGGGTTTAGTGCAGCAATCGAGAACTAATCCGACCGTCGGGATCATCTGCCGGATCTGCCGGAAAATCCCGGTGGTAACCTCAGGACGAGTTCCCGGCAGGGTGCAACCAGGAAAAAATATCGTATCACAGCCCTCCGGCAGCCCATACCAGGAAAAATATCTTGAGGTCCCCTTCTTTTCATAGCCAAGTATTGAACTGTATTTCGACTCATCGAGATTACCAGCATCGCAACACAGACGACGAACTTCGAGAAAAAGTGAGGCGGGATCAAGTTTTTCAGGACAAACCGATGTACAGAGCCCGCACAGACTGCACTCATAGGCGAGAGCCTGGTTGTCAGCCAGAGTAAAGTCGAAACGGTTGGCAATGCTCTTTGGCGTTCCGTAATGCATCAAGAATGAACAACTTTTCAAACAAATCCCGCATTCGGTGCAGTTATCGCCGATCTGTTTTTGCAATTCGACAAGTGACGACTGAAGAGAAACTGTTGCGGTTGATACTTGAGCCATTGTCTTTTTGCGATGCCGATTGCGGAAAAAAGTGAGCCCTCGACGAACAATCAACGGAAAAACACCCAGTAACGCGAGAGATACAAGCAATCCCGGAGAGAGAACCCCGGAAAGTGAGTTGATGCGGCCGATCTGGCTGCCGGCATTGACAAAGACTACAGTGCCAGGAAGCATACCGAGTTGAGAGACCCAGTAAAACGTCCATAGCCGCATGGGGGTCAATCCCATGACCAGGTTGATCATGAAAAAAGGAATAACCGGCATCAGCCTCAGGGCAAAAAGATACAAAGCACCTTCCTCACTGATGCCAGTATTGACCCGTTTCAGTTTATCCCCGAATCGGCGCTGGACCCAGTCACCCAGCATATACCTGGATAACATGCAGGCAAGGGTCGCGCCGATACTGCTGGCAAACGAAACGATAACCGTTCCAGCCAATGT
>JAIFKM010000185.1 GCA_020049575.1 Desulfobulbaceae bacterium
TGCTCATCTGCGCATTAAAAAAGCTACCGCTTCTTCAAGTCCATCGAGCGAGAGTTCATACATCGGAAATATCGTGCCGATAAGGGAAATAGTCCTGGTATACTGCCAATCCTTCTTCGGAATGGGGTTCAACCAGACACTATGGGGAAAGGTTGCAGCAATAAGACGAAGCCGCTCGATACTCGCCCGACCGCTGCGATCAAAGGCATAGATAGAACCATCCGCCGACATGAGTTCGTAAGGCGCCATTGAGGCATCACCGACAATAATAAAGCGTGTCTCGGGGTCAAACCTGGCAAGGTTGTCAAGCAATACAGGCCTCAGCCTTCGCCCCGCATCTTCCCAAACTTGGTCATATATGGTGTTGTGAAAAAAATAGGTCTTCAAATCTTTAAACTAAGGATCCATCGACCAGCCGCCATTATCGATGGTCAAAACAATTTTCAATCTGTCAACTACACCCCGGTCGAAAACCAATTCAATCTCACCACCATTTTTAATCGTTCGATATATGCTGTCGTCTATATTGATTCTGTCTCTCGCGCCCTTGGGCACGAGATTGCGTAGTCGTTTGAGGGCCTCCGACATCGACCGTCGGGTTAAAGGCCCATCGGTCGAATACTCCTTATACCGTCGCTCTCCAGCCATCTTGACAGCTGATTTTCCAATCGATTTTCCGCCTACTCGCATTCCGCCCGGATGCACACCCGAATGGCCAACAGGTGAGGTTCCGCCGGTACCAATCCATTTAGAGCCACCCTCATGCCGACCCTTCTGATCCTTTAGCCTTTCTCTAAAATAGGCAAGCAGTTCAGCAGGCGACATCGCAGCCAGCTTTTTCTCGTCAAGACCAAGAGCCCTCGCCAGCTGTTTCGGATTTTTCAGCCATTCATCAAGCATGCCGGCAGCAACCATATCAAAATCGGAGTCATCGGCCACAGAGAGTTCAGCCCCTTCAAAGGTATGGGCAAACACCTGATCATACAGATCGAAATACTTCTCACTCTTGATGAGAATTGTTCGGGCAGCGGTATAAAAATCAGCAAGTGAATTGACCAAACCACTCTGCATCGCTCTTTGAAAAAGGAGAAAAGAGGTTGGGCTGACCGGAATACCAATCTCTTTCAGAGTATAAAAAAATCGAATAAACATCACTTTTCCTCCGGCTAGCGGAAGAAACCCCGTTTGCTAATCAGTTGCATCGATTTCAGATAATCAGCACTCTTTTTAAAGAGGACACCGAGATAAGGAATCTCCCTTTCGAGCATCTCGCCTTTCCTGAAATCCGGATCGGCCTGCAGAGCACGGAGCCAGTTTATCAATTCTCGGGTCGCTGGCTTTTTCTCCACACCATCAATGCCGCGAAGTTCATAAAAGGTCCGAATTGCATTTTCAGCGAGTTTTTCTGGAATATCAGGAAAATGCGACTCAATTATGCGGCGCATCATCTTCTCCTCTGGAAAAGCAATGTGATGGAAATTGCATCGCCCGAGAAAGGGATCGGAGAGATCTTTTTTGGCATTCGAGGTGATAATAATGACAGGACGGTGACGGGCACGAACCACAGCGTCAGTTTCAATGATATCAAACTGCATCTGGTCGAGGACATCGAGCATATCGTCCTGAAACTCGGTTTCAGCCTTGTCAATCTCATCTATAAGCAGAACTGCACGCTCATCGGAAGTAAAGGCCTGACCAATCTTG
This sequence comes from Desulfobulbaceae bacterium, assembly GCA_020049575.1. Classification (GTDB taxonomy): domain Bacteria; phylum Desulfobacterota; class Desulfobulbia; order Desulfobulbales; family Desulfocapsaceae; genus Desulfoprunum. Next base: position 1,705 of record JAIFKM010000185.1, read on the forward strand.
CCCATTCGAATATATTCCTGAATATCACTGACATTTCGAGTTGAATCGCCAAATCGACTGTCATTCAAGCGGGTGAGCGTATCGTACTGATAGAGCGCCTCAACCAGCTTCATGTTCGATTTGACGTTCAGAATAATCAACGGCATCCCGAGTTCACCGGCTATTGCATGGGCCAGCATGGTCTTACCGGTACCGGGCTCTCCCTTGAGCAAAAGCGGCATTTCCAGCGCCATGGATATGTTGACGATTTTCGATAGCTCTTCATCGAGTACGTACCTGCTTGAACCACTGAAACGACTGAGTTCCATTCTTTTCCTCATATCCTGAAAGCACCTGCCTTTGAACTTCTCCAGATAACCCTGCGGCAAGAGATGCCACTGGTATTTTTCTCTAACGCACCTACAATCAATACATCATTCAACCATCCTTCTCAATCACTGTGGTGATAAAATCGATTATCGCCCGACTCAGCGCTGCACAAAAAAAGCCCTCTGCCAGCGCAGAGGGCTTCATACTTCGAATGGCCATCGCAAGACCCTTTTGCCAGGTATCAACTACCCTGGACAGGCGGATGAGACCTTGTTGTCCTAAAAGAATGGTGCTGAAACTGTCGATAGAGGGAGTGCATCTGTATGTTCTACCTCAATCATTACGTCTGGCCTACATGTGATATATTATCGTGTAAATCTGATTACTTATTTTCACGGAAAGCATACGTTTCCTTTAATTTCTTGTCGTATTTGGTGACGCGTATCTCGCCGAGATAGGTATTGACCAAAGGGTATCCTTTTTCTGCCCAGCCGACGATGCCTCTGTCAACCAAATAGACATTTTTGTAGCCATATTTATACATGGTTCCGACAAAATAGATGGCTCTGTTCGCTGTCCGGCAAAAGACCCACATTTCGGTTTCAGGATCGGCCCATTTTCCCGGAATGGTATAGACATGACCCGAATCGATATTATTCGAATCTTGAATATGGCCGCTGTTGAATTCCGCCTCGGTCCGGATATCGACAAGTATCGCCTTGCTTTTCCCTGCCTGAACTTTCAGCCATTTCTGGTATAGGTCATCGATATTTTTAACTCTGTCTGCAGGAATATTTTTCTTCATTTCTGCGGACACCTTTTCTTCCTCACTTTTTGTATCAGTTGCAGACGAACTGACGGCAATTGAAATCAGAAATATGAGCAAGATCGCGCCAAATATTGATCTCATTGTTTTCTCCTCCCAGAATTGTTTAGGACTAGACAATGGCTTTCAACCCTGAAAGCGTTTAAAAGCCATTTTTCCAGATTGCACCCGATATTTCATGCAATAGAATCTTGCTGGAAGATCTTTTCCGCCCTATCCTTCAAACCAGCCTCCGGCACCAGCAAACACCACCTCTCCATTCTCTCGTTCGAATTTCACATGTACACACATGTCCAGAGGACCTTTATTCTGCTGATCAGGAAGATTGAAGGTCAACTCTGTATCCTGTCCCGATATGTTGAGGGTACCGCTATCCCAAATTAAGGGGCAATTACTTTGCGGCCCCGAGGCTTCCCTGATATGAACCCTGTCAATCACGGCTTCATTATTAATACGCAGACGAAGCCACGCCCGATTATAGCTCACATTATCGTCATCTAGCTTTGTGGCAGAGGGTATGCCGAAATGGAACCAATTCGTTGTCTCCGGGCTTTGCCTGATCTGCGCTCCCCAACCGGTACGCCTCATATACAGACCATTGTCGTGGCCAGTGTATTCTTTGGTGAATTCAGGGATAACATTCACCCCATGGATCCAAAAACAGAATTTTTCAGACATGTGATATTCTCTTGGTAAAGACGAATTTATCAAAGATGGTATTCTTCATTAAAAGGCGCCGATTGCACCAATTTCTGTCAAAACTGATCAGATTTGTTGCACATTTACTGCTTTTGCTTCTAGCTTTTGATTTCCCAGGAAGAAAAGGGGCAATATCCCTAACTGCCCCTTCCAGCCAATGTCCTACGCTCCCGCTTTTGCCAGGAACTTCGCGTCCGCTCCCTGGGCACTCTTTTTTTCCTCAGTCCTGAGGAGAATCATCAACCGCTTAATCAGCCGCCCGATTCCCCAGCAAAAAAGCATTGCCAATGGAATGAAGATGTAGAGTGTAACGGGAATAAACCACAGTCCAACAATTACATCTGGTAATCCATTCATCGTCGTACCCCCCTTGGTGTGTATGCTTTCGGCGCCAACGCCCTTTACCCGCCTTCTTCACTTGATGCATCCCAGGTCCTGCGTGAGAGGCATTCTCTCTTGAGCTTTCCCTTCTTATAGCGAAAGGAGTGCCAGGAAGTGAGCTGCTGCGCCTGCACTGCTTGTTAAAACAGTCATCTCTTTGTTTTTAATCGTTTTTAAATTTTCAGCAGATTGGTTAAAATGGAGTTTTTCGCTTCCGCCTTGGCTAAAACTGTCAAGTGAATAGACATTTCCCTAGAGTGAATGTATAACAAATTGACAGATCATATTTCGCGCGCAGATATTCTTCAGAACGATTCTTCCATTCGCAACGACAGGAGGGAATATCCATGGCAGAACAATTCCATCTCACCGAGAGAGAACTTTCTTTGTTTTACGAGGTCAGCACATCGCTGCATACAATCCAGGATATGGATGAAATGCTGCTGACCATTTTTCAAAAGATCAAATCTCTCTTTGCCATCCAGGGCGCTTCCGTTGCCCTGCATGACCCGGCGAACAAGGAGTTTTACTTCATCCGAACCGTGGATGAAGGCCCCGGCATAAAACTTGCCAAGAACTTCTCGTTACGTTTCCCTGACAACAAAGGTGTTGCCGGTTGGGTCATGGAGCACAATCTGCCAGCCGTTATCAATGATGCGTCCCAAGACCATAGACTCTATGACGGCCTTGATGCGAAGGATGATTTCACAGCAAAATCGATGATTTGCGTTCCACTTCGGACTAGAAAGGGTTTCATGGGCGTCCTTTATGCCCTTAATAAAACCACAGGTGAGTTTTCCGAGCGGGAAGAAAAAATATTGAGTGTTCTCTCCGGCACTATCGCTGTTGCCCTGGAAAACGCCAGGCTCTATGGCGAGCTGAGAGATCATCTGCAGGCCCTTGAGTTCGAGAAAAAAATCCTTCTCTCCCAGGTGCAGGCCAAATCAAGTTTCAAGGAAATTATCGGCTCAAGCCCACCGATGCAGCGGATGTTCGAGCTCATGGAGAAGGTCATCGACACCCCGACCACTGTCCTCATTCAGGGTGAAACAGGGACAGGGAAAGAGCTTATAGCCAGGGTGATTCATTATAACGGTCCATTAAAGCATAAACCCTTCGTGGCCGAGAACTGCGCAGCCCTGCCTGAGAACCTGCTGGAAAGCGAGCTTTTCGGTCATGTTCGCGGCGCATTCACTGGCGCCATCACGAATAAAAAAGGACTCTTCGAGATCGCCGACGGCG
>JAIFKM010000098.1 GCA_020049575.1 Desulfobulbaceae bacterium
AATTATATTTGGTGTTGAAGCTCTGAAGATAAAACCGGACTAATCCTGCAATATCCTCGGGTCGTTGGCGCAATGGCGGGATCTCAAGGGTAAAATTCTTCAGCCGATAGTAGAGATCTTCACGAAACTGCCTGGCCTGTACCAGACTGTGCAGATTCTGGTTTGTTGCTGCAATCGTCGTACAGTCAATCTGAATCGACTGCGTCCCGCCGATGCGCCGGATCACCTTGTCGTCCAGATACTTGAGCAATTTTACTTGCAGCGACAATGGCATGTCGCCGATTTCATCGAGAAAGAGAGTTCCGCCCTGGGCCAGTTCAAAAAGCCCGACCTTGCCCTTCTCACTGGCCCCCGTGAAGGCCCCCTTCTCATAGCCGAAAAGCTCAGCCTCAAGAAGATTTTCGGGAAGGGCGGCACAATTGATTTCCACAAAAGGGTTTTCACACCTTGAGCTGTTCTGATGGATCAATTTCGCTAACAACCCTTTTCCGACACCGGATTCCCCGAGAATGAGAATATTCGAAGCGCCAATATGGGCGAGCTTGAGAGAAGTCTGCAGGACATGGCGCATCTTGTTGCTCTCCGCGATAATCTCATTGCGCTTGAGCTCCATAAGTGCCAATTCTGAAAGTTCCGCTTTGTATTTTTCTCCGATTTTCTGACTTTGCTCAAACTGCTCACGCAGGATATTCAGCTCTGTCATATCCCGCTCATTTACGACAATGAGGGCAATCTTACCACTGCTGTCGATGGACGGTGTGCCAGTAGCCAGCAGATAGCGATCTGTTTTGGCCACATGCTGCATGACGGTCTGCCGGCGGCCGCTTGCCATAACCTTGGCGGTTACAGATTGATCGAAGACCTTATGCTCTACCAAATCAGTTATATTTCGGCCAATGACATCCTTTTTCCTGATGCCGTTGAGCAGTTCCGAAGCCCGATTGATGCTGATAACGATTCCCTGTCCATCACAGACCCATATGCCGTCTGATGAAGCATTGAATATAGTTTCAAGTTGACGATTCAGGGTCTTATACGAATCGAGTTTTTTGGCGGATGTCTCAAAACTGCTGAGTTCTTGAAAACTGCAGATGGCACCGATGGTCCGGGACTCTCTAACTATCGGAGCGACATTAAGGATCAGCTTGGCTCTTTTACCGAGGATCTGGTGTCCGGGAATATCCTTGCCCGTCTGAAGGCATTGGTGGGTTGATCTACCGATGAGCGGCAGGATGCTCGCTATATCTTTGCCGACATGCTGTTTGGCGTCTATTCGCAGGATATTTCGCGACTGATCATTGACATGAGTTATTACCCCGTTTTTGTCAGTAACGATAATGCCGTAGCTTACGCACTGAAATATATCTAGAAAATCAATTTCTTCTGTCATTTACATTTTTTCCGGAACCATCATTTACAAGTTTTTTCTCTCTGGATTGGAGTACTCAAAAAACACCGAGAAGAGTAACGGATCAGCTGAGTATTACAAGACTTGCATATCCGGCCATAAATACGGATGGCCACCTCGAGAAGTATGCAGAAAAAAAGACATACAGCCTGCACGAAACCACTATCTCTGGCTGTGCAGGCTGCATATTTGAGAAGAAACCGCTATCAGGAAAACTCAGTGATGATGGTGATGGTGGTGGCCATGCCCATGGTCGTGCCCTTCGTCTTCTTTCACCTTGCCACCCGCCTCTTCAAGCGCCCTTTCGAGATATTCATTGACCCGAGACATCTCCTGGACGGCCGCCCCGATATATCCCGCAACCTCACCAAAACCCTCATCGACCATCGCTTCCTGCCATTTGCTGTATTCACCGGCATGCTCTTTGTTATGATCGATCCAGTGCTGCAGCAATATTTTTATTTTGTCAGTATGTCCCACTCTCTGTTCTCCTGGCAGGTTTATTTTTTAGCACGGGGAAAATTCTTTCACCACCATGCACAGATTCAAGCAGGTGAGAGGAAAATCTTACCCGCCAGAAAGTCCATCCGCCGAATGACTGATCCAGTAATTACCTGAGACCCCTCAAAAAGCGTCGTGACGGCAAGCCCCTTTTCAAGGACGTCGATACTCGTCACATTTTCAAACAACAATTCTTCGCCGCTATCCTTTTCCATTACAACACGCATCTGGCACATGATACACCCTTATCCAACCGGAATTAACGCCGTTGACCTCAAAAATGCTTCTTCACGCAATTGTCGGACGCGGGAAAAGACCTGAACGCTCGACGATTTCCGGCACCTTCTCTTCCCATTCGATGGCCATGACATGAAACCCGCTCACGCCCTTGACCTCCTTGAGTCGCTGGATCGTCTCAACCGCAATGGTTATTCCTTCAGCCGCCTGCTGGGTCTTTTCGACACCAGACATCCGCTTGATGAGTTCTTCGGGAACGTCCATACCCGGCACGGATTTTTTCAGATACTTGGCCATACCAACGGAACGCATCGGGGTGATCCCGGCCAGAATATAGATTTTTTCGTCAAGCCCCCTGTCACGTACACCCTGCATCCACAACTCAAATTTATCCACATTATATATACATTGGGTCTGGATGAACTCAGCCCCAGCCGCAATCTTTTTGGCAAGTCGCGGAACTCTGATTTTAAAAGGATCGGCGAAAGGATTTGCGGCAGCACCGACAAAGAGATTCGGCGGAACCTTGATCTCGTCACCGCTGAGGAATTTACCCTCGTCGCGCATCAGCCGAACAGTTTGGACCAACTGCATCGAATCAAGGTCAAAAACGTTCTGGGCCTGAGGATTGTCGCCAAAGCTCTGATGATCACCGGAAAGGCAGAGGACGTTGTTGATGCCGAACGAAGCTGCCCCGAGGATATCGCTCTGCAGCGCAATCCGGTTGCGGTCGCGCACAACCATCTGCAGGACGGGATCGAGTCCCTGCAATTTCAGATGGACGCAAGCCGCCAGACTGCAGAGCCGAGTTACCGAGGTCTGATTATCAGTGACATTGATTGCATCGACGTGATCCTTGATCAGCTGGCCCTTTTTGATAATCCCCTCAGGGTTGCTCGACCGGGGCGGACCGCACTCACTGGTAACCGCCAACTGACCGCTCTTCAATACCTTTTCCAGCCTGCTGCTTGTTTTCAGTTCCACGATTATATGCCCTCCAGTTTGAATGAACGGGGTCCGCCAGCCCTATCCTTCGACCAATTCTTGAGAGGGGGGATTTTCTCGTAATCATCGAGTTTGCCAAGGGCTTCCAGGCGATCGATAATAAGCTGCCAGGCGCAATCCAGATCCTTGGAAATCTCACACTTGCCGTTTGAAGACCCGCCGCAGGGGCCATTCATCAAACGCTTGCAGCAGCGGCTAACCGGGCAGACACCGCCAGTAATACCAAGAACGCAGTCACCGCAGGCCTGGCACTTCTCGGTAAAATGGCCGACAGCGATAACATCACCGAGAAAAGTGGTGTTCAAGGCCGGATAAACCGGTGTCGAATGATATTTGGTTGCAACAAACTGCACACCGATGCCGCAGGCCAGACTGAGTACAGCTTCGGACTTCTCGAGGAGGTCACGTGCCTGGTCGAAAAATTCGTGTTCGCATTGTCGCTCGATGCCGCTGTCGACAATCTCGATATCAACCCCCTCCTGGGTTGCCCGCATCCTGAGCAAGGAGGCCAGTATCCCGGCCTCCTTGTTACCGCCCTGGTGACAGACTGCAACGCAGGTATTGCAACCAAAGACCGTGAGTCTCTTGTGACCCTTGATCATCTCCCAGATCTCTTCAAACGGTTTCTGTTCTCCTACTATCATGGTTCCTCGACTCCTTCTTTGCTATAAGGCAGGACTATCGGTAAACATGCTGACAGTGCAGGTTCATTGCTTCGCAGACTTTTTCTTCTTCCTCAGGGCCAGCCCGATTGGCGAGGGCCCGAGTTTCTTGATCCGCTCAGTGAATTCGGTGCAGATTTCGGCCCACCGGGGCCCCTGAGCCGCAGACAGATTATAAAACTGCAATCTCTCGGGATCAATGCCGACCGTAGCCAGCAGGCCTTTCAACTTCTGTACTCGTTTTGCAGCGTTGGTATTTCCTTCCAGGAAATGGCATTGGCCCTCCATTCAGCCAGCGACAAAAACACCATCTATGCCCCGTTCAAAAGCTCTCAAGACATAGATATGATCAAGTTTGCCGGTGCAGGGCAGGCGCACGATCTTAACGTTAGGAGCATAAGAAAGTCGCATCACTCCTGCCAAGTCTGCTGCTGCGAAAGCGCAGTAATGGCAGGCGAAGGCCACAATATTGGCATCCCAGTCCGACGGAATTTCATAAAGCATTTCAGGACCTTGTCTCTCGAGGGTCTTTTCTCCATCTGGTATCATGTGTTTTCGCTCCCCTGATCTTGATGCTCTGCAAGAGTCGTCACCGAATCAATCATTGCCAGTATCTGGTCATCCCGGAAACAGTTAACCTGGAAGGCCTTGGCCGGACAGATACCGGCACAGAGACCGCAGCCGGCGCACTTCACCTCATTATGGCTCACCCTGCCATCCTCGTCAATAAAAGGCGACCCGAAAGGACAGATACGAAAACAAGCCAGACATGACATGCAGATATCACGATTGTGCTTGGCAATGATACCCGAAACCGTCAAACTTTCATGCGAGAGCAGGGTCCCAGCCCTGCCGGCAGCGGCCAGGGCTTGGCTGACCGTCTCTTCGAGGTTTTTCGGAGCATGCGCCAAACCGGCAAGAAACAGCCCCTCGCTGGCAAAGTCAACAGGCCGGAGCTTGACATGGGCCTCCATAAAATAGCCGTCACTGTTACGGGTGAGTTTGTAGGTCTGAGAAAGCTTCTGGGCATCCTCCTGGGGCCGCAGACCTGTGGACAGAACTGCGTAGTCGGCCTCGATCTCCATCTCCCGGCCAAGTACCTTGCCGTCAAACCGCACCCTGAGCGCCTCGCCTTCCGAAATAACTTCAGGCTTACGGTCAGGAGTGTAGAGAAAGAACAGAACACCGAGATCACGGGCCTTCTTGTAGTAGTCCTCCTTCAGACCATACGCCCGCAGGTCGCGGTACAGGACAGTCACTTGGGCGTCCGGCATCCGCTCCTTGATGGCGATACTGTTTTTCAGGGCGTCCTGACAGCAGATCCGCGAACAGTAATTTGTCGGTTCCTCACGCGAACCGACACACTGGATCATCACAAACCGGTCACTGGCCTTAGGAGAATTCGCTGCCAGCCACGACTCTAGCTCGCGCTGGGTCATGACCTGTCCCGACTGACCATATCCATATTCCGTCGGAACATATTCAGTTCCGCCACTCGCCACAAGAATAGCCCCGTGAGTAAATTTCGAGCCATCTGCCAGCGTCGTCTCGAAATTACCGACGAACCCATCAGTATTATCTACCGTTGTCCCGAGATGAACGGTTATCTTCTCATTTTCCTCGACCCTGGCCTTGGTCTCAGTCAGAAAGGCCTGGACATCGTCGCCTTCCAGGTTATGCCGGACATTTTTCAAAAGACCGCCAAGAGAACCCTCCCGCTCTACCAGATGCACTCCGTATCCCTGTTCAGCAAGCGAGAGGGAAGCTGTCATGCCGGCTATGCCGCCACCGATCACCAGCGCATCATGGGTAACACCGACCGATTTTGAAGAAACCGGATCAAGCAAGCGTGTCTTGGCCACATTCATGTTAACTATTTCGATGGCCTTGGTGGTGGCCTTCTCCTTGTCGGCCATGTGGCACCAGGAGCACTGTTCACGGATATCTGCCAGTTCAAAGAGGAACTTGTTCAGACCAACCTCACGGATGGTATCCTGAAAAAGAGGGGCATGGGTACGTGGCGTACAGGAGGCAACCACAACCCGATTCAGACCCTTCTCCTTGATAAGGTCCCTGATCTTCTGCTGACCGTCCGGGGCGCAGGCATAGATGATGGTTTCCGTGTGACTGACGCCGGGCTGGGTGGCTGCGGCCTCTGCAACCCGCTTGACATCAACCGTACCGGCGATATTTACGCCGCAGTGGCAGACGATGACTCCGATTTTCGGCTCCTCACCTGTGATATCCCGCTCATCGGGCAGGACCACCTCCTCGATTTCGCTGCCCCGACTCTCGCCAAGCAGGGCCATGGCCTTGGCCGCCGAACCGCTCCCCTGGATAACTGTCTCCGGGATATCCTTGGGGCCCTGATAGGTCCCGGCGACATAGACGCCAGGCCGGCTGGTGGCGACAGGTTCAAGTTTCGAAGTTTTGGCAAACCCGTAGGAATCGGTATCGATACCAAAAATCCGGGCAAATCCATCGGCATTCTCTCGGGGCTCGAAACCGATCGAAAGAATGACCATGTCGTACTCTTCATGGATCAGCCGACCTTCTTCGTCCACAGAATGGATAAGCAAATTCTTGGTCTGTGGATCTTCAACAATCTCCGAGATCATCGACCGGACATAGCGGACCCCGCTGTTTTTGGCCTTGTCTATGTACTTGTCAAAATCCTTGCCGAAGGCCCGCAGTTCCATATAAAAAACAGTCGCATCCACCTCCGGGTCATGCTCCTTGGCGATAATCGACTGTTTGGCGGCATACATGCAGCACACCGACGAACACCAGGGATTGGCATTATGGGCGTTGCGCGAACCGACACACTGAATCCAGGCCAGCCGCTTCGGATGACTGCCGTCGGATGGCCGCTCCACCGTCCCGCCGCAAGGGCCGGATGCCGACAGCAGACGCTCGAACTGCAGTGAGGTGACAACATTTTTCAAGCGGCCGTAACCGAGTTCCTGGCGGATGCCGGGATCATAGGTTTTGGCACCAGGAGTCAGAATGATCGAGCCGACCTTGAGTTCGTACTCTTTATCGGTGTCGTCAAAGTTGATGGCGTTGGCATCGCAGGCCTTTTCACATTTGCGGCAAACCCCTTTGGTAAGAAAGAGGCAATGAGCCGCATCGATTGCCCGGGTGTTCGGCACAGCCTGGGGAAAGAGGGCATAGATGGCCTTGCGCTTGTCGAGCCCCTGGTTAAAAAAATTGCTGACCTTGGTCGGGCATTCTCCTTCGCAGGCACCACAACCGGTACAACGGTCGGCATCGACATAACGGGCCTTCTCGAGGATGGTTACGGTGAAATTGCCTTCCTCGCCTGAGACCTTGGTGACGCTCGCCAGGGTATGCATTTTGATATTGGGATGGCGGCTGCTCTCGACCATGCGCGGGGAAATCATGCACATGGCGCAGTCACCGGTGGGGAAGGTCTTGTCCAGCCTGGACATCGTCCCGCCAATGGAAGGTTCATCATTGAGCAGATGAACCAGAAGGCCGCTGCCGGCCAGATCAAGGGCCGCCTGCATGCCTCCGATGCCAGCCCCAACAACCAGCACCGCACCAACTCTGTCCTTTTTTTCCTGTCCCGGGCTAATCTTTGTCAAAACAAGATCCTCCTTCAGATCAGCCCCGAGTTTTCATACGCTGGTCATTCTGCAATCACCAGGTAATCCTGTGGGACGTGATCAGAACAAAACGGTTAGAAAATGAATCGGTAAACGTTCTTCAGCTCCAGGTCATGATATCATGCACATTCTTTTTTACTCCCCACTGCAGAAGATGCAAAGTGATTTCATATACCACATACAATAATTCTGCAAATTCCCGCAACCAACACCGTCTATCCCTTTGTCATCTAAACCTTTACTGCCAGTCGCGTTCATATCCAGCACACAACCTGACAAGTGTCAGCAAACAGCCACAAATAATCATTTCTGCGGAATGGTGTAACCATGCCGCAGGGCCAGCTTCTCAAACATCTGGGTAAGACCTGTCGCCAGCATATAGGCTGCCCCTACATCGAGATTGGCATTAATCGACTGATCAAAGAATATATTGAGGCTGGAATCAATCCCATCCGTCTCACGCCAATAGCAGATCAGCAGAGGAACCAAAGGCAGAACGGGGAGGACGACTGAAATATCGGAATCAAAGTGAGCCTCAACCCGTCGGCCGTTAAAGAGACTGACTATATCAGAAAACAGATCGGGCCAGGTATCGGCAACCCGTTTCATAGCCTCCTCGCCACGCTTTTGAAAGAGCGGATAGCGCTCCCGTCCGTCCTTGATCTCTCTGAAGGAAATCCACTCTCCGGTTACAGGAGCCCCCTGGCAATGCAGGACATACGTCAAGAACGGCGCGCTCACCCAAGGAATTATGTGGATGAAGGAAGAGAGATTTCCCTCGGTATCGACGCTGAAATCCTTCCCGAGAATTCTGACGATCAGGCGCCCGTTGACGAATTCTCCGCCAACACGTCTGGCAGTCTCTGTAAGATCAATCTCCCTGACCTGCTGACGCAGCACAAACAGGGACGCTTCCGGATCGTCATCGACAGCGGTCGATTGTTCTTGAACCATGCTATAACTGGCAAGCGTCGCCGCATCGATTTTCGGACAGTGTTCCAGCTTCTTCTGGCCGCGCAGTACTGCACCAGCAAAGGCCATGCAGGTCTTCTCACCACATTTGCGGCAGTTGCTTCGATCCAAAAGGATAAAGATTTCCATGGCATTTCGAAACATCTCAATCTCTCCTTTTCCTTTCAATCCTTTGCCAATTCTGTCGGCAAAAATGTTCAGCGGCTCTCTGTCATTCCCGCCACTATCCATCCTTTTTTGATACCACAAAGAGCCAGGTACGGCCCGAAATTTTATACCCGTGCACGAATAGATTTGACGGATGCCTTATTGCCCTATAAGACTTGTATATGTCGCATTTATCGGCCCTCGACCAGCGGGCCCGAACATCCACTCAGAAGAGGAGATTGCCATGAAAGCAAGCATAAGCAAACAGTGTATGGGTGACAGGAACTGCAACAAACTCTGCCCTGAGGTCTTCGAGTATAATGAAGACCAACTCCTATCCATCGTCAAATTTGACGTTATTCCGGCCCATCTTGAGGACATCGTCCGTAGGGCGGCTCGTGAATGCGGGGCCGAGGCCATCACCATCGAAGAATAATCCACCTGAAAGGAGATGCTGATGAAATTTCGCGAGAGCAGGACGGCCAACAACCTGCTCATCTCTTTTTCCGCGGAAGCCCAGGCTCGCACTCGCTACAATTTTTTTGCCAGCCGGGCCCGCGAGGAAGGATATCTGCAGATAGCCCGTCTTTTTGACGAGACCGCCGAGCAGGAATATGAGCACGCCCTGAGGTTCTTCAAATTTTTTAATGGCGGCGAGTTGGAAATCTGCTGGACCTTTCCAGCCGGAGTTATCCTCGATACCCATAGCAACCTGTTGTCCTCGGCCGAACTCGAACTGCACGTGCATGGCACGATGTACAAGAGTTTCGCCCGCATCGCTCGTGAGGAGGATTTCGAGCGGGCGGCTGAAACCCTGGATGCCATCAGTGTCGCCGAACGGCATCACGAGGAGATGTTCCGGGAACTGGCAGATAATGTGCTGGCTGGAAGATGCTTTTCCCGCAGTGAAGAGAGGATCTGGAAGTGCCTGAACTGCGGCTATCTGCATCACGGCACCGAAGCCCCGGCTAAATGTCCGGCCTGCGTCAACCCCCGCAGCCATTTTGCTTTGCTGGAAAAAAATTGGTGAGCTCGCGCTGCAGGGAGCAGCCCATGATCACTTGAGCTGAAAATGGGCTGTTCCCCGTCTCTCTCCCGCATTATAGGATGGGCAGGGTCCCTTGCAGTACAGACAAACAGCAGCGAGAGGAAGGAATCGCCCCATTCCACGGCCTGCTGTCGCCAGCAGATCAGCAGGGGGTTGTTACTGTTTTCGCACAAGAGCCTGCACCGCAATACTCTCGCCGTTATCAAAAAGAAGTTGCAGAGCGCATTGGTCTCCAGTCTTAAGAGACCGGCGTGGCTGCATCAGCATGAGATGAAAATCACCGGGCTTGAGCTGGACATTTTTTCCAGCCTCGATCCGTATTCCGGTCTGTTTCTTCATATGCGCCATGCCGTCATGCATCTCGGTTCGATGCATTTCAATCATCCCGAAATCGGCACTCGCAGCCGAATCCAACTGAACAGTCCGTGACGAAGTGTTGCTGATCGTCATATAGGCGGCGGTGGCTTTTGCTCCGGGGGGCGCCTCTCGAACCCATGGATCGGTCACGGTAATATCTCCCGCCAGGGAGCTAGTCACTAACAACGGGCCAAAAAGCATGATAGCCAACAGGCCGAGAATTCTTTTCATCTGTCAGTTTCCATAATGGGTACGCAGCTTTTCAAAAACCGAAACAACCTCATCCGTCTTAAAGGGAGGCGCCATTGTCGCCACCATTTCTCCCGTGGGGGTGATAAACACTACACTCGTCGAGTGAATTACTGCATAATCTTCAATGGCCGGTTTCTGTAGAACACCATCCACCAGCTGACCATCTTCAGGGTCGCTATAGACATAGTGCAGCCCAAGCTCATTTGCAAGGCTCTGGATGGCTGCAGGCGCCCCGGTGACGCCGATAAAATCCCGACGGAAATATGCAAGGTATTTTTCCAGCACCTCAGGTGTATCCCTGAAGGGATCGACACTGAAAAAAACAAACCTGGGCATCTTGAACGCGCCAGATACAGTTTCCATCTTTTTAAAGACGGCAGACATTTCCGACAGCGTCGTTGGGCAGATATCAGGACAATAGGTGAAGCCAACAGTGGCAAGCGTCCAATTGCCGGCGAGACGTTCGTTACTGAACAGTTGTCCTCTCTGATCGAGCAGCGAAAAGGGAGAAACCCTGACGGGCGGCGAGAGAATCCGGGCGCCAGGCACATCAATATGGAGCACTGGTTTTCTGAGGAGAAAGGCTCCTGTCACCGCCAGAGCCATACTTATGGTAATGATCAGGCCAATCCGCCAACCGCTATTGACAATAGTGCTCATTGAGCTCTCTGTAGTGGATGAACACTGCATCCTCCCTGTCGGAGATACAAGTTAACGTTCATTTTCTGCTCTTTTCAATGGCTATCTGCAGGGCCTGACTGTGGACCCTGCCGGCAAAATGCACCGGGCTTTTGGCATAGATCGGATCCCAGCCGGCAGGATCTGCCGAGCAGTAGAATTGGGTGTCGAGCCCGATCTTTCGGGCTGCGTCGTCAGCCGGGACGCCAATGAGCCGCTTTGCCGCATCCCAGGATGCACCGCAAGGTGCACCTCGCAGCACTCTCACCTCGGCAATCAGACCATCTCTGACTCTTACCTCAAACTCCGGGGTGCCGAATCGTTCGCCATATGGACCGAGACAATCCTGCCTCGGCAGCCCGCAACAGGTGGGGGGCGCCATCACCTGCCTGCCAAGTCTTTTCTTTCCTGACGATACAACCGGAACACCTTGTTCAACGCAGATTTCTACGAGATCGTGCGAGAGATCCTGATGTTTGAAATAGTCAAGCACCAAGTCCGCCTCAATCGTCTCCGGCAGATATTTCCTGGCATCATCGAGGACCGGCGGCAGGACCTCATCAATCGAGATAATTTCAAGAGCAATGATATCTCCACCGTACGCCCGGACGCCGGCTATCTTACGTTCACCGCTGCCGTTCTGTTGAAAGACGAGTACCCGCTGCAGGGAATGGCCGGTTCCGTTGTCTGGCATTTTCATTATCCTGTCCTTTTCTGCCGATGATTTCAAATATCAAGTCGGACCCAGCGAGTGCAGTAGCGATGGGCAGCCTCGAGAAGTTTTTTACGATTCTGCCCCTCATGGATCAAGGCATGAAAATGCCCTGCCGTATCACGATACAGTGCCAGGCCTGCGGTCAGATATTCGGTTGCCCCACGAAAGGTTATAGCGAGAGAATCATGCAGCGGAGTAATTTCCAGTTCGTCGTCCTGATACTGAAAATATGCCATCTGGGCCATGGCCTGGAACTCATGTTTGGCATGAGCCGCTGCCTTGACGGTCATGGTTGAAATATACCCCGGTTCATGAACAGCAATCTCAGGGACAACAATTAAGCTGGTGCAATCAATCGGAGAGCAACCGTCATATTGCAGGATGATGATTTCCGTATCCACTTTACTTAACACCCACTCAGGGCTGAAATTTAAAAATCCATGAACCCTTTCCCATGGAACAAAAAGGGAATCAGGCCAACATACAACCTGATTCCCCGGTTACTGCCTTCCCTGCTCAGCTGAAACAGGGTACGTTGCCTATCGCTCTAGACGAACAGCACAAACTTTAGCCTCCATGATCTTGCAGATCGGGTCGAGAGCATCGCTTGTCAGCCTGTTGGCACCAGCCTCCTGATAATGGAAAGGTATAAAGACAACCTTTGGCGGCACAATATCAGAGACCCGGGCCTTTACCCGAATAGTACCCCGACGCGATGTCACCGTCAGCATCTCCTTGTCCTTGACCCCGAGATCCTTGGCATCTGCTGGATTTACCTCGACAAAAGCCTCTGGAGCCACCGCATCAAGACCGGTCGATCGCCTGGTCATTGTGCCGGTGTGGTAATGGAACAACTCCCTGCCGGTTGTCAGGACATAGGGATATTCTGTATCCGGCAGTTCATGCGAGACAACATACGGCACTTTGGTGAACAAGGCCTTGCCTGTTTCGTTGCGCGGGAATGCCTTCTCGAAGAGATAGGGGGTTCCGGGATGATCCTTGGTCGGACAGGGCCACTGCAGGCTCTCCTGGTCGAGGCGGCCATAATCCATGCCGGCCATGTTCGGCCAGAGGCCGGCGGCCTCGGCAAAAACATCCTGGGCCTGGACTTTCGTAGTAAGGTCACCACCAATCAGACGCTGATGTACCTCATGGATGATGGACAAGTCTTCTCGGGCCTCACCCGGCGAGGCGATTGCCGGCCTGACTCGCTGCACCCTTCGCTCAGAGCAGGTAAAGGTGCCGTCTTTCTCGGCAAACGAGGCACTTGGCAGCACCACATCGGCCAGTTCCGCGGTCTCGGTGAGGAAGATATCCTGTACGACCAAAAACTCCAGGCTCTCAAAGCCCTTCACAGCATGATTGGTGTTGGGGTCGGATACTGCCGGGTTTTCACCGAATATATACATTGCCTTCATGCGGCCGTTAAGCATCGCCTCGGTCATCTCCGAGGCCGGTAGTCCCGGCACCTCAGAGAGTGAAACGCCCCATGCTGCCTCGTACCTCTGACGGATCTCGGGATTTGCCACCTTCTGATATCCCGGGAAAACATCAGGCAGACAACCCATGTCGCAGGCTCCCTGAACATTGTTCTGGCCTCTGAGCGGATTGACGCCTGCGGCGTCCTTGCCAAGGTTGCCAGTGAGCATCGCCAGGTTTCCTACCGCATGAACGTTGTACGTCCCCATTACATGCTGGGTAATGCCCATGGCATAGTAAATGCCGGCATTGGCAGCCGAAGCATAGATCCTGGCGGCCTTACGAATATCCTCCGCCGGTACACTGGTAATCGTCTCAGCGAAATCCGGAGTAAACTCCTTAAGTGATTCCTTAAACTCGCTGAAACCCTCGGTACGTTCGGCAATAAAGGATTTATCTTCAAGCCCTTCGGCCAGGATGACATGCATAATGGCATTGAGCAGCACGGAATCAGTCCCTGGCTTATGCCGCAGCCAGAGGGTGGCAAACTTCACGAGAGGAATTTTACGTGGATCCGCGACGATCAACTTGGCTCCGCGAGCGACCGCCTCTTTCATACGCAGACCGATGATCGGATGATTCTCCGTAGTGTTGGAACCAATGACAAAAAGCGCCTCGTTGCGCGAGATGCCTTCAACAGAATTCGTCATTGCCCCAGAACCGAATTTGGCGGCCAGACCGGCCACCGTCGCGCTGTGTCAATATCTGGCGCAGTGATCAACGTTGTTTGTGCCTATCCCCGCCCGCATGAGTTTCTGGAAGAGATAATTCTCTTCGTTGGTGCATCTGGCAGAAGCAAGACCACCTATGGCATCGGCGCCATGTTCCTTTTTTATGGCCGACATTTTAGCCACAACAAGTCCGAGAGCCTCATCCCAGCTGGCCGGTTCGAGCTTACCGCCTTTTTCCCTGCGAATCAGCGGTGTGGTCAAGCGGTCCGGGCTGTTGATAAACTCATAGCCGAACCGTCCTTTGACACACAGCCAACCGCGGTTGTGGTTGTCTGAGCGAGAAGTAATCTTAACAATTTTATTGCCATGATTATGCAGCGTGAGATTACAGCCACAACCGCAATAGGTGCAGGTTGTCTCAGTAGTATTGACTCCTTCCAGACGGGGTTGGCCGGCCCACATCTTGGCTGACAATGCCCCGGTGGGACAGACGGAAACACACTGGCCGCAGAACTCGCAGTTGAGTTCGTTTTTAAAGGGCGGGCAGATATCCGATTCAAAGCCGCGGTTGGCATAGCCGATGGCCCCGACCCCCATCACCTCATCGCAGACCCGGACACAGAGACCGCAGAGCACGCACTTGTCCTGCTCCCGCATAATGAAGGGATTGTTGTCAACCCGGTTATGCTGACGGACAGCGCCCTTAAAACGGCTCTCCCGGATGGCGTATTTATAGGCCAGTTCCTGCAGCGTGCAGTCACCCGCCTTGATGCAGACCATGCAGTCGTTCGGATGATCAGAGAGCAGCAGTTCGACCGTGGTCTTGCGCAGACGCTCCAGCCGGGGGCTCACGGTCGTTACCACCATGCCCTCGGTGGCCGGGGTGGTACAGGAGGTGACCGGCCGCGGCAACCCGGCTATATCGACGATGCAGAGCCGGCAAGCGCCGTGGGGCTTCATGCGTGGATCATGGCAGAGAGTCGGAATATCAATTTTCGCCAGACGGGCCGCTTCCAGAACAGTAGCCCCATCAGGTGCCTCAATTTTCTTTTCATCTATCGTCAGGCTTATCATAGTCTAATCCTTTATCACCGCGTTGAATTTACAGACATCAAAGCATGATCCGCATTGGATACAGACCGCATTGTCGATATGGTGCGGCTGTTTCTTCTCTCCTGTGATGGCGCCTACCGAACAGGCCTTGGCACACATGCCGCAGCCGACGCACATATCCTGGCGGATGAAGAAGGTCAGCAGCTTGTTGCAAACCTTGGCCGGGCACTTCTTCTGGTTGATATGCGCCTCGTATTCGTGCCTGAAGTACTTGATGGTGCTGAGTACCGGGTTCGGGGCCGACATGCCGAGTCCGCAGAGAGAAGAATCCCGCACATCCTCGGCCAGTTCCTGCAGTAATTCAATATCGCCCTTCTTGCCCTTTCCTTCAGTGATGCGGGTCAGGATCTCGAGCAGGCGCTTGGTGCCGATTCGGCAGGGCACACATTTGCCGCAGGACTCATCCTGGGTGAACTGGAGGAAGAATTTAGCGATATTGACCATGCAGTCCGTCTCATCGAGGACCACCATACCGCCCGAACCCATCATCGAACCTACTGACTTCAGGCCTTCGTAATCAACGGGCAGATCGATAAACTGCTGGGGAATGCAGCCGCCGGAGGGACCGCCGGTCTGCACCGCCTTGAACAGTTTGTCGCCTTCAATACCACCGCCGATCTTGAAGATGATGTCATTGAGCGGCATACCCATCGGGATCTCGATGAGGCCGGTGTTTCTGATCTTGCCGGTGAGGGCGATAACTTTTGTGCCCTTGCTTTTTTCAGAACCGATCGCCGCAAACCATTCGGCGCCATTGTTAATGATCGGAGGGACATTGGCCAGCGTCTCGACGTTATTGATAATGGTCGGCTTACCCCAGAGTCCCTTGTTGGCCGGGAACGGCGGTTTGGCCCGCGGCATGCCGCGTTCGCCTTCAATCGAGGCGATCAGTGCCGTCTCTTCACCGCAGACAAAGGCACCGGCTCCGAGTTTGATTTTGATATCGAAATTAAAGGAGCTGCCAAAGAGCTTTTTGCCGAGAAATTCTTTCTCACGGGCTGCCGCAATGGCGATCCGCAGGCGGTCGACCGCCAGTGGATATTCAGCCCTGATGTAGACATAACCGATACTTGCGCCGATTGCGTAGGCGGTAATGATCATTCCCTCGATCACCGCATGGGGATTACCCTCAACGACCGAGCGGTCCATGAAGGCACCCGGATCACCTTCATCAGCATTACAGATGACATAGCGCTGATCCGCCTCGTTTGCGGCGCAGAGACTCCATTTCAGGCCGGTCGGGAAACCGCCACCGCCACGACCGCGCAGGCCAGAGTTTTTGACCGTAACGATAACTTCTTCGGGGGTCATCGTTGTCAGGGCTTTTTTCGCCGCACTGTACCCTTTGACCCCGAGATAATCGTCGATCGACTCCGGATTGATCTTGCCGAGATCCGCCAGGATGATCTTGGTCTGGTTGTCATGAAAGACATGATAATCATCCTGCACCAGCCATTCCGTGACCGGCTTCTGCCTGACCACATGTTCCTGGACCAGCTTCTTCACCATCTCCGGCTGGATATATTGATATGTCGAAACTTCACCATCGACATTGATATCGACGAGAACATCCTTGGCGCAGAACCCGCGGCAACCGACCTTGTGCAGCTTGCAGCGATCCTGAACCTTAATGTTATCAACCCCGGCCGCGGCAATCTCCTCCTGGAAGGCCTTCATCACCATCTCACCACCGGCTGCGATGCCACCGGTGCCCATGCACACA
>JAIFKM010000110.1 GCA_020049575.1 Desulfobulbaceae bacterium
GGGCAAGGATCTCACGTCGACCGGGATGGATATCGCCAAGATTCTTGGTACTGTCGAAGAAACACCTGTTGCAGCAGAGGTTCTCGCTTGCTTTGCCCGCATTGTCTTTCGAAGGTAAGGCAACACATCAGCTATTCTCACACCGGATCTCGCTGTTCAATCAATATCCAGCCCCCTGCATTCGCCCGGCGTGGCGGCTCTCTCCTTCTGCGGTAACCAGCACTGCTGCTGCTCCTGGCAGTGGGCAGCGGTTTTCGCAGATGCCGCAGCCGATGCACAACTCCGCAATGACATAAGGTTGCAGCAGACTGACCTTTTCTCCCCTACTGTTGAGGACCTCGGCCTGCCGGAATTTAATCGCCTTGTCAGGGGTAGGGCAATGCTCCTCGCAGACGATACAGGGGATTCCGTCGGAATAGGGCAGACAGCGATTTTTGTCAAAATAAGCCCGACCAATGACAGCAGCATGCTTTTCCTCCCTGGTCAGTTTACTGATGGCCCCGGTCGGACACACCTGGCCGCAGAGGGTGCAGTTGTATTCGCAATAGCCGATGCGACTGACAAGTTTCGGACTGAAGATACCCTCGATACCGGCCTCGAGCCAGGTCGAGTGGAGGGCATTGCCAATGCAGACCTTCATGCACTCCCCGCAGCGCACGCATCGACCGAGAAACTCATCCTCCGCCAGGGCACCAGGCGGTCTGATGAGTAGCGGATCGGCGTGGCGGGCGAGCGGTCGGGTCGGCAATACAAGCGGTGCCAGTACGCCTGCCGAAAGACTTGCAAGCACTGCCCTTCGCGACAGATCGGTCGGTTGTTCTGCCGCCCCTCCTTTTCGCCAGCCATAATAGATACGCCCCTGGGGACACTGCGCAAGACAGTCGAGGCAGAGGATGCACTCCGCCGTGGCGATCGCCCTCTGATCGTCGATAGCTGCCATGCGGCACACCGTGTGGCAATGCCTGCATTTGCCGCAGGCAGTCGATCCGCCGTGTAGCCTTAGCAGGGAAAAACGAGAGAAGAGCGCCAGCAACGCGCCCAGCGGACAAATCTTACGACAGAAAAATCGACTTTCCAGCCGGACAAGTCCCAATACTGCCAGAAGCAGGACCAGAGAGAAGACGGACAGGGCGTAGACCTTGCTGGCAAAGGGCAGGACATACTCTTTCAGCAGCGCATAGACCGGTTCAGTCAGCAGGTTCAACCACTCGGGTCCGTGCCTGTAGGTCAGTGTAAAAAAAGAGGTGGCGGCATGATCGAGAGCCGGCTGCAGGCTGAAGGTAAGGCCGCGGACAAGCATGGAAAACGGATCGACATAACCGGCCAGCGGCAGACCAAAAAAGGAGGCAGCAAGTAAAAAAATAAGCAGGAGATATTTGGCCTGCCGTTTTCCCGGGTCGAGATTGTTGCGCACTGGTCTGAGAATATGCCGGCTGAGATCGATCAGGCTGCCCAGCGGGCAGATCCAGCCGCAGAAAAAGCGGCCGAAAACCAGGGTCAGGACAACGGTGATCACCGCCGGCAGCATCAGGGCGACCAGCATTTTCCCGGCCAACATGGCCGATAAGGCCAGAAAAGGATCGATGCGAAAGAGCAGATTGACAGCCCAGGTCAATTCATCAGAACCGGAATAGTCGGTCTTGATGAACAGGAAAAGAAAGAGGGCAAAAGACACTACCTGGCCAATCCGACGCCAAAGCGATGCCGGGATCGGTGTACGTTTCAGAGCCATCAGGCGCTCACAACCCGGATCGCAGCAAGATCCATTTCCCCCAGGCCGAGGTTATAGGCCGCCACGGTCGAGTCGATGGCATCCGGCTGGAGGGCAAACAGGGTGGTGGCATAGGCATCGGCCGCCACCGGATCGGGCGAGGCGATCAGCGTGTCGAGCCGTTTGACATCCTTCACATTCCCGCCCTGGGGGCCGCTGCGCAGCAGGATGCGGGTGGCATCCACAACCGTCAGTTTCGGCCTGATGACCGTCGCCAGATCAGCGAGGTTCTGGCCCAGGTTGTGGTGCAGGGAACCCCGGTTACCGCCAATCACCCCCATGCTGTTTTTCAGCCCCAGAGTCAGGCCGGAGAGGCCGTGATGCTTGGCAACCGGCACATTGATATAACAGTCGCACTCGAGGACATCCTTGTAGATCTCCCATTCGCTGAGCGATTTGCCTCTGGAAATGTTCACCGGTATGAATTTGCGGGGATCGATGTGTTCAATCACCGCCCGGTCGTCATCCAGTTCGCGAATGGCGCTTTCTATGCCGCTGCTGGCATAGCAGCGGCGCTGCTCGTTGCAGGTCCTGTCGAAGACCTTAACTTTGGCAGCACCGGCCTCAAGGGCCTGGACGACCAGAGCCCTGACGACCAGCGGGTGGGTGTTGGCGGCCTGATCCGGGTTGCGGTCCCAGCCGATATTGGGTTTTACCACCACCATGTCACCAGGCCGGACAAAACTGGCCATGCCGCCCAGAGGGGTCAGCACCCTAGCGACCAGGGCTGCATAATCCTCTCCTGTCGCCAAGCCGAGCAGGGCCTGAGGTTTTTCAGCGGCAAGCGCCTCAGGCAGTATATTGAAGCGCGGAATCGCCAGGCTTATCCCGGCCGACCAGAGAAATACATCTCTGAGGAACTGACGCCTGTCCATGGTTTCCTCCTGCTGAGTTGAAGCTGCTAGATTTTCTCTACGAAAAAACGGGCGGAGAACGAAGGAGAGTTGAGTGTTTATCATACTGCATTTACAGCGGTAGAACAACGATCTACTGCCTATCGCAGCGTGTTTCCATCCTTCTTATTGCTCCTTGACCTTGTGAAGAAACATCGCATTCATTATACTCAAAAATACACTTGTCTTTCCCGGAGAGTGGTTCTCGGGCTGCCATGCAATCCCTGCGGGAATGTCCGCAATTTCGGTCGAAAGGCAGCGATCGCATCGTCTGTTCACAGTGAGGTCTCACGTCGGTTATGAAATTCTCATCCAGATGGCCGCTTTTTTTCTGCTTCCTGGCGCTTATGATTCTCAACGGCTGCGCCAGACCACCTGCCCCAGCAGGCATAACGAATTTTCTCGCCTACACAACAAGGGAAGATAACCCTCCGGCAGACCGATTCCTGCCCATCCTGGTGGTGGAAAATCCGCATGATCCGGACAACCTTATCGGCACAGCCCGGGCATCGGTTTCGACAGACGGCACTGAGCGAATTTTTATAGATCCAGCCCAAGCGAGTGTCTACAGAGCCGAACACTCTTTTTCCACGATAAAGGGGTCATATACCAACCATATCTACCGAATTCATTTTCCCCGAGTGCCCCTGAGCATCATCCCCTTTCACATCGGGGCCGGTGATAATGTCGGAATCCTGATAATCGTCACCGTAAATTCCGACGGCCAGCCGATTCTCTATACAACTTTGCACACCTGCGGCTGCTATCTGGCCTTTGTGCCGACCACCGCTCTGAGCCAGGATGCCTTCCCGACAGGCTGGCGGAAAGACCGGCGGCAGACAGTCTACGGTCAGAGCCTGCCCGGTATTCTCGATTTTTCAGCTGACGACGGGTTGAACCTCAGACCTTGTATAGAAATTGAAAGCGGCTCCCATAGAATAACAGACATCAGACCTGCGGCCCCTGTTGCTATTGGGAAATTTACCACCCGCAACCTCGTGTTCCTTCCTCTGGCCGCCTTAAGAACTCTGCCGATACCGGAGGGCGGAGAAACATCACTCTACGAAACAGGCGGCGGCCGGAAAGGTTATGTGAAAGGCAGCCAGAAAATCTGGGAGAGGCTTTTAATCAGCTGGTGGGCCCTGGACTGGCGGGTAGGTGAAGACAAGGAGTTTGAGGCCGGGAAAAAGGAAGGACCGGTTTTTTATACCAGTCTCAAACCCTGGGCCCGCAATGCATCAGACCTGCGTGATTTTCCGGCATTTCTCAAATATTGGGGCTGGAATCTGTAAAAGACTGAGGATCGGCAGCTAGGCCGCATATGACACGACAAGCCACCACCGCACTGTTCTCACCAGATTGCCGTTCAACAGAATCCCGTGCACCAGTCTCCCCCCAGTCTGGCCGGATTCCGGACGCCACCAGCAAGGCGCCGCAATAACGCCCCCTATAGTCAGAATTATTCACTGCCAAACGTGTCGCAACTATTCAGTTTTCCGGTCTGGAACCCCCGCCGGAACCACTTCACCCGCTGTTCGGAACTGCCATGGGTGAACGAATCGGGGGTGATATGCCCCTGCGAGCGCTGCTGCAGACGATCGTCACCGATATTCGAAGCAGCATTCAAGGCCTCCTCTATGTCGCCAGGTTCTACGACCTGGCGCACCCTATCGGCATGATTTGCCCAGACCCCAGCCAGACAATCGGCCTGAAGTTCGAGCTTCACCGAGAGTTTGTTATACTGAACCTCCGAAAGTTTCTGGCGCTGGGCGGCCACCTTGCCGCTTATGCCCAGAAGATTCTGGACATGGTGTCCCACCTCGTGGGCAATGACATAGGCCTGGGCGAAGTCACCTGGAGATTTCAGATCGGCCTTGAGATCCTGGTAGAAAGACAAGTCGATATATACTTTGCTGTCGGCCGGACAGTAGAAGGGCCCCATGGCCGCCTGAGCAAATCCGCAGGCCGATTCGACGGCACCGGAAAAGAGCACCAGTTTGGGTTCAGCATAGGTCCTATTCGCCGAGGCGAACACTGCATGCCAGGTGTCCTCCGTATCAGCAAGCACCACCGAGACAAAATCAGCCAGTTCTTTCTCCTCGGCCGTCGGCTGATAGGCCGAGGATGGCCCGGACGGAGGACCCTGCAGTGACTCCCCGACATTCATGATCAAAGCAGGGTCGATACCGAAATACATGCCGACCAGAGCCAGCAGCAGGATACCGATGCCACCGCCCTTCATTCCCCTGGGCATCCGGCTGCCCCGGTTATCCTCGACATTTGAACTCCTCCGCCCCATCTCCCAGCGCATGGTTGCCTCCTCAGATTATGAATTTACTGAAGCAGTTCTTTGACCGATTCGAGGAAGGCCTCGGCATCAAAGGGTTTGGAGAAACAGCGCGAGGCCCCGAGGCGCATTGCCGAGTCCAGATAAATCTCCGGGCTTCCCCTGCCTCCTCCGGACATGGCGATAATTTTTACCTGAGGGAAATCCCGTCGCAGTTGCATGATGGTTTCGATGCCCTCCTGATCGGGCATGATCAAATCGGTAATCACCAGAGGAACACTGTTCTTGCGGAGCAGGTCAATGCCTTTTTTGCCGTCCTGACAGTCCAGCACGTTGTAGCCTGCTCTGCTGAGCAGTTTGCACACCATATATCGAAACCCTTCATCATCGTCAATTACCAGGATATCCGCCATCACATCTCCCGCATGGTTGGTCTCTTCCGCCTGTCTCTTCAGAGGAATCCGCTGGACAGGATATTACACTCAGCCTCAAGACGACTGTATCATATTTTATGACCGCAGTGTAGTGCTGAAAAGGGGCTGTAAAAATAGCCTTCTTCATCCTTGCATAAGAGGGAGCAGTGGTCAATAATAAACAGAGCGACCAGATACATCGAAGGCGGCAGCGTAAATCCCAACTCCTTGCCCACCTTCAATAGTTCTCCCTCAATAGGAATGATATGTCTGCTACAACCCTTCTCATTGTCGATGATGAACAGGCCTTCACCGAGATCCTCTGCCAGCGGTTGACACGGCGGGGATTTATCATCAAAACCGCAGCAGATGGCAGGACTGCCCTCCAGCAGTTGCAGGAAGAAGCCTCAATTGAGGTCGTCATTCTCGATATCGCCATGCCCGGCATAAACGGCATCGAGACCCTCAGGGCCATCAAAATGGACCACGCACTGACCGAGGTGATCATGCTGACCGGCCAGGCCACGGTCGATACCGCGGTTGAATCGATCAGAATCGGTGCTTTCAACTATCTCATCAAACCCTGTGAAATTGAAGATCTCCTTGCCCATATCAAGGAGGCGCTGAAACGAAAAAAGGAGCGCGAGGCCAGGATCCTGGAGATCCGCATGACCCCCTATATCTCTTCGGAGAAACGCCATGAGATGATCGCCGCCATCCTTGAAGAATGAGCGGTACAACTTGGCGCAGGCTTTTTCGGGTGCATTCACATGCGTCATGAGGTACAAGGCATCAACAGACGAACCTCCACTTATTTCAACTAAAAGACCAGACATGCAACAAAAACATAGGCCACAGAGGATATTTACCTCCTGGAAACAATTGGCCTGGGATATCCTGCTGCTCACTCTTGGCAGCATTCTCTGTGCCGTTTCCATCAACAGTGTCGCCATCCCGCAGAAATTTGCCACCGGCGGGATAACCGGTCTGGCCCTGATTCTCCATAAGCAGATGCCCTGGGCCAACACGGGCTGGCTCTATATCGCCATCAATATCCCGCTTTTCCTGATGGCCTGGATGACCGTCGGCCGCCGGTTCTTCTTCTACAGCCTGCTTGGAACCGGCATCTTCACCGTCACCCTGTTTTTTGTCCAGGTACCCATCCCACTGGACGATAAAATCCTCAACGCACTTCTCGCCGGCATCATACTTGGGGCCGGTACCGGCATCAGCCTCAAATCTTCGGGGTCCCTCGGGGGAATGGACCTTCTTTCGGTCATGCTCCTCAAACGCTACTCGGTCGGCCTTGGCAACACCATATTGACCGCCAACGCCCTGGTTCTGCTGCTGGTCACCTTCTTCTACACCCTTGACGCCGTCCTCTATACCCTTATTGTCCTCTACGTGAGTTCCCATATCGCCAACCTGGTGATCACCGGTCTCAGCCAGAGGAAATCGGTCATCATCATCTCCTCCAAATGGGAGGAGATCGCCGAGATCATCCTGCATAAGATCCATCGCGGCGCCACTATCCTGCAGGGTGAAGGCGGTTATACCGGCACCCCGGAGCGCATCATCTACACAGTAGTCACACTGGGGGAAATCGGTCAGCTCAAGGCACGAATCCGCAAGGTGGATCCGGACGCCTTCGTCGTCGTCAGCAGCACCATCGAGGTCATGAACTACCGGATCGGCAACCAGCCGCACTGGTAACTCTCACCGCCAGAAAAGAGATGAACAACATGCTGAAAACCATCCTGATCATCGGGCTCTTTATCTTTACTGCGATAGCCCTGGTCCTGTTCCTCCAGAACAGCCGCGTGCCAGCAGACCTGGGGGTGCGTGCCGGCCTTTTGGCGCCCCTGCCTGCCAGCCCCAATGCCGTGTCGAGTCAGACCGACAGGAAAAACAGGCAAGTCCCTCCCCTGCCCTTCATCGGCGATCTGCAACAGACCCGGCAGACCCTGTTGCAGGTGATCGAAAGCTATCCCGGCAAGGTACAGCTTATATCGGCGACAGATACCTATATCCATTGCGTATTCAGTACAGCCTGGCTGAGATTCAAAGACGATGTGGAATTTTTCCTTGACGCCGAGAGCAAAGTCATCCATTTCCGTTCTGCCTCGCGCAGCGGCATTTCGGATATGGGTATGAACCGCAAACGCTATGAAACCCTCGCCGCTCTCTACCAGCGAGCGCATTAAGCTGCAAAGAGATCGCCATGCCCAGACAACTATCGGTGACCGGCACAGACGACCGCCCCCTCGATACCCCTCTGGCGGAGAGAGTCCGGCCCCAGTCGCTGACTGAAATCTTCGGTCAGGATAAACTCCTGCAGCCCGATTCCCTGCTCTGCCGCATGATCGAGACCGACACCTTCAGCTCCTGCATCTTCTGGGGCCCTCCGGGCACCGGCAAGACCACTCTGGCCCGGATAATCGAACAGCGAACCCAACATGCCTTCCACCCGCTGAGCGCCGTCCTGGCCAAGATCGCCGATGTCAAGGCCCTGATGGAAGAGGCACGCAAACGGCTCTTTGCCGAGAACCGTAAAACCATCGTCTTCATCGATGAAATCCACCGTTTCAACAAGTCCCAGCAGGACGCCTTCCTGCCCTATGTCGAATCAGGGGCCATTGTCCTCATAGGAGCGACCACTGAGAATCCCTCCTTCGAGGTCATTCCCGCCTTGCTGTCGCGCTGCCACGTCTTTGTCCTCGAGCCTCTCGCCACCCCGGAAATCCGCCGTATCCTGCAGCGGGCGATGATCTTCATCGGTCGCGATCTAAGCCTTGCAGACGATGCCCTGGAATTTCTCACCGAGCAGGCCGGGGGCGATGGCCGAAAAGCCCTGAACAATCTGGAGATGGTATGCCGCAATGCCTACCGGGGTGACACTATCGACCTCGAATCCGTGCGGCAGGCCCTCTCGCACCGCTCTCTCTTTTACGACAAGGGTGGCGAAGAGCACTACAACCTGATCTCTGCCCTGCATAAATCCATCAGGGGCAGCGATCCCCAGGCCGCCCTCTACTGGCTGGCCAGGATGCTCGAGGCCGGCGAGGAGCCGATGTACCTCGTCAGGAGACTGACGCGGCTGGCCAGTGAAGATGTCGGCCTGGCTGACCCGCAGGCCCTGGTCCAGGCCATTGCAGCCAAAGATGCCGTGCATTTCCTCGGCATGCCCGAGGCCAGCAACGCCCTTGCCCAGCTGGTCGTCTATCTGGCCACCGCCCCAAAGAGCAACGCCCTCTATAACGCCTACAACCAGGCCAAGGCCGATGCCGTCTCCACCGGCCATTTCAGGGTGCCCCTGCATATTCGCAACGCGCCGACCACCCTGATGAAAGATCTAGGTTATGGCAGGGAGTACCGCTACTCCCACGACTTCAGCAACAGCTACAGTTATCAGCGCTATTTTCCAGAAAAAATGGATGAGAAAACCTACTACCGGCCTTCGGTCTTCGGTTTTGAAAAAGAGATCCGGAAACGACTCGACTGGTGGGATAATTTGAGGAAGAAGCAGATGGAACAGGATGAGGAAGGCTGAAGAATACCCGTTTTCAGTTGGGCAATGTTGAACCGGAGGGCGCCTGATTCTTCCCCAGCTCGTCTTTGACGGCCCCGGCTATCTGGGCCATGGTGTAGGGCTTTTTGACAAAACCGCCAACACCGAGCTGCATGGCTTGCTTCACATCGCTGCTCTCTGAAAAACCACTGACGATGAGGGCCTTCTGACCGGGGTGGAGGTCAACTATCTGCCGATAGGTCTGTAGGCCGTTTATCCCGGGAGGCATGAGCATGTCGAGCACCACTAGATCAACCCTCTTTTCTCGGAGATGGGCGACAGCCTCCTCTCCTGAGGCGACAGCCTCAACCTGATAGCCAAAAATAGTCAGCATCTTACCAGCGATATCCCGCTGCAACGGCTCATCATCGACGATCAGGATCGACCCTTTGCCGCGCAGATCGTTTTCCAGTTCCACCTCGATCTTTTCATTCACGGCGATCTTCTGGGCCGGCAGATATATCCGGAAGGTTGTACCGGGAGAGTCGCAATCGAGTTCAATCCTTCCCTGATGCTCGCGAATCACGTTCCAGACTACCGTTAGGCCCAGGCCGGTGCCTTTTTTACCCATAACCTTGCGGGTGTAAAAAGGTTCGAATATGCGCCCCCGGCTCTCGGGCGGGATCCCCGGGCCATCGTCCCTGACCTCCAGCACCACCATATCCTGGCCATTGAGTTTACCTTCGGGACCACCAACCGTGCGGCGTGTACGGAGGGTCACAGAACCACCCAGGGACGACAAGGCCTCCACCGCATTCATCACCAGATTCATTATAACTTTCTGGATGTGCACTGGTGAACAGATGATGCACATATCGCCACCTTCATACACCGAACTCACCGTAACATTCGGATAGTCACGCATCATCTGCTTGAACTCGATCGACTGGAGATATTCCTCCACCAGACTGTCCAGCAGAATATTCTGCCTGACCTTGGCGCTGCCCTGAGCCAGAGTCAGAAGATCTGCAACCACGGCGGCCGCCCGTCTTCCCGAGGCAAGAATCGACTCCAGCGGCCGGCGCAGCTCGCTCTCAGCCGGCAGGCCCAGCAGGAGCAGTTCCGGATAGCTGATGATACCGGAAAGAATATTATTGAGGTCATGGGCCACACCGCCTGCCGTCATACCGATGGCGGCCATTTTCTCGGACTGGATAAGCTGTAATTGGGTATTCCTCAATTCATCGAGCGTTTCCTGCAACTGCCTGTTCTTCTGTTCAAGA
Organism: Desulfobulbaceae bacterium; assembly: GCA_020049575.1. Lineage (GTDB taxonomy): Bacteria > Desulfobacterota > Desulfobulbia > Desulfobulbales > Desulfocapsaceae > Desulfoprunum. The sequence goes on from JAIFKM010000110.1 coordinate 10,156, forward strand.
TCCTCCACCATAAGGAGCCTGGCCTTGGTCGCTGCTTCAGTGGCAAGCTGGTCCTGTTTTTCCTTTTCTCGCTGACTCCGCTCCGAGATATCGGTTATCCGCCCTTCCATGACCTGAATCTCGCCGTTGTCATTCATTACTGCTCTGGCGCTGACAGCAGCGGGAAAGGCAGAACCATCGCGGCGCTTAAAAACCACCTCATAGTCCTGCGCCTTTCCTTCCCTGGCCAGAACCTGCATCAATTCAACCCGATCCTGCTGGTCCAGGTAAAATTTGGAAATATCGGAGACAGAATTGACCATTTCCTCCGCCGAGTCAAACCCTGCCATTGCTGCAAACGCCGGATTGACATCAAGCAGGCTGCCGTCGGCCCGCGTACGGAAAATGCCTTCCAGGGCGGAGGTAAAGAGATAGCGATATTTTTCTTCGGCCTGGGTGATTCTCTCGAAGGCATCGATACGATTGAGAGCACTCACCATGAGCCCGGAAAGAGCATAGACAAAACTGGTATCGACGGGTCGAAGCCGGTCATAGTTTGAAAGACCGATAAACTGCAGAATCGGATAGCAATTTTCGGCATTGTCGGCAAACACAGGCAGGGAGAAAACGTACTTGCACGCAGGCCCACCAACCTCCGCTACCTTCACCGGCAGATTTTTTTCCGCTGTCCGAACAGCGATAGCCAGGATTTCCTGCCGATTTGCGGATCTGAAAAAGTCCTCCCCCGCGAGGTTGATGGCATGCAGCTTTCCAGTATAATCAGATATCGTTTCAAGCAGTTGGTTCACCTGCAGCATCAACTCCCCAATTTCGTCACGAACGCCGACAGAGTCGATACGGGCTGAGAAATCACCATTGCCATAGTGTTTGATGGCATCCAGGGTGGTAACTATTCGCGGCACACACAGTCTGTGGACGACAATTGCCTCAACCAAGGTGGTGAGGAGAATTGTCAAGAAGGCGCCAACACAAAAAAAGAGCACAACACCCCGTTTTTCTTTCTCAATATCATCAGTAGAGATACGCAGATACAATCCGCCAAGCAGTTTTCCCTCAGCCCGCAGGGGAGTTATGCTTGAAAGAAAATGGCTGCCGGGCTGGGTTGTAAAGAAAGTCAGGAGGGAACGAGACAAATCCGCCCCTAAATTACCCTTTTCCACCTCAGAAAGAAAATCGGTATAGGCTCTGCCTTCCTTGGTCGGGTCAGCGGTGAAAAAAACCTTTCCTTCGCGTTTGAAGACAAATGCCTCCAGGACTGTTTCCTGAACCACTTCGCTGAGCGCGTGCAAATCCTCGACCGAGTCATAGGGCAAGGCCCGCTGGTTCATCAGGATACCCGGGAGGGCTAGTTTGTCGGCCACCCGCCTGTCTATCTCCTCGCTGAAGCGTGAACTGTAGAACACCCCCATAACCGTCAGCAGCACGGCCTCGATGATGAGGATGGCAAGACTGATCTTTATCGGAATACTGTGCTTGATCTTCCCAATCATCTTTTTTGGCCGCCGATATGCCAATATTGCACATTGAAGATCACGGCAGTTTCACCTGCGACACAATCGTCTGATAATAGTCTTTCGCCTTCAATTGTCCCTCGAGGATCAGCACTAGGTTCGTGCGGAATTCCTCATCGGTCACCGGGATATTCTTGCCGAATACATATGTTGGCGCGCGGAAATTGCGGATCGGTAGGGAACTGTACTGCTTTTCCATGTCGACGAGAAATCTCCCATAGACATCAAGGTCATTGCGATCGAAGGCAGGAGTACTGAGGTTGCCGCGGATACCCGTGGGATTCCGGGTGTACTCCACCCACTTTTCAGCTGTTTCCGGTTGCGACCACATCATTGATAAATCAATGGCCGCGTCTCGATTCGGGCTTTCCTTCATGACCGCAAACGCATGGGCAAAGAGGCCAACCAGACCGTTTGGTTGCTTAACATACGGTTGCTCAATCGGCAGAGCATTATCAACAACCTGTGGCGAATGACCTTGGAATTGGTTGTACATATAGGTGCCACCAGGTAAAAAAAGGCCTTTTCCGGCGAGAAAAGCCTTTTGGCATTCTTTCCAGTCGAGTGTCCTCCAGTCCGCATTCACTAAAGGCTGATAGCGTGAGAGTTCCTCGAAGATTTGCAGAGTTGCCAGAAAAGCCTCGGCCTTTTCCACGGTGTATTTCTCTTCGATGACAATTTGGGGATCGCTGAATTGGCTTTTGAAGATATACTCAAACAATGCCTCTATTCTGTTCAGGGAATTGATATACAAAAAGGGGATGTTCGTCCGGTGCTGCCTGTTATACTCGGAAAGTTTTCTGGCATAGCCGATGAAGTCATCGACAGTCATACCTCGTTGCTTGATTTTGATTCCGACTTTTTCCTCAATCTGGGGCGTTGACCAGAGACAGAAGACATACCCCTCGATATATGGCCCCACAAACATCTCACCTATCTTTTCTTTAAAGAACGGGGTCTTGATGATAAAGCCCTTCTGGCTTTCAAGAAAATCTGGGACGGTGGAAAAATCGACGAGGTGTTCCTGGCCCCAGAGCGGGTCACCGAGAAGATCAGCGACATGTTTATAGACCGCTATATCGCACATAACCAGGTCCCATTCTATCTTGCCGGTTTTGATCATTTCGACAATTTTATTGGCGACCTTCATCTTATAGTAACTGCCTTCACCCTGAAGATCCACATCATACACCAGGTTGACAGTCGTGCCAGGATGGAGAAACTCGTAGTTTTTCTTGATCTCGTCGACCAACTGCTCCCGCTTGCCTTCCCCCTTCCAGTGTGCCAGCCAGTTCACCTGAGCGGCATTGGCCCAAACAACCGAAACGAGGAGGACACAGCAAAACACCCCAACGCGGAAGCAATTCCTTTTCATTGAGTATCTATCCCGTAGCAAATATCATCAATCCGGTAGCAGAACCTTAACGGAGCGTCTGTCTTATCTATATCACATGCGCAATGATACTTTTTCGAACAGGAGAGTAAAAGAATTATTTATCAGGAAGGGAAAATGCTGTGAACTGGTTTCTTGAGAAAGCAGCTCACAGCATTTTTGTCAGGCAGAGAGGAAATCCTGTTCTATTTACTGCAGCGGTCAACGAGGGCAAGGATGGAGGAATAAGAAATACCGCTGTGCAGGGACAGGCCAATCTCACAGGTCCGGCTGTTGGAATAGCCGGAGGTGCAGCCGCATGCTTCGACAGCCGGCCGCAGATCGGCGAGCGCCGCGGCGTTGAGCTCGGGGAAGGTGAAGCCGCGATCACCGGCAAAACCGCAGCAACCGACCTTTTCCGGCACCACGACCCTGGAAGCGCAGGCCTCGGCCACCGCCCTGAATTTGCTGGCAAGACCCATCTTCTCGGAAGAGCAGGTGGTATGGATCGTTATTGTCTCGTCAACCTTGCTGATCTTCAGGCGAGGCAACAGGAAATCATGGACAAATTCAACCGGCTCGTAGAGACGAAGCCGTCGATCCATCGTCTCGCGCATCCGGTAGAGACAGGGACTGGTATCACAGAGGACCGGATAGCGACCGTTATGGCTCACCTGCAGCAGCACCCGCTCGAGCTCCGCCGATTTTTCATCAGCCTGGCGGAACGCCCCCTTGCTCTGAAAGGGCACACCGCAGCAGAGTTTTTCCATATCCGGCGGATAGATCACCCCATAACCGGCCTTCCGCAGCACCTGTTCGGTGATCCGAGACAGCAGACGCTGTTCGTCGTCTTCGCGTGACGGTCCCATGGTCCGGGAAATGCAGCTCGGGAAATAGACGACATGGAGATCCTCTGCGGCGGCAATATCGTCATAGCGCCGTTTCTCGGCCCCGCGCGGCATGTGCGGAGTCCAGAGGGGCAGACGGTTGCCACTGAAGCTGCGGGCCTTTCTGGCAATTGCCCCAAGGGTCTCGGTGCCGATCAGCCGGTGGATGCCGCCCACCGCCTGCAGACCAAGCCGCACCATGGCCGTGACCAGGGCGTAATGGCGCGCCACCCAGATGGCCAGTGACTCCCTGGGGGTATTGGCGACCCGCAGACGGCGCAGCTCCTTGGTCATATCGCCGGTATTGATCTCGACCGGACAGGCGCCCCGGCAGAGTCCATCGGTGGCGCAGGTCTGGTCGCCCTGATAGGTATAGCCGCCGACCAAGGCCTGAAGACGTTCAGGCGAGGTGTTCTCCCGACGCAAACGGGAGATCTCGCGCTGCACGGTGATGCGCTGGCGCGGGGTGAGGGTCAGGTTCCGCGAAGGACAGACCGGCTCGCAGAAGCCGCACTCGATACATTTATCGACGATCGGATGTGTCGAGGCCAGAGGCTTGAGGTTCTCCAGATGGATGTGCGGGTTGCTGTTGAGAATGACCCCGGGATTCAGCAGGCCGTGCGGATCAAAGAGTCTCTTTATGCCCTGCATCAGCTCGTAGGCCTCTTTTCCCCATTCCATCTCGACATAGGGGGCCATATTGCGGCCAGTGCCATGCTCAGCCTTTAACGAGCCATCATAGCCCTGGACCACCATCCGACAGACATCGTCCATCAGTCGGCCGTAACGCTCAACCTCTTCTTTGGTGCCGAAATCCTGGGTGAAGACGAAGTGCAGATTGCCCTCGAGGGCATGGCCGAAGATGATCGCTTCATGATAATCATGCGTTGCCAGGATCTGCTGGAGTTCGAGGGTGGCGTCGGCGAGTTTTTCCAGGGGAAAGGCCACATCCTCGATAATAACCGTCGTGCCGGACCTGCGGACCGCCCCGACCGACGGAAAGAGCCCTTTGCGGATATTCCACAGCCCGGTGTACTCCGCCACGTTATCGGTGAATTCGAGGGGCAGCTCAAGTGTAAGGTCGGCCAGCGCTGCCGAGATCGCGGCGATCTGAGAACGAAGCTGCAGAGGCTCGGCAGCCCGCGTCTCGACAAGCAGGGCGGTTGCCGCCGACGAAAGGGTCTGGAGATATCCAGGCATACCCTCCTTGTGCTCGACGGCTCGCAGTGCGGCCCGATCCATCAGTTCGACCGCAGCCACAGGCTGACTCTTGAGAATTGCGGTGGCGACACAGGCCTCACGAATGGACGGGAAGATGATCAAGGCGCTGGCCTTGCAGGGCAGTTCTTCGACGGTGTCATAGGTGATCTCCGAGATAAAACCCAGAGTCCCTTCCGAGCCGATCAGCAAATGCACCATGATATCAAAGGGATCGGCAAAATCGACCAAGGCGTTGAGACTGTAACCGGTGGTGTTCTTGATCTTGAATTTCTGCCTGATACGTCCGGCCAGCTCGGTATTGGCCTTGACCTGCAGGCCAAGATCCTCAAGGGCGGCAATGAACTCAGGATGACTTGCCCGGAAGGCCATGCGGCTGGTCGAACTGCCGGTGTCGAGCACCGATCCGTCATGCAGGACCAGACGCATGCTCGATACTGTCTTGTAGCTGTTCTGCGAGGTGCCGCAGCACATGCCGCTGGCGTTATTGGCGGCGATACCGCCGATCATCGCGGCATTGATCGAGGCAGGATCAGGGCCGATTTTCTTGCCGAACGGTTTGAGCCAGCTGTTGGCCTGCCTGCCTATGACTCCCGGCTGCAGCCTGATCCTCCGGCCCTCCTCAAGGACCTCGAATTCCTGCCATCGGCTTCCCGCGACGATGAGGACCGAATCAGTCACGGCCTGACCTGAAAGACTGGTGCCGGCCGCCCGGAAGGTCACTGGAACACGGCAGCTGTGCGATGCCCGGAGCAGGGCCGCCACCTCATTTTCATGGTCAGCCTTGATGACGATCTTTGGCACCAGGCGATAGAAACTGGCGTCATTGCCGTATGCCAGAGTTCTCAGCGGATCGGAAATAACCCGATCGGCTGCAACGACCCCTTCTATCATCGTCAGGAAACGATGGTACGGCTCAGATAGGTGTGTGTGTTCCTGATTATTTTTCATGCTCTCAAATCTCCCGGTTAAGTAAAAAGCCCTTCCTGGACAGGACGTAATGGTAGAAAAGTCCCATTTGCCCGCACACAAATATTGGTCATACCAATTATATACTTTAACAAATACATAGTCAATAACAACATTTATGGAACATAATACCCATAACATCGAGAGTTAATCCAGTCTAAATATAATTGGTATTACCTTTTATTGCTGTGCAACAATTTCACTCCTATGAAACCATATGAAACCCTCAATACACGAGGCTGCCCCATATACGACTTCAGCCCTTGCCAATAGCTAAGAAAATACGTAGAATTAAGAATGAGTCAAGAGGGTCCGTCGCACTCAAGAGGACACCAGTTGGTTCGATCTCCATACAGATTACCAAAATGTGCGTACAGCAGTGACACTGCCTTTCCTATCATCTGGAAATCATTGTTCTACTGTCCACAGACAACTGTTCTTCCTGACCAGCAACGAGGTGACACATGGAAAAGCGAAGAC
>JAIFKM010000221.1 GCA_020049575.1 Desulfobulbaceae bacterium
GCCTTTCGCCGCAACAGACGGCGATTCCTTGATCGCCTGCCTCGGTTTACCAACGAAAAACCTTGGCGGATCATTGTTGATAAGGCCCTGGCTCTGATGAAAATGGTTCTGCTTTTCCCCCTGCAGTACCTTGCAGAAAAGAAATTGGCGGTCGTTCGTCAGCGCTTCGGCGGCAGATTGAGGCTGGCCATAAGCGGCGGCGGCACCCTTGCCAGCTATCTCGAGGAGTGGATCGATGCCGTCGGTATCCGAATTGTCAATGCCTACGGCATGACCGAATGCTCACCGGCGATCGCCGGCAGAGGGGTGAATTGCCGGGTCTACGGTACGGTTGGGCCGGCAGTGCCTCAGACCGAAATCCGGATCGTCTCGGAGGAAGGACTTGAGTTGCCGGTCGGAGAAGAAGGACTGATTGAGGTGCGTGGTCCCCAGGTGACGAAAGGGTACTATCACAACGAAGAGGAGAATGCCAAGGCCTTTACCGAAGACGGTTTTTTCCGAACCGGCGATCTGGGCAAGCTGACCGTGAACCGTGAACTGGTCATCACCGGTCGGGCCAAGGAGATCATCGTGCTGGCGAGCGGCGAAAATATCGATCCGACCCGCATTGAGAATGCCATCACCATGTTCCCCTTCATCCAGGATGCCATCCTGGTTGGCCAGGATAAAAAGGGACTCGGGGCGCTGCTGGTTCCCAATATCGATGAACTCACTGAATACGTGAGTCAGAAATTCAGCGATCTGCGCATGGAGGGTGAGGAACTGCTGACCAACAGCAAGGTGCTCGAGCATATCAAGCGGGACATGAACCGGCTGCTTCATCCCAAGCAGGGGTTTAAAGCTCATGAAAAACTGCAGGGCATAGCCTTTTTGAAAAAAGAATTCAAGCTCGGCGAGGAACTCACCAACACCCTGAAGAAAAAGCGGCATGTCATCGAGAAGAAGTACAAGCAGATCATCAACGACCTGCTGCACTGATTTCAGAGGTACTCAACCTCATCCTGTTGTTGCGGATACCTTTACGGTTGCTGATTGAAAGTGCCTTGACATGCATGATCTGCGTCTCCTTGATGTACCACAAAGTATTATAAATATCAGGATAGGCGGAATCGTGAGTTGTGCAAGCCACAAAAATGCCGCGATGGCGCCTGTCCGTGTGACGGTGGTCATAATTCCCTTGCATATAGTTTATGTTTGTGGGAAAATATAAGTGTGAACAGGATGTTAAGAAGTTCTGTCAACTGAGCCGAGGAGGTGGCCATGGAGAAGATATTGGATGTTAAAAAGGTGATTACGCCAATCGATTTTTCCGACAATTCAAGGCTTATCGCCGAATCCGCGGCATATCTTGCGGGAAAATTCGGGGCATCGCTGGAACTTGTGTTCATTATCCAGAACTTTGAGGACTACTCCGGGTTTTTCGTGCCGCAGATGAGCATGCCCACCCTCGAGCACGATCTCATTGAAGGCGCTGAAGAACGGATGGCTTCATTCTGTCTCGAACAGGCGGATTTTTTTGCCAAGGTTGGGGTCAGTGAAGTGCATCACCATGTTTTCATGGGCGATGTGGCGGAACGGATTGTCGAATTCGCGGCCGAGGTGAAGGGTGATCTCATCGTCATGGGAACCCACGGTTATAAGGGGCTTGAGAAGATCATGTTCGGCAGCGTTGCCGACAAGGTGGTGCGTTCGGCTCCCTGTCCGGTGATGACCATCAATCCCTACACCTGCCGCATGAAAAAAGATTGATTTCGATTGCTGCGGCGATATGCGGTCTATGAGATTGCAAGGCCAGTTGCCAGTTACGCAAAAGTGGCGCCTCCCGGTCTTGCAATGTCACAGTGCAGAGTTGTTTCCTTGAATACAATCCAGGAGAACTTCTCTTCGTTCTGTTTCTCTATGCATTCCCCTTTCGTGGCGAAAGGTTCGTTCGCTGCAGATCACCTCACCTTTTTCCCGAACAATCAGAACCAGAGATGAACGGGTGCCGTAGTTTTCTCCGCTGATGAATATGGGCGCCAGCAGGCGCTCCCACTCGATACCAATGCCGGTCTCCGGCAAATCCTCATTCGGAGGCTGCCAGTTGTCTTCGAGCAGGGCGAAGAGATCCTCGGCGTCGAGCGACCCGGAGGCTGCCAGCAGTTGTCGAAGTTTTTTCTTGCCACGCCGCACCTTCGGCCAAGGTGTGTCGAGCAGATGATTGCTCAGGCCATGCAGACCGGGTTGCACTCTCTGCAGTTCTTTCGTCCTGTTTGAGGCCCAGACCAGGCCTGTCATGTCACCTGCCAGCAGGTTGAAGCCGTTGTAAAGATGCCAATCGTTCATTCTCGCGCTGCAGAACTCTTCGGGCGATAACCCACATTTTAAAAAATCGATAGGGATTCTGCCGCGAGACAGGGCCGTGGCAGAGTTGTTCTGCGGATCGCGGTAATTGGTGACGGCGGCAAAGCGTCCATCGGGAGTGAGACCAAACCAGGTTCCTCCGGCCTGCAGATCGCGCCCGGCCAGGATCCTTGGTTCATCAGGCCAGAAGGCCAGCGGTTCGGTCGGTCGTGCGAAGAACTCATCCCGATTGGCGGCGAGAATCAGCCTGTATCCGGGGTGTGTGCGGTAGGCGAAGAGGATGAGGCACATTGGCGGTTTTATCAGAAGATTGGGCAGGAAGAAAGGCGGTCAGGCCATCCTGCGGATCATCCCGAGGATGATCGCCGCCGTCAGGCCCCAGATGGTGCATTTTTCATTCTTGTAGACTACGACCTTATGGGTCCACTCGCTTCTTCTTTCCTTATAGCGAGCAGGCAATCCCAGTTCATCCACCGGCAGCAGGATATGCTCCTGGCCTTCGCTATCAAAATAGGACGGTTGGATCTCGATGCGGTTATGATAGATCTCTGGTTCCGCCGTGATAAACCAAGCCAGAGGCAGCGTAAAGACCTCTGCCACTTCGCGGGGATCGGGTCGGAGATCATCGAGGCTGTCGATTTCCAGGATGCCGACGAAGGGTTCGACGATCACAGCCCGCGGTGTCACCATCGTGTCGAGCCTGCCGGTAATCCTGATGCTTTCAGGTAGGATCCCCAACTCCTCTATGGTCTCCCGCAGGGCCGTGTCCCGGTAGCTGCCGTCCAGGTGTGGATCGAACTTGCCGCCGGGGAAGCAGATCTCGCTGGCCTGACGGATGGTTGATGCCCGTTTCTGGAAGAGCAAGTGGCATTCCTCATCAATAAAGATAAAGGGCACGAGGATCGCACAGTTGAAAAAATCCTCGCGGCCAAAGATGCCCGGAGTCTCTGGCAGGTTTCTGGCGAAGTGTTCGAACTCGTGCTTTTTCATGACCCGCTGACCAAGGGCAAGAATGTGATGTCCTTTGCCGGTATCATCCGATTACCAGCAGCATGACCCGGTCAGTCGACCTGGTTTGCTCTTTTTTGCCGAGCAGGGTGGCAAATGATTGTCCGGGCAGGAGGTAGGCGGTGATGGCGGTCCGTCCGTACAGTGCCTCCGGGAAGTGGCTCTGCATGGCCTCGCGCCATTCATCACTGAGCGCCGCGCCGACAGCCGGGAAGCGGGGGGCATTGTCTGACGTGTCCTGGTCGGGAGATAACCGGGTGGAAAGTTCAGCTACCAGGCGGCAGAGCAGGTCAGCGTTGGCTTCGCGGAACGCGGAGACGAGCGCAAAGGCCTCCTGCTGATCCCGGCCAAGGCTTGCCGGCAAGGGAATCAGACCAATTTCCAGGGCTGGCCTGCCCTGCAGGGTCTCGTACTGCTCTAGGATGATATCGGCTGCCTCGAGCATCATTGTAACCCAGATGGGCCACTCCGGCAGATCGCCGGCGATATAGAGCTGCTTCCAGGCCCTGAAACGGTTTTTGATCACAGAGGCCGTTGGATGATTGATTTTGTCCCGGAGTTCCAGCAGTTCCCGCAGGGGGTCGTCTTCCTCCGCGTCTTCAAGATCCTCTCCGTGCAGCTGCCGGAACAAGTCTGATTCGCGATCTTCCAGCAGGGCAAGCTGCTCGGCGATCTCTTCTTCCTCATGATCGAGGATCTCCGCTATTTTCAGCACCAGACGGGCCTGCCAGAGGGCGAGTTCAACCGACTCCCGGTGTTCCTGTTCATCTTCCACCTTCTTCGTGCCCAGCAGCGAGGAGATAATGCCCTGGGTGGTGTCATCACCCTGCGGTCGGGGAGCGGACATGGCAGCCATGGTCAGGGAGCTGAGCTGGGCGGCATAGTCGTCCTTGCGGTTTCTGATGTCGGTAATCAGGTGGAGAAAACGCTGTCTGCTGTCGCCGAGAGGGCAGGGAGTATGCACTTGACAGAAACCATTTTTAATGAAAATATCAGGGTGCTCGGCGGTTGCCCCGTCGTTCTCTCCCGCCTCGACCGGCTGGAGGATATGGACCTGGGGAAAGAGCAGAAAGAGAGGGAACTGGCTGCCGGATAAAAAAACGGTGCCTGGAAAATAGAGGGTATCAATCGTGTTCATATGCAGAATGTAAAAGAGAGTTTAAGAGAGAAAGTAACGTTTTATCTGTCAGCTGCAGTCTATCTGCTGTTCAACTTCCGGCCGGCTGCCGACATTTCCAGAAGTCTTGAGGCCACCGCCTGGCAGATCCTGCAGACGGCCCCCTATGTTGCTGGGTTTACCTATGTGATCATCGCCACTCTGCAGTATATGTCCGGCGGCGAGAAGGTGCCCTGGAACCGCCGGCTGCGGCTTTTTTTCGCCCTCGGCATCCTGGCCGGTCTGGTCTACGCCATCTATGAATACGCCGGACAGGGCCCCGTCCGGCCTGCCGCCGGTCGAGGCTGAGCTTACTCCATCTCTTTCCTGGTGCCATCATCCATGTTCTATCTCCACGCCTCCAACCGCACGGAAAACCTGCTGCGGCACCTGGCCGAGGTTATCCGGGCCGACCCTCGGGCTGATATCTTTGCCCGGGAGATATTCCTGGTACAGAGTCAGGGCATGGAACGGGTTATCTCGCAGCGGATGGC
>JAIFKM010000086.1 GCA_020049575.1 Desulfobulbaceae bacterium
AATCTAAGACTTCTGAGGAGGGGTAAGGCCCTATGAGTGAGCAAAAAATAGGAAAAATTACACAGGTCATCGGTCCAGTCGTTGACGTTGAGTTTGAAGCGGGCAATCTTCCAAACATTATGAATGCCTGTTTTGTAAGCAATGCCGGTATCTCAGATGTACCTGACAATCTTGTTATTGAGGTTGCTCAGCATCTAGGTGACAACGTTTGTCGATGCGTTGCTATGGATCAGACCGATGGTCTCGTTCGTGGCCTCGAGGTTAGAGATTCTGGGAAACCAATCACCATTCCGGTAGGTCAGCCCTCACTTGGCCGCATTATGAATGTTGTTGGAAGACCTGTAGATGGATTGGGACCAATCTCTTCCGATAAAACCATGCCTATTCATCGGGATGCCCCTTTGTTCACTGAGCAGGATACCCAGGTACGAGTTCTGGCTACAGGAATCAAAGTTATCGATCTGCTCGTTCCCTTCCCTCTTGGTGGTAAGATGGGACTGTTTGGCGGGGCTGGTTGCGGTAAGACTGTTATCATGATGGAGATGGTAAATAATATTGCCATGCATCATGGCGGAATTTCGGTATTTTGTGGTGTTGGTGAACGTACACGTGAAGGGAACGACCTTTACCATGAGATGAAAGAATCTGGAGTTCTTCCCAAAGCAGCTCTTATTTACGGGCAGATGACAGAGCCTCCAGGAGCACGTGCCCGCGTTGCGCTCACCGGACTAACCGCTGCGGAATATTTCCGAGATGTTGAGGGACAGGATGTACTTTTCTTCGTTGACAACATTTTCCGCTTTACACAGGCTGGTTCTGAGGTTTCCGCCCTACTTGGACGTATCCCATCAGCGGTTGGCTATCAGCCGACTTTGGCTACTGATCTTGGTGCATTGCAGGAACGCATTACCTCTACAACAAAAGGATCTATCACTGCAGTACAATGCGTATATGTACCTGCTGATGACTTGACTGACCCTGCTCCGGCTACGACCTTCGCGCATCTTGATGGAACAGTCGTTCTTTCACGTCAGATTTCTGAACTTGGGATATACCCTGCTGTGGATCCTCTCGATTCAACTTCACGTATTCTTGACCCGAATGTAATCGGAGAAGAGCATTACAGAGTTGCACGTGGTGTCCAAGTATCTCTGCAGAAATATAAAGACCTACAGGATATTATAGCAATTCTCGGTATGGATGAACTTTCGGAAGAAGATCAACTCCTCGTTGCCCGTGCGAGAAAAATCCAGAGATACCTCTCACAGCCGTTTACTGTTGCTGAAGTATTTACAGGTATGGCTGGAAAATTCGTCAAAGTAGCTGACACTGTGCAGGGATTCAAGGAAATCCTCGAAGGAAAACATGATGATCTGAACGAAAACTCCTTCTATATGGTTGGTTCTATTGATGAGGCTGTTGCCAAGGATGCCAAATCGAAGGCTCAAGCTTAATTTATTCTGAGGGGTTATTTCAATGGCACAACAGATTAGATTAGAAGTAGTGACTCCCAAAGGAGCAGTTGTTAACGAGGATGTAGACATCGTTAATGCTCCTGGGTATGGAGGAGATTTTGGTGTGCTTGCCAATCATGCTCCTTTCCTCTCTACTATCAAGATTGGCACACTGACCTATGAACAAGGGCGTAAACGTGAGACTCTTATGATCAGTGGTGGATTTTGTGAAGTTTCCAACAACAAGATTACCTTTCTGGTCGAGAGTGCAGAATTTGGTAGCGCAATCGATGTCGATCGAGCAATGCGCGCGAAGGAACGGGCAGAAAAGAGATTAGCCCAGGCTCTGCAACATGATGAAGCACTTAATAGAGCTCGAGCAGAGGCAGCACTGCAGCGGGCAATGGCTCGCATTAAGACTGCTAAGATGTCATAAGATTCAATAGCGTATAAAAAAAAACCTGGCCGGTTCCTGCAAAGAACCGGCCAGGTTTTTTTGAGCTCGCTGATCCCCTTCCCTCTTTGAATGAATTCCCCTTAAAAGGAATGACGCATCATCACTTTTTTATATCCAGGCTTGCGGTATTGATTTGCATATATGATCGTATCCCGCTTGTAATCTCCTTTGTCAACGATGCGACGAATTTAGGGTCTCGCAAATTCCTAGCATCATCCTCATTGCTGAGAAAGGCGATTTCCAAGAGAATTGCCGGCATGTCTGCACCGATGAGTACGTAGAAAGGTGCCTGTTTCACTCCAAGATTCTTTACCTTCCCAAAGATTTTCTGATCTATTCCGGAAAGAATTGCATTGTGTACATTTTGAGCTAGTCTTGAAGATTCGTCGATCTTGGAAGTTTTCATGATATCAGAGAGAATATCTTCAAGATCACTCATCTGATGAGTTGATGTAGCGTTTTCCATAGCTGCTACCCTCATGGCATCAGCATTTGTACTGAAATTTAGGAAATATGTCTCAGTGCCGCGGACGGTTGTGGAAGGATGGGCATTGATGTGCAGGGAGATAAAAAGGTCTGCCTCCTGTGTATTGGCAATGGCAGTGCGTTCCTCAAGAGGCAGAAATACATCACTCTGGCGGGTGAGAACTACCTCGCAACCGAGTTCTTTCTGGAGAACTGGTTTCAGTTCTTTTGCAATTTTGAGAACAATGTCTTTTTCCTGCATGTTATTTGCCATCGCTCCAGGGTCTTTCCCGCCGTGACCAGGGTCGAGGACGATTTTTTTAACACCGAGGCCAAGTTGTTGGGCAAGTGAAATCGCTTGCGGCGAGATAGGTTTTTTTGAAGAAAGTGATTTTTTCGGCACTGTTGATTCTTGAGAAAAAACACGCTTCTGTTTTTCTCTAACTATTGAAACTACTGTGACCGGTTTCTGCTTTTCTATTTGGCGTGTACTCTTTACAAGAGGTACTGGGGGTGGCGGAATATCCAGTTTAGGCGTGGGCAATTGGGATTTTTTGGTCAATATTGGAGTGATATCTTTTTTCCCTCGGATATCGATAACAACACGGAATGGTTCTGGCAAACTGAATATCTTGTAGCTGTCGATGGATTCAACATCAATTTCAAATCTGACTGTGTCGGCACTGAACTGGCTCGTCCGGATTTGCTTGAGAAGGCCAGTTTTGATACTCGTCTTGGTTCGGAACTGAGGTTCTATGTAACTGTTTTTGAAATCAATATAGAACAGGCGCCGTTGTTTATCCTTTTGATCTACAATGGTCTCGTTATATGTGATGGGGGCGGCTGCCATAACGACAATTCGAGAGTAATCCTGGGATGACCAATGTTTGGCTGGAAAAATTGTATTAAGTTCCTCTGATTGCGCATCACCAATCAGTATTTTGGGTAGAGCAATATCATATTCTTTTGAAAGCAATTTCAGTTTATCAGCAGCGAGACTCCGCATATCACCTTCTGGAAAGCGAGTGACAATTGTTTCGAAAGCATTTGCGGCTTTCTGAGGGTCCTGTTTCTGGTTGAGATAAATGAGCCCTATTGCCAGATGCGCGTCATCTTCGAGCCTGTGCCCTGGGAAAAGACGAATTAATTCATTAAAATTCCCCAGAGCTTCATCGAGATCTAGGCCCAATTTGAAATTCTCATACATTTGTCTATACATTCGCCCAAGCATAAAGAGACAGGAGGGGGCTAACTCGTCTTTTGGGTTGAGGAGGAAAAGTCTTCTGAAATTACGTGTACCTTTCAACCAACTCTCTCTTGATTTCTGCAGTGATTGATTAGTAAGGAGCTGATTGTAGTAGAATTTCGCCTGTTCATAAAGTTGGCCGTTTGTGGATTGCGAGTAGTCGATTGGCCCAGAACTGGTATTTGAATCATCGCTTCTGGATTCTATCGCGCCGAGGCTGAGAAGAAGCAGAACTAGTAGTATGGAAAAAATAATTCGAGGCATAGCGGAGTTAGGCCGGAGGGTGTGTAGAGGGTATATAGGTCTTACTATGCAACCGAGTTGCGATTATCAGTGTTGAGACTATACAAAAAAGGAGGCTGGAAGGCAAAAGAATATGGAGAAAGTAGATGCTGCTGATGATTGCCAGTGTAGTACTTGCTAATCTGCCAGGTCTTTAAGTTGGTATATTGTTTCGAGTGCCTGACGAGGGGAGAGTTCATCAACATTCAGGCCAAGCACAAACTCCCGTAATGGGTCAGTTGGAAGCTGAAAGAGGGAGAGCTGTTGGGGGTGGGTTCTATTCTTAGTTTTTCGATTCTTTCTGCTTTTGGCAATGGACGGCTCACCTTCCTGGTCAAACTCCCCCAATTCGATATTTCTCAGTATTTCCTCGGCTCTCTGCACCACATGTAGAGGAACGCCTGCAAGACCAGCTACCTGAATTCCATAGCTCTTATTGGTTCCACCTTCGACAAGTTTATGCAGGAATATGATGGAATCATTCCATTCCCGAACAGCAACGGAGAAGTTTCGCACACGCTGCTGAGTCAAGGCAAGATCGATGAGTTCGTGATAGTGAGTGGCAAACAGGGTTTTTACACCTTTGCCATCCTTTTGCACAAGTTCTTCAGCTACTGCCCAAGCGATTGACAGACCGTCATACGTCGAAGTGCCTCGCCCTATTTCGTCGAGGATTACAAGGCTACGCGGTGTGGCGTTATTTAGGATGTTAGCAGTTTCACTCATTTCAACCATGAACGTTGACTGGCCTCTGCGAAGATCGTCCATTGCCCCTACACGGGTGAAGATGCGGTCAACGATACCGATACGGGCATGGTCCGCAGGCACAAAGCTACCCATCTGGGCCATGAGGACAATCAGGGCTGTCTGTCGCAGAATGGCAGAACATCGTTGGGCACAAATCTGCCAGAGGGAAGGCTACGCTCGATGACTGGATGACGCCCCTCCTGAATGTAAATTTCTTCTGACTCTGATATTTCAGGCCGTCGGTAGTTATAAGCCTGGGCGATTTCAGCAAGGGTAGAGAGGAAGTCGATCTGGGCAAGGTTGTGGGCCGTTCTGAGAATTCTGCTGCTTTCGTTGGATAACCGTCTGCGGATATCTGAAAATAATTGATACTCCAGAGTCAGGCGCCGATCCTCGGCGCCGAGTACCTTTGCCTCAAATTCCTTGAGCTCCGGGGTGATGAAGCGTTCTGCATTGACCAGAGTCTGTTTGCGAATGAAGTAGTCGGGTACTTTATCGCAGAGCCCTTTACTGACCTCGAGATAATAGCCAAAGACTTTATTGTAACCAATCTTCAGTTTTGCAAGACCGGAAAGCTCACGTTCCTTTTTTTCAAGGTCGAGAATCAACTGCCGCCCATCGCGCAATATCGAAATCAACTCATCCAGTTCCGGATTATATCCTTCACGGATAAGATTGCCATCGCGCAACGACAAAGGAGCCTCCGGATTAATAGCAGCCTCAAGTAATTCATGAATATCCTGGAGGACATCGAAAGAATGGCAGATGTCGAAAAGATGACCGTGGGGACACTGACGTATTAGATTGAAGATATCGGGCAGCTGTTTCAACGAATCCCTGAGAGCAAGCAGGTCGCGACCATTGCAGGAGCCAAGCATGATACGGCCGTTAAGTCGTTCAATGTCATATACAATCTTGAGAATATTCCTCAGGTCGTTTCTCAAGGTACTCTGCTGATGAAAGAAGGCGACGGTTTCCTGGCGGCGAAAAATCTGTGTCAGATCCTGAAGGGGAAAAAGGAGGTTGTTTTTCAATAAACGTGCACCCATCGGAGTGCAGGTCTTGTCCATGATTGCAAGCAGCGTCCCTTCTCTTTTTCCGCCAAGAAGAGTCTGGGTCAGTTCCAGGTTTCGGCGGGATGCGTCGTCGATTTGCAGAAAAGAAGAAATATCGAGCGGCGTCAATTTCTCGATATGGTCAATTGCCGATTTCTGGGTTTCCCGTATATAATCGAGAAGAACACCTGCTGAAACGACTGCGGAGCGCAGATGACCACAGCCAAAGCCGTCAAGAGTGACAACCTTGAAATGGTCATGCAGAAGCTCTGTCGCAGCCTGAAATTGAAAAATATACGATGGGCGTTCTGTTATGCAGAGCCCTGGCAGGAGTTGAGCAGCTGTCAGCAAAAATGCATCAAGCGGGGATCTGTCCTGGGTGTTGATCAGTATTTCGGCTGGAGCAAGGAGGGCGAGTTTATCAAGGATAAGTTTACTGTCAGCGGAGTTATCTTCAAATTCACCAACCAGGCACTCTCCGGTACTGACATCAAGAAAGCTCAGGCCAAAGGTGACAACCTTGCCTTGAGAGCTTCGGTTCAAAGCACAAAGATAGTTATTTGATTTGTCGTCGAGGATGTGTTGATCTGTTACCACCCCAGGCGACAGAATACGAACGACCTCTCGTTTGACAATACCTTTTGCAAGAGATGGATCTTCTGTCTGTTCGCAGATTGCCACACGATAACCAGCCTGTACAAGTTTCGCAAGATATGATGCTGCTGCATGATACGGAATGCCGCACATCGGTACTCTGTTTTCTTCGTCCTTGCTGCTCCTGGACGTAAGTGTGAT